>CAZYQL010000065.1:10509-21698 GCA_964650055.1 uncultured Phycisphaeraceae bacterium | reverse complement strand
CTGCTTCTGCTACTGCCACGCCTTCACTTTCGCAGCCGTCTGATGCATCAAGCCATCGATCAGGCCCGACAGCTTTTGGTTGTTCTTGCCCGTGTCACCATTAAAGAGCACCGCCCAGCTAAGGCCATCGTGGCGGCGAACCAGCAGCGACGAGGTGCCCGAGAGCGCCCCGTTGTGCCAGGTGTTGATTTGGCCATTGCCCACTTCGCGCACCTGCCAGCCAAAGCCATAGAACACGGGCGACTTCGCTGCCGTCTTGCCGGCATCACCGGCGAGCATCGGCCCAGCGAAGATCGCCTTGATGGAATCACTGCTGAGCACCGGGCGAGATGGGCGTTCTGCCGCGCCAGGCTTTACAACATCACCATCCATGATCGAAGCGAACCTGAGCAGGTCCGGCGCTGATGCGATCCATCCGCCATGCGAATCCATCGCCTCCAGGTGCCAGGCTCCGTAAGGCAGGAGCACCTTCGCCGGTTCACCTGCGCGGCTTGCAAAAACATTCTCACCCGTGCGAGCACCGAAACCGTAATAGGTCACTTCATCCTTTGCTGTACTTCGCGTGGCACCGATGCGCATCGTCTTCACACCCACCGGCTCCAGCACGTGCTCTTTCACATACGCCTCGTAGCTCTGTCCGCTTGCCTTCTCAATAGCCCGGCCGAGCAGGCAATATCCAAAATTCGAATACGCCATCTTCGTGCCCGGCTCAAAATCCAACAGCCGCGCCACCATGCACGCGATCACATCCTTTGCTCCAGCCGGCGGCATCACGCGCTGCTCAGTGGCGAACGCTCTTGACCTGAACATCGGGTCGAAGGATTTATCGCGATCAAAGCCAGCGGTGTGATGGAGCAAATGCTCGATGGTGATCTTCTTCCAGCGCGGGTCGCCTTGTGGCTGTGGCGGGATATCAAGGCCAAGCAGATCGACAATGCGATCATCGAGTTTCAGCTTGCCAGCCTCGACCAGCTTCATCACCGCCGCGGCTGTGATCGGCTTGGATAGGCTCGCAATCCGAAACAGCGACGCCGGCTGCACCGGCTGCTTCGTCTCCACATTCGCCAGTCCAAACCCACGCGAATAAATGATCGCGCCATCCTTGGCAATCGCCAGCGAAGCGCCAGCCACCTGATGCTCAGCGAGAAACGCAGCCATCATTTCATCAAATGATTTGAGCGCAGCCACTTCATCGCCGGTGATCGAAATCTGCGCGACAGTCATCTGCACGACAGTCATCTGCGCGACAGTCAACTGCGCCATCAGCGAAATGCAACACATCACCCGCAAGAAAAAATGGATCATCGTGTCCTCTATTTTAGCCGTCCACCTTGGCGGACGAAGGCTCCAGCATCGTCGCCACGCGCTGCGCCTCTATGGCGTCATACACCTGCGCCACTTCACTGACCACCCGGTACAAATCGCGCGTGCCCGGCCTAGCAAAACGATGCTCGTACATGTGATCCATCAGCTCGATCAGTGGATCGTAGAAGCCTTGCACATTCAAAATCACGATCGGCTTGTTGTGATATCCCAGCACACGGCCAACCAGAATTTCAAACATCTCCTCCATCGTGCCAAACCCGCCAGGCAGAATCACAAACGCATCAGCCCGCTGATCCATTTGGGCCTTGCGCGAGCGCATGTCATCGGTGTAGATCAGTTCATCAGCATCGGTGAAGGCAAATTCGGATTCAACGAGTACGTGCGGGATGATGCCCACGACCTTGCCGCCGTGCTGTTTGACGGCCCTGGCCACCTCACCCATGAGGCCGACGGACCCGCCGCCATAGACCAGGCTGTCGCCGCGCTGGGCGATGGCGCGGCCCAGTTCCTCGGCAGCGCGAAAGTAGGCTTGATCAATGTGATTGCTGGCAGCACAGTAAACGCAAATGGCGGGCATTGAGCGGGCCTCAAAGTGAGTTTGACAAACGAAAGGCAAATCCTACACTACTTGGCCATTCGCAAAAGCGGCGAGTGCCCCAATAAAACGGGGGTGTAGCTCAATTGGTTAGAGCACCGGACTGTCGATTCGGAGGTTACGGGTTCGAGCCCCGCCACCCTCGCTTGAAAAACCCCTTAGAAATAAGGGGTTTTTTTTATTGCGCCATCCGAGCCGCCAGGCGTAAGCCTGCGGATGGTGGAGAAAACGTGAGATTCTCAAGTCGCCGCGAGCTTACGCATCGTGGTTTAGATCGCACTTTCAGAAAACGATTTAGACGGAAAACGCAGCGCCATCCCACGCCTTCTTCGCGGTGACGGCAGCGGCGACGGGGCCTTCCAAGCCGCGAAGATCGAGCACGACCGGGCCGCTGCGACCCGAGGCCAAATCGAGCGTGATGCGGTAGGCCTCGATGTCCAGTTCGCCTTCGCCGATGGGACAGCGAAGGGCTGATGAAGTCAGATCGCTGAGCCTAGCGACGGCCAGCCGCTTGGCGAATCGCTGCGTGGTGCGCACTGCTTTTTCGCCGCGCGCCAGAAGCGCTGCCGGGTCGATGCCTGCGCCCAAAGCATATTGATCGGTGGCATCAAGCCAGGCGGCCAGCGCATCGAGTTCGCCTTCCGCATGAATGGCCAGTCTGATTGATCTGCCATCAGCGGCATCGACCAGCGCATTCTTCACATCATCTTTCACCTGATCCACCGGCAGGGCCATGCTCACCGGCACGCGCCCCAGATCAGCAGCAAGTTCGATCACCGCCAGCGCTGCGTTCATGGCGCGATCGATGTTTTCGGATTCGATGAAGTGCTGTGAAGGGAGAAAAAAATCGAGGCCTGCAATCTGCATGTCATGCCGTGAAAACAGAGCGACTAGGTCCTGCCTGGCGCGCTGCGACAGATCGCGTGGCCGAATGCCTGAGAGCGTGGCATCGAGCTGCACCGCATGGAATTCCAGTTTCGCCAGCGTTGTCACCGCGCCGCGCACGGTGCCATCACCCGCAGCGACGAGGGGGCGAAGCGTGGGGGCCAGGCGCAGATCAGAACCGTGGGTGAGGATTGACATGAGAGTTGGAGGCGGTGGCGCAAGCGTTGTTGTTGCTGTGCGCCGTATGGCGTTGTACTTTTAAAAATGCAGCATACGACCTTGCGTGGCGAGCGTGGCTTCGTGCACCGCTTCGCTGAGCGTGGGGTGAGCGTGCATGGTGGCGATGATTTCCTCAGCGGTGGCTTCAAGGCGGCGGGCCAGGCCGATCTCGGCGATGAGTTCGGTGACGTTTTCGCCGACCATGTGGCAGCCCAGAATCTCACCGTATTTTTCGCCGACGATCATTTTCACAAAGCCATCGGTTGCGCCCATCGCCCGGGCCTTGCCGCTGGCCATGAGGGGGAAGGTGCCGACTTTATATTTGAGGCCTTTGTCTTTGCAGGCTTGTTCGGTGAAGCCGATGGAGGCGACCTGCGGATGGCAGTAGGTGCAGCCGGGGATCGAGTCGTAGTCGATGGGCGTCGGATGATGCCCCGCAATCAGTTCGACGCAGACCACCGCCTCTTCGCTGGCCACATGCGCCAGCCAAGGCGGACCATTCACATCGCCCACGGCAAAGATGCCTTTGATGTTCGTCGCGTAATTCTTGCGATCGACTTTGATGTGATCCTTAAAGATTTCCAGCGGCACGGTCTTAGGATCGAAGAGGCCGTCATAGCGACCTTTGACGCCGATGGCGACGAGGACTTTATCGCCGGTGATGGTCTGCGTTTTCTTTTCATCAGCAACAGGCGCGACGGTAAGCTCAACGCCCTTGTCGGTCTTTTTCACAGCCAGCGTTTTGTGAGCGGTGAGCAGCTTGATGCCTTGCTTGGTGAAACTTTTCTCAACGGTCTTGGAGACTTCGGGATCTTCGATGGGCAGCACGCGGTCGAGCATTTCGATGACGGTGCACTTGGTGCCGAAGGCGTTGTAGAAGTAAGCGAACTCCATGCCGATGGCGCCCGCGCCGACGATGATCAGTTCCTTGGGCTGTTCCTTGAGGCTCATCGCATCCTTGGAGCCGATGATTTTGTCGCCATCGAAATCAGCACCAGGTAGTGCACGGGCAATCGCACCGGTGCAGATGATGATGTTCTTGGCGGTGATGGTGTGTTCGAGTTGATTCGACTTGGCAGCGGCGGCGTTGGCAGCAATGTCCCATGAGCTTTCACCGCCGGCAGTCACCTTGTGTACTTCGACTTTGCCTGGCGCGGTGATGCGAGCGTGGCCTTGGAAGTGGGTGACTTTGTTTTTCTTGAAGAGGTGGGCGATGCCTTTGGCACCAGTCTCGGCGACGTTGCGTGAGCGGCCGATGACTTTGGACCAGTCGTGGCGAATGTTGTCTGCTTCGATGCCGAAGTTTTTCGCATCGTGTTTGAGCCGATCGTAAAACTCAGCTTCTGCGAGCAGTGCTTTGGTAGGAATGCAGCCCCAGTTGGAGCAGACGCCGCCGAGTTGACCGCGCTCAACACAGGCGACCTTGAGGCCAAGCTGGCCTGCACGAATAGCACCGACGTAACCAGCGGGGCCGCCGCCGAGGATGACGAGATCGAAGGAATGATTTTCTGCCATGATGAAATCCGTAGAATGGAGGGTAAGGCCCGCCCAAAGAAGGGCGATTGTAGCGGATTGTTTTTAGGTTGTCGGTACAATTCATTGTTCAGCGCAGGCAGGCACGGCGACTTAAAGTCGCTGTGCCTTTCAACCAGCCTTTAACCCATTTTGGAAGGACCATTGATGAATCGCCGTGAATTTCTCACTCGCTCAGCACAAGTGACCGTTGCGATGGCTGCGGTCACCACCGGAGTCGCACCGATGTTTGCACAGAACACCACTTCGCCGCTCTACCGCATTTCGCTGGCCCAGTGGTCGCTGCACAAATCGATCTTCGGCAAGAAAATCGACAACCTCGATTTCGCCAAGACGGCCAAGTCGTTGGGCATCGAAGGCATCGAATACGTCAACCAGTTTTTCAAAGACAAGGCGAAGGACGAGGACTATCTGAAAGACCTCAAATCACGGGCCGAGGGCGAAGGCGTCAAGAGCCTGCTGATCATGTGCGATGGCGAAGGCCAGCTTGGCGATGCCAATGAAGCCAACCGCACCAAGGCTGTCGAGAATCACTACAAGTGGGCTGATGCTGCCAAGTTCCTGGGTTGCCACTCGATCCGCGTCAATGCGGGATCCTCGGGCACCTATCAGGATCAGCAGAAGCTTGCAGCCGACGGCTTGCACAGGCTCGCAGAATACTGCGACAAACTGGGGCTTTATGTGATTGTCGAAAACCACGGCGGTCTGTCATCGCATGGCCGTTGGCTGGCGGACACCTTGGCGATGGCGAACCACCCGCGCGTCGGGGCGCTGCCTGATTTTGGCAACTTCCGAATCAAAGGCGCGAGCAAGGACAAGTATGGTTACGACCTGATGTACGACCGCTACGTGGGCGTCGAGGAACTGATGCCTTTCGCGCGGGCGGTCTCCGCCAAGTCGCATGACTTCAATGATGCGGGCGATGAGATTCATACCGACTATCGGAAAATGATGAAGATCGTGCTCAAGAATGCGCCGAAGGAATGGGACGCAACGGGCCGATGGGTGGGCATCGAATATGAAGGCGGCAAAGTCGATGAAATGGCCGGGATCAAGCTGACCAAGGCGCTCTTGGAAAAGGTGCGCACAGAACTGGCGTGACTCGAGTTGGATAATCAAACGCACAAGGCACGGCTCCTTCAGTCAAGGGGCCGTGCCTGTTTTATCTGAACCCATCATTCACTTCGTCTCAAACGTGCGCTCGTGCTTCTGCGAAGGCACCACCACGGTGTAGCTCTTCGCATCGGCGGCCACGTGCAGCATCATCGCATGGCCTTGACATTCGTTTTGCGAAGTGTGATTGGCGATCATTTCATCAGCGGTGTTGTTCTGCACATCCTTGCGCAGATTTTTGTGCACCTGATAAATCGCTTTGATCGAAGGCGCTGCCTTGACGGCGAGAAACGCCAGCGGCTGACAGCCCTTCTTGTCGCCATTATTAAAGACCGCCACGGTCGGCGCGACCGACTGAATCAGCAGCGGGTTGTTGCTGGCATCGAGGCCATGATGGTTGACCTGCCAGACATCGACGGTGCCCACGAGATTGCGCGGGGCAACGAGTTTTTCTTCGATGTTCCAGGTCAGGTCGCCGCAGTTGAGAAACTCGAATTCGCCGAGCTTGATCAGCAGCACGATGGAGTTGGCGTTATCGCTTTTGTCCTCGCTGCGGCGAACAGGATTCTTTGCGAGGTCGTGCGTGTTTTCAGCATGATGATCTTCCGCTTTGATCGTCTGCTGCCGGGCGGCGAGACAGGTGATCGAGAGCGCAGGCATCTTGCCACTGGCAAGGGCGACAACGGCCTGCTTGAGCGGCAGTTTGTCGCCGGGATTGAGCACGACGCGCTTGTCCGCTTTGAAGCCGAGATATTCATCGAGCTTGCCAGCGGTTTCATTGCGGCGGGCTTCGTGGTTGCCGTTGTCATAGACGGTGCCGATGGGGATGAGTTTGGAAAGCTCAGCAGCGCCGCCCAGATGATCGACGTGATAATGCGTGATGACCAGGTGATCGATCTTCTTAAGCTTGGCGACTTCCTTGGCGTGTTTGGCGATGCGACCGGGATCGCGGTTGCCGGGGTTGCCGGTGTCGATGAGGATGGACTCGCCGCTTGGTGTGACGATGAGCGTGGCTCCGCCGCCTTCGACATCAATCCAATGAATGTCGAGCTTGCCATTGGTGGCATCAGCGAGAATGGGCGCGGTAACAAGCAGAGCGATGATGAGGCAACGAAGAAAAAGCATGGGAACCTCCGGGGATGAGCAAGGCGTGATTTCGTTCTCATATAGCCCCGGCTTTAGCCGGGGTGACTCACCGACTTCGCAGCGTTCCCCCGGCCAAGGCCGGGGCTATGTGATCAAGGCGATGGCGCACCACTATAAGGATAGCGACACGTGGCCACAATGATGTTGCTGCATCGTCACGAGCCACGACCGTAAGGGAGTGGAGTATTCGAGAAAACCCCCGCTTCCTGACGGGCGCGGCTCGTTAAGAATTGCTTTAGCGAAGTCGCCTGAAAAAGATGTGCTGCGGCTGGGCGTCGTCGAGGTTTTCGATTTGACCGCTGCTCGTGTAGCCGACTTTGAGCAGGAAGGCTTGCGCTTCAATGTGCGAAGCGGGAACAGTCGTGAAAAGCTTGGGAGTCTTGCAGATGTGCTCGATGTGTTGCAACAGCCAGGCCCCGACGCCTTTGCGGCGATGATCGATTTGCACCGTGAGCAGACTCAGAAAACTGTGATTGAAAAAGGTCTGTTGGATCACGCCGTAAGCGACCACTTTGCCATCGATGAGTGCGACGTGTGCGGCGCGATTGGTGATGGCCTGATTGATGAAATTGGTGCGCTCGCGCTGGAGCCTGCCGCCGTCATCGACTAGCAGCATCGCATTCGCATCGGAGTACGCAGCAACGCGGCAGGTGATGGCGGTGGTCAGCGGCATGGGAGATCCTTGGGAGGTTCAAGGTTCAAAGTTCAAGGTTCAAAGTTGAAGGCTTCTAACAACAAGGTGCTGATGTTGGTTGTGCGATGCACGATAAGTACGAAGCCATCGAACCACGCTGAATTGAACCTTGAACCTTGAACTTTGAACTATGAACGTTGAACTATTTTCATTTGCCCAACTTCACGCCTTGTTTGACGACAGACATCGCCAGCTTGCGGTAGTCCTGAGCGCCGTTGCTGTCCGGTGCGTAATCAAAAATCGTATGGCCGAAGCTGGGCGACTCGGCGAGCTTGATGTTGCGACGGATCGAAGGCGTCAGCACCGTCGCGTGACGCCAGGGCACATCTTGGTCACGGCTGCCATCAAGGAACCCATTGAGATCGGCAGAAACTTCTGCCGCCAGAAGCGTCTGCTTGTCGTGCATGCACAGAAGCACGCCCGTCACTTCGAGCTCGCTGTTGAATCCGCTGCGAATGTGGCCGACGGTTTCCAGTAGTTTGCTCAAACCTTGCAGCGCAAGAAAGTGAGCCTGCATCGGCACGAAAACTTCCTTCGCAAACGAAAGCGCGTTGATCGTGAGCAGGCCCAGACTCGGCGGACAGTCGAGGAGGATGTAGTCGAAGGCGCGGGTGTCGGGTGTCGGGTTTCGGGTGTCGGTAGGAATTGCGGTGGGGGCTGAAGTTACCCTAGTTGTCGTCGGTGATTCACTGTCTTTTCCGACACCCGATACCCGAGACCCGATACCCGCTTTCATCAACGCCATCACCTTATCCTTGAGCACGCGCTGGGCCCGGCCGGTGACGAGCTTGGGGGCCATCTCCGTTTCAGCGCCAGCGAGATTGACCTCCGCAGGCAGCACGAAAAGATTGTCGTTGATCTTGTGCATCACTTCCGATGCAGGCACATCATCATCAGTGAGCAGGTCGTAGTTGCTGCGCTCAAGCGTCGTCGGATCGATGCCCACGTGCAAGGTCATGTGCGCCTGCGGATCGAGATCGATCAGCAGCACGCGATAGCCCAGGTGCGAAAGAGCAGCGCCGAGATTGACGGTGCTGGTCGTCTTGCCGACGCCGCCTTTCTGATTGATCATCGCAATGATGCGCGGCTCGCGTGGCTGAGGCAGCGGGTCCACCGGTGCGATCACCGCCGGAGCCTGCGCCTCTTGCTGCGACTGCCCTTCGGATTCAACAGCCGTCCCTTGTGCGACTTCAGCGGCGGCAGCTCCGTCATCAATCGCGTCAGCATCGAGCGCATGCGGCATCGCCACCGGCTGCTTGATGATGATCTGCGGCTCAACGGGCACAGTGTCACTGGCGGTATCGCTGGCAGCTTCGCTGGCGGAAGGATTCGATATGAACGTATCGGTCATCATGCGGACGCCTCCATGCGTCAGGGTGCGGGGGTCTTCCAGACTGCAAAAAGTATAACACGTGGCTGCCGCAGATGGATGGTGAATCTTTTCCGGGGGTGCGCCAAGCAACCCGGGCACTATGTCGGATGGCACTGGCAAACCGTCCAGAGCGACGGCCAGCCAGTGCCACACGTGCCCGGGAAAACTTACCGCACCCTTTTCCGGTGCTTCAGCCCTTTCCCGATCAGTGGCATAGCCAGCGGATTGCCTTATAATCGCCCGGCTTGGTGGCCCTGCAATTACGCGGTGCAATTACTTGGCACAGTGTTTGGGAAAAAACGCTATTTCCCATGCTTGTTTTGCGCGCCGCTGGGCCGTCTATTGGGTAGGGCCGGTTTCGTGGTTCAATCAAGATAAGGAGGCCGGCTGATGCCGACCGCAACCGATTCGTTGCCGTTCAATGTGACCAAGGAAGTCGCCGAGATTCTCGCTGCCTGTCCCGGCTTTACCGTGGCTGCCAGCCTCGATGATCTCATCGAATCCGCTGTGCGAAATCCAGGCCCCGATGGCTGGCAGGACATCGGCTACGAAGTGCCCGGCAAAGGTATGGTCGTTGAGGCTCGGGCCTGTCGCGTCAAGAACGGCATTGCCGCCAACTATCTGGAAGCCTACATGCGCCGCCGCGATGCGGAGTGCATGGTCATCGGCGACAAGAATCCTTCTAATAAAGAACGCTACTCCGATCGCTTCGGCAAAGACTTCGAAGACCTGCGGCTGGAAACTTTTGAATGGCTCAAGACGCAGGAACTGGCCGTCTTCCCGTTCATCTGCGGCGACAAAGCGACGGGCCTTCCCGCACTGGTGATCTGCCCCGCCAACGCAGGATTTTTTGCACTCGGTCTGGCGATGTTGCAAGGCATGCTCACACCCGAGAACACGCCCACTGATTTCACGCCTCGCGCGGTGATCTATGTTGCTCCGCCTTTTCGCCACACGCATTTTGAAGGCAAGCAGGTCGTCGTTCACAACCGCAAGTCCAAGGTGCACGAACTGTTCAGCTACAACCTCTACCCCGGCCCCAGCGCCAAGAAGGGCGTCTATGGTGTGCTCATCAGCCAGGGCGAAGAAGAAGGCTGGGTCACCGCGCACTGCTCCACCGTGCAGGTCGTCACGCCTTATGACAACATCGTGACCATCATGCACGAAGGTGCATCAGGCGGCGGCAAGAGCGAGATGCTCGAACATGCACATCGCCAGGCTGATGGCCGATTGCTGGTGGGTAAGAATTTGACCGATGGTGATGAGCGACATCTCTCGATGCCGCGCACCTGCGAACTGCATCCGGTGACTGATGACATGGCGCTCTGTCTGCCGATGCTTCAGCGCGACAACAAAAAGCTCTGGCTCAAGGATGCTGAGGATGCGTGGTTTGTTCGTGTGAATCACATCACGCACTACGGCACCGATCCGCACCTCGAAAAACTTTCCATCCATCCGCCCCAGCCGCTGCTCTTTCTGAATATCGAAGCGATCCCGGGCGCGACGACGCTGATCTGGGAACCGATCATGGATGCACCGGGCAAGCCTTGCCCCAATCCGCGGGTGATTGTGCCGCGTAATATTGTGCCCGATATCGTCAATCAGCCGGTGTCCGTGGATATCCGCAGTTTCGGCGTTCGCACGCCGCCCTGCACCAAAGAAAATCCCACCTACGGCATCCTCGGCCTGCTCCAAGTGCTGCCTCCCGCGCTGGCCTGGCTCTGGCGTCTGGTGGCACCGCGCGGGCATGGCAATCCTTCGATCATCGGCGGCACCGGCCTCGAGTCCGAAGGCGTCGGCTCCTACTGGCCCTTCGCCACAGGCCGCCGCGTCGATCAGGCCAACCTCATGCTCAAGCAGATCGAGTCCACCACCCGCACCGCTTTCGTGCTCATCCCCAATCAGCATGTCGGTGCCTGGAAAGTTGGCTTCATGCCGCAGTGGATCGTTCGCGAATACCTGGCCCGTCGCGGCGGCGCTCGCTTCCGTCCTGAACAGGTGCTGCCCGCACGCTGCCCGCTGCTTGGCTATCAGCCCAAGCAACTGGTGATTGAAGGCGCACACATTCCGCCGTTCTTCCTGCGCGTGGAAGCGCAGCATGAAGTGGGTATCGAGGCTTATGACAAAGGCGCTGCATCGCTGATGGCGTTCTTCCGCGAACAGCTTGAAGGATTCCTCGAAGCAGACCTGATGCCCCTCGGCCACAAGATTATTGATTGCTGCCTCAAGGGCGGCAGCGCGGATGAGATGCACGAGTTGTTGCCGGGCGAACGATAAGAAGCTGATGCAAGATGAGCCGCGACTCT
>CAZYQL010000065.1:9251-10409 GCA_964650055.1 uncultured Phycisphaeraceae bacterium | reverse complement strand
TTTTTCATGTCTTAAGTTCTCAAATGCCGATAATCATGCAGGCTCCAAGAGAGATAAGCCATGGCCCGACTCATTGAATCCGAATCAACGGTGTGTCCGTTTCTTGACCAGGACGACACGCGATGCGCCTCGCATTTTTCGCTGGGCCGTATCAGCGAGGCCTTCGACACTTGCGTGAATCGTCATCTGGGCTGTCCCACTTACTACCGGCTGCTGCGCGAGCAACACCTTGTCACCAATCTCACCCTACACGGCCAATCGTTCGTTGCTCAGCGAGAGCTACGAGCAACCGGTGCGTGAGTTTCTCGCTTACTGCAAAATCGAGTGTGGCTTCTCCCCGCTCACCCTTGAGGCTTATGCCTCCGACCTGCGCGAACTGTCGCACTGGCTTGCCGCGCGCGGTGCCACCGGCTGGCGTGCGCTGACCTTTCCAATCTTGACTGAGCATCTCAAAGCACTTCATCAGCGCGGCCTGGCCATCAGTTCCATCGCTCGCCACGTCGCCACCATTCGCGTCTTCTGTCGCTTTGCACATGCCAACGCGCTCTTGGCGACGAATCCTGCGGAACTGCTGAGTCAGCCTTCGACATGGAAGAACCTGCCCGGTGTACTCAGCCACGAACAGATGCTCGCGCTCCTCCGCGCACCCAGCGAAGAGGATCCTTATTTTCTGCGCGACAGTGCGATGATGGAATTGCTTTATGCCGGTGGCCTTCGCGCCACCGAAGTGGCGGACCTTGATTGCGATGGTGTGCATCTCGATCTGGCGGTGGTGCGCGTCATGGGCAAAGGCAGCAAGGAACGGATCGTGCCCATCGGCAAGCCGGCGATTGCAGCGGTGGAGCGATATCTCAGTGAGCAGCGCCCCAAGCTTTACCGCGCTGACAAACGCACCAATCGTTTACTGCTCTCACGCACCGGCGGCCCCATCACGCGCATCGTTGTCTGGCAGATCATCAGGCGCTACGCACGCAAAGCGGGAATGCGCCACATACATCCGCACATGCTTCGCCATTCTTTTGCAACACACCTGCTCGCAGGCGGCGCTGACCTTCGCGTGGTGCAGGAACTGCTGGGCCACTCGAATATCAAGACGACGCAGATTTATACTCACGTCGATCATTCGCGACTCAAAGCTGTCATCGCCAACTTCCATCC
>CAZYQL010000065.1:3293-9151 GCA_964650055.1 uncultured Phycisphaeraceae bacterium | reverse complement strand
CAGGAGACAGGAAACAGCTTATTCGTTTAGCCGCGGAGCAAAGGCTTTGCGACGCTCGGCGCGAGCAATCCACCTCATTCACCCAGCCGTTTAAGCACGATATTCAGCACCGTGCCTTCTTCATTTTTCTTGTGCAGCATCGATGAGTGATTGCCGGGCACCATGATGTGATCGGTCACGCCTTCGAGTTTCGTTGATGCGACAGGCACCGCGCCATCGCCCAGTCCGTCCGATACGGAGGCGACAGCGGCGGCAATCTGATCGGGGCCAAAGGCCAGGTCAGCGGATAACTTGCCGCGCAGTTTGACTCGCATGGCTTCGATCTGTTTCGCATTCACCGGACTGATCTGCGATGCACAGATGGTGTACTTCACACCCTTGGGCAGCGGCCTCGCGTTGAGCGATTTGAGAAACGGGCTGTCAGGCAGCAGGTCTTCCTTGGCTTCACCGGAGCCATCAAAGAACGCGCCAAAGAGCAGGCCATCACCGGTGAAGAGGCGCACCACTTGTTCGCGCACTTCGCCGAGGACTTGCAGCTCGGCGGCGGCTGAGCCGTGGTTGGGCGGGCCCAGCATGATCAGACGATTGACCTTCGGATAGGTTTCGCCGCCGTCGCCGTTGCCTGCGTAATAGTCCACATGTGTGAGCATCTCCCGCGCGACGAGTCCGCCCATGCTGTGCGCGAGAATGGAAACATCTTGTGCTCCAGATTTCCTCAGCAGCGCGAAATGTTCCGCAGTAAACTTCGCACTCTTGCCGATGGCTTGATCGTTGGGATAGCGCAGTTCGCAGACGGTGTACCCCTCTTTGACCAGAGCGGGCGCGATGGTGTTCCAGCACCAGCCCGGTTCATCGAGGCCATGGATGAGGACGACAGTCTTGCCCGGCGCTGCGGTGATTTTTGTTTCGCCCAGCGGCATGGGTTTCGCGCCAGGAGCATGGAGGTAGAAGCCCAGGTTGCCGCGTAGTTTTTCTGCGGCTTTGGGTTCCCATGCTTCGATGACGCGAAGAATTCGTCGCTGCACCAGCGCTCGCTTTTCGCGCAGCGCCAGTCGATCGACTTGCAGGATGAGTTTTTGCGCGTTGCCTTCGCCTTGGATTTTCATGGTGACGATGTCTTTGGTGGTGAAGGCGAGCGTCTTCATGGTGAGGCGACCGGTGGTGCCGGTGACATCGACTTGGGTGTCGAGCAGGCCGCGCACGAGATGCCCATCCATGCCCACGTAGTCGAGCAGCGTGGCGATGAGTGTGTTCAAAGAAAGCTTGCCATCGTGCAGAGGCAACTCGAAATTCTGCGTGAACTCTGCGGGTTTGGGCTCGACTGTTTCGTCAGCGATAGCCCGCTGTGATGTGATTGTGAAGCAAGCGAAGGTCAACATCACCGCAAGCAGCATCACCCATCGGCGCAGCGTTTGAACAGTCATCGAAAAGCTCCTGTCAATTGAATCGATTGCACAAGCGATCGTCGTCATCGTATTTAGCCTACCGTTGTCCGGTTTGGAGGTTTCGCTGTTGTGCGCCGTTTGAATTTGGAAGGTCGGGGCTTGCGCGGACTTAAGCCCCCAGCCGCCCTGAAGGAATTGGACAGGTCGATTGCACGCAGGGTGCTTCAAGGCTTTTTTCGTTGCCAGATTTTGTCTACCTGTGCGATTTTTCATTTGCGTCAGCCGTTGTAAATCGTGTTCTATGCTTGGATTAGCTCATGTCTATGGGTAAACGGGTAGACGTCTACCTTCTGCCCCTTCTTGCTGAAAACTCATCAGACCCGTGATATCAGGCGTAGTATATCATATATTGAACCAAAATTCAACAGACAAATCATTGGTAAACATGCCGCGCCATACTTGCGATAGTCATGGGAAATCAAACTGATGGAAAGCCCGTTTCGCCGTAGCTTGTTAAAGTAGAGCACGATGTCGCATCCACCCTCATCATCTCGTCAGGAACTGTTCACGCGCATTCACGCTGCGCTTGGCCGTTCGCACACCGTGCCACCTCAGTCGCCGCCGCCTGCGGTCAATGAAGCCATCGCCCGGCTGGCCAAGCCTGAGGATGATCTGGTCAAAATGTTTCACGCCCGCGCTGCAGGCAGCGGCATGTTTGTCCATCGACCCAAAGCCGCCGCGATCACGCAGCACATCATCGAATTTCTCAAGACGCAGAATGTGCAGAGCGTCGTGCTCGGATCGCTGCCACTGGTCACCGATCTCGAATCAGCGCTGACCCAAGCAGGCATCGCCGTCGTCCCCTGGCAGACGCGTCCGGGTCTCGATGCTCAGTTTGATGTGGACTGCGGTATCACCGGTGTGCGCGTTGCGCTCGCAGAGACCGGCAGCCTGGTGGTCGCTTCCGATGCCCAGAATTCGCGTGGCCTCTCGCTCATCCCGCCTCTGCATATCGCCATCGTTCGCCCCAGCGATATCCTCCCCGACATGATCGATTACTGGGCCAGCCTGCGCGGCATCCCCGCCAGCGATCTGCCCAGTAGCATGGTCTTCATCACCGGCCCCAGCAAAACCGCTGACATCGAAGGCGAACTGGTCACCGGTGTGCACGGCCCCGAAGCGGTCCACATTCTGCTCGTCGATGAATGAACCCATCCACAACACCCCCGGTAACACCCCCGGTTCACGTCGGGGTTGTTTCTTGGGTCTTGTAGCAATGGTGCTGCAAGGCGAATCAGCAACAGCCTATTTCGCCTTCTTGAACATGTCGTTGTCTTTGTTACCGCCGCTGAGCATGTAGGCGATCAGGTCCAGAATCTCATCCTTCTTGAGCATCACCAGCAGATTGCTGGGCATCGGCGAGACTTTCGAAACTTCGATGCTGTTCACCTTCTTGCGGTCCACGTTGACTCGCTCATTGGGATCGGAGAGGTCGGTGTTGAGTGTGACGCCATCGCCGCTGAGATTGACCACGACACCGGTGTAAACTTCGCCGTCTTTCATGGTGACGACAATGGGGGCGAACTGATCGCTGATGACTTTGCTGGGATTGATGATCTGATCCAGCAGGTCATGCGTGTTGAACCGGCCGCCAGCACCGGACAGATCAGGCCCGGTCATTCCGCCGGCGTTGCCGAAGCGGTGACAAGCGAAACAGGCGGAAGCGGAGAACATCTTGCGGCCATTCTCAAAGTCCCGGTTCTTCATGCCCGTCTTGGCTGCACCGCTGAGTTCATCGAGCGTCCACATCGTCGGTTCACGGCCTGCGAACATGGCGCCCAGATTTTCAATGGCGGACTTGATCTCCGGCTTCTTTGCAATCAGTGCTGCATGAGCCAGCTTCTCTTCTTTCGAGAAGGTGGCCAGGCTGTCACTGCGGATGAATTCAATGAACTTTGCAAAGCTCGCTCCACCTCGATAGCTGGCGGCCATCAGGAACCACTCAAGCTGCTGCTTGCGCAGCTCCGGTGTCCAACCCGCCTTGAGAAAACGAAGGCTGCGCGCGTATTCCATCTGCGGTTCCTGGCTTCCCGCAGCGGCGATCAGCGCCATGCCCTTGGCTGCCGTATTGGGAGCCTGAAGATAGGCGAGTGTCTCGCAAAGGAGCCAGTTCAGTTCGAATGTGTCAGCAGGAAAAGCAGGGTCGAGTTTCGCAATGATCGCGTTGATCGTCGCAGCATCGGGATCGCCAAAGCGAATCAATACGATTTCGACGAGGCGGACATAGCCGAGTTTTTCATCGCCATTGAGCGCGTTGAAATCGATTTCGAGAAGCGACTTGAGAATGCGATCGCGCATGCCGGTGTTGATGACGTGGCCTGAGCTGGGGCGCTGTCTCGGACTCACACCGGTCAGGCGCGTCAGTGCCAGTAGTGCCGGGATTCGTCGGCCAGCCACCGGTTCAGCGAGTGCTTTGTCCGCCCATTGGTCCACAGGTTGATGTTCAAGAATGACGCGTGCTGCGGAACGGATGAAGCGATCCTCATGATTCAAGTGAGGCCACGCCGTTGCCACTGCCTTGGGATCCGCTTTGCCATGGAAGGCTTCCAGTGATTGGCGAAGCTTCTGAAGCGGCGTGATGTGAGGCGTCATATCGACGGGCGAGGTGTCTTCTTTCCCGACATAGGTCACTCGGTAAAGGCCTGATTGCACGCGACGTCCGCCGATGGCGAAGTACATGGCTCCATCGGTCGGGTTGATCATCAAATCAGTCACAGGCAGTGGTGCACCGGTGATGAATTCTTCTTTGGTTGCGGTGTAGCTGGCGCCGCTGGCTTCGAGATGCACTGCATAGATTTTGCCCCAGCTCCAGTCGAGAATGAAGTACGCATTCTGATACTTCTTGGGGTACTTGGCACCGTATCCGAATCGCGTTCCAGTGGGCGAGCCAGGGCCGATGTTCAGCGTGGCGGGCAGGGTGTCAGAATAAAACTCGGGATATTTGCCAGCACCGTTTCGCCAACCGTATTCCGCGCCGCTGACGACATGGTTCACTCTCGTCGGGCGATACCAAGGCGTGTTGAAGTCGTATTCCATGTCGGCGTCGTAAGTGAACAACTCGCCATCCTTGTTGATGGCACCGCCATAGATATTGCGAAAGCCGGAAGCGAAAATTTCGAACTGCTGTCCATCTCGTGACACGCGATAGACGATGCCGCCCGGTGCGAGCACATGCTGATTGTGTCCTCGGCCATCGGGCATGCGCGGGAGCAGATGATCATCGCCCCAAATCTTGGCCACGGGCGACGTATCGGAAGTGCCTTCGACATAGCCCTTGGAGATGATCGCGTTGTTTCCCGTGATGATGTAAAAGGATTTGCCGTCAGATGCGGGGACGATGGCGTGTACGCCGTGATCGCTTTTGGAGTCGAATGCGCGGAGCAGTTCGACTTTGTCCAGTTCCTGATCGCCGTTGGTGTCGCTGATCCGATAGAAGCCGCTCTGCATTTTCTTTTCATAGTCGTTGACGCCGACATAGAGCGCGCCATCGACGAAGACCATGCCGTTGATCGCGCGAATGTTGACCTCCACCTTTTTGATGTCTTGTGGCGTCAGTGTTTTTCCAGGAGCGGGGGGAATGAATCGGAAGAGCCCGCCGTACTGATCGCTGGCATAGATGCCGCCGCGATTGTCCGGGCAAAGTGCGACCCATGATCCTTGCTGGTCGCTGGGCACTGAATAGATCAACTCAACTTTGAAGTCCTTGAGTGCCTTGATTCGATCGACAGGTGTGGCGACATTCTGGCCGACATCCGGTGCCGTTTCCTTTTTCGCTTTCGCCTTCGCCGGCTTTTCGGCAGCGACAGACATCGAAGGAAAAAGGATCCCCAAGAGGGTCGTGGCAATGATCGAGGCGACCACCCAAGAGAAAGCACTTGACGGATAAAGGTGGCGTCGCGTTTCGGTTCTCATGATGCTGTTCCTGTTTTCCTAATCGTCTGTGATGGCCAGCGAATCTGTCGGATGGAGCCTAGCCGGTCATTGTATGAACTGATCGGAACATCGAACTATCTGAGTGGGATCCGCGCGGATCATTGCGTCTCTGATGGTGTGGCAATGGTGAATTCCACGCGGCTGTGCGATGCCAGCCTCAACCCTGGCGGCCTGATGATGCGTCGCCGACGGATGGCGTGAGTGAATGATTCAATAACTTGAACTTCGATCAATCCCGGTTCACGCCGGGGTTGCTTGTTTCATTGCATTAAGGATGTGATCAGCTTGAAGATCGGCGCAGAAAGGGCGGAAAAACAGGCAATTCTCGATGAGGCAAAAATGCCGACAGCAGGATTCGAACCTGCGACCTAGGGCTTATGAATCCCTCGCTCTAACCAACTGAGCTATGTCGGCCCGGAAAACCAAGGCCGAGCATTTTAGGGCCTTGCGCAAAAGGTTCAAGCGCCGCAGGAAACAGGG
>CAZYQL010000065.1:0-3193 GCA_964650055.1 uncultured Phycisphaeraceae bacterium | reverse complement strand
TCCTGTCCCCTGTCCCCGCTGCCGCGTACCCGCTAAACTCATCCCATGAACGTCTCGCTCTTTGTCACCTGCCTGACCGACACCTTCTATCCGCGCACCGCCATTGCGATCGTGAAGGTGCTCGAACACCTCGGCTGTACTGTCGATTTTCCGCAGGCTCAGACCTGCTGCGGTCAGCCTATGTTCAACAACGGCTTCCACGATGACACCCGCGATCTCGCCAGGCGGATGATCGAGGTCTTCGCCCACAGCGAATATGTCGTCACGCCTTCAGGCTCCTGTGCGGCCATGGTCCGCGACTACTACCCCGATCTGCTCAAGGGCGACCACGCCTACGAACACGATGGGCAGAAGCTCGTAAATAAAACATTCGAGTTCATCGAATTTCTCGTCAAGGTCATGAAGGTCGATCTCACGAAATACAACGTGAAATGGGATGGCAAAGTCACCTACCACTATTCATGTCACCTGCGCGGCATCGGCGTAACCGATGAAGCAGTACAGGTCATGAAACAGATTGATGGCCTGGAATATGTCCCGCTCCGCAAAGCAGAACAATGCTGCGGCTTCGGCGGCACCTTCGCCATGAAATACCCGCAAATCTCCGGTTCCATGGTGCGCGACAAGGTCGAGTGCATCAAGGAAACCAACTGCCCGACCATCATCAGCAACGATGCTGGCTGCACGATGAATATCTCAGGTTCGTGCCGCCGCGAAGGCGTGGATATTCAGTTCAAGAGCCTGGCCGAAGTGATCGCAGAGGGGATGGGGCTGATGGAGGTGGGGAAGTGAGCGAGCCGGGCTGTTCCGGCCCGACCCGACCATGATTCACATGAATCATATAAGACTCAACCCTCGCACCTGGTTGAAATGTTTATCCCGCGTGCACAGCACTAGGTCATGTTGCAGTGCCAGTGCAGCGATCCAAATATCATTGGTCGGAATCGGCGTCGCCTGTTCGTAGAGCGTCGTCAGTACATCCGCATAGATGCGCGTCGTCATCAGATCCGCGAAGAGCGGTGCAACTTTCGGCTGCGAGAGGAACCGGCGCAAGAGTTGTTCGTTCTGCGTTGGGCGTGAGCCTCGGGCAAAGCCAGCCCGTAGTTCGCCGATCACGATGAACGGCAAAAACACCTGGTCGGCATGCTCCACCATCTCTAGTAGAGCGGCGTCGCCGCGTGCTAAGTCCGTGTACCGATTCGTATCAATTAGGAGCTTCACTTCCACATCTCCGGATCGATGCGGCGCTGCTCCTTAATCGCATCGTCGAATGCTGCTTCTTCCACCCACGTTCCCGCCAGGAAAGAAATATCGCGCTGCTTGACCGGCTTGCCAGCGACGCCCATCGCCACTTCCATCGCCTCGACTGCGGCGGTGTTGAGGCTCTTCCCCTCTGCCTTGGCTTTGGCACGTAGTGCTTTATCGAGCCGTTTAGAGATGTTTCTTATGGTGTACTGCATGCCTGCATTTTAGATTTTGAATGCAGGCAAGTCAATGATTTCGTTGGGAGCATCGTGACCAATTTCCTCCGCGCTGCTATCGTACTCCCATGTCCTCCACCGCTGAGCATCCCGTGCCTTCGCCCGTCACCGCAGAAGAACCTGCGCCCTTCATGGAGCCGATCTTTCTGACGGTCAACGGGCATGACATTCTTTTTCCACCGCTGCCTTATGACATGCACGCCCGGGCTGACAAGGCGACGCATGATGCCAAGCTGCAGAAGTTTGTTAATCATGCCACGCTGACGCGCGACAACCTGCGCAAGCAGCAATGTGGTTCAGCCTTTGGCGAGAACTACGACAAGATGCGCGAGCTGGCGGGCTCCATCAAACAGCACACGCTCGATCATCTGGATCACTATCTCGAGCAGTTCATCGAGAACGCGACCAAGGCGGGTGTGAAGGTGCATTACGGACTCGATGCGGATGAGGCCAATCGAATCTGCGTGGATATTGCGAAGGAGAATGACTGCCGTGTCGCGGTCAAGAGCAAGTCGATGGTGACGGAGGAAACGCTGCTGGTGCCCGAGCTGGAAGCGATCGGCTGCGAGACGATTGAGACCGATCTGGGCGAGTTCATTTTGCAGATTGATAACGATGCCCCATCGCATCTGGTGCAGCCGATGATTCATAAGGATCGCGGCTCCACCGGTGAAGTGTTTCAGCGCGTACTCGGTGTGCCTTATACGGAAAGCCCGCTGGAACTGACGAAAATCGCCCGCAAACACATGCGCGAAAAATTCCGCAAAGCAGACATCGGCATCAGCGGCGGCAACTTCCTCGTCGCAGAAACCGGCACGCTCGTGCTGTGTACCAACGAAGGTAACGGTCGGCTTTGCACCAGCGTGCCTCGCATTCACGTCGCTTTCGTCGGCATCGAAAAGCTGGTGCCTTCACTCGATCACGTGGCGGTCTTACTCAAGTTGCTGACGCGCAGCGCGACGGGGCAGCCGATTACTTGTTACACGAATTTCATCACTGGTCCTCGCCGTGCGCATGAGCATGATGGGCCTGATGAGGTGCACATTATTCTCGTGGACAACGGCAGAACTGAAGTGCTCAAGGAAGAGACGCGCGAGATGCTTCGCTGCATCCGCTGCGGGGCGTGCCTCAATGCGTGCCCGGTCTATCGCAAGGTGGGCGGCCACGCTTACGGCTCGGTTTATTCCGGCCCGATCGGCGCGATTCTCACGCCGGTTTTTAAGGGACTGGCGAACTATAAAGATTTGCCTCATGCGTCGTCGCTGTGCGGCGCGTGTTATGAAGCGTGCCCGGTGAAAATTAATATTCCCAAGTATCTAATTCAGCTTCGGCGTGACATGATCAGCCAGAAGATCACCGGTTGGCCTGACCGCGCGGTGTTTAAATTGTGGGCCAAGTCGCTGCAGAATTCGCTCACCTATCGCCTGGGCGGCTGGGCTCAGAAAATGTTCTTCCGCTTCCAGGCCAAATGCAACGGCTCACTGAAAAAAGGCGATCCTTACTCCGCGCGCGGCTGGGTCAGCAAGATGCCCGGGCAGGCGCAAGGCTGGACCCGCGAGCGCGACATGCCTACGCCGCCAGCGAAAAGTTTTAGAGACTGGTGGCGAAAAGAAAAAGATGACGCATGATGCAGCGAAAGGAACTCGCTCATCGGCAGAGCATTTTTCTGATTGAGCCATTGGAGTTTGTTTGAGATTTGCGATTTGTGATTT
>CAZYQL010000064.1:0-21772 GCA_964650055.1 uncultured Phycisphaeraceae bacterium | reverse complement strand
GACATCGGTAGCATTTCTCGGCAGGTGGAACCCATACTGCCGATGGGGCGTCGCATTTCACGGCGGCGCGGCGTGGGGGATTAAACATCAAATCTGTATGCGAAGCATGTCGAACAGCAAGTTCTTTTGAGGACCTCGATACTGATCATCTTGACTCAAAAACTCTGTTGCCCAAATCCACGAATCCGAGGCTCCGAATACATGCTGGTGTGCCGAGCACAATTGCGCTATGTTGAACGCCTCAACCCATTCGTCGTCAACGTCCACAGCATTCAATTTCAGATCACCATACGCATTGATACGCAATAACGAAGATTCCGGACAGATGAGAAGAAGACAAAGATTTTTGGATAGTGGTAATCGTAATTCAGTACCGGGAACAGCTAACCCAGCGCGTCCTACACGTGTAACCGGATTGATTCGTGTTGGATCGGCTGCCATTGCGATCCAATTGTCACTTACCACGAAACCAGTCGTATTACTGGCTCGCAGAAGCCGCATCTGTTTATTCGCCAAATGCTCAATTGACGCGTGAGGCCCACTCTTCACATGCCCAGCGAAGAAATCGTGAGCGGTTGCCTTTGGTGGAATGTTCATGCCTGATGCTGAAAATAAATTCAACAACTCTTCGACGTTAGATTTTGATGCCGGATTTCGGGTCGCATGTACTGCGACATACTTCAATAACAATGCGCGATCATTGTCGCTCAACGGTTCAAGCGATTCTTCTTCACGGATGCGGTTAAAGATCACTGCAGCATCATTCTCAATTGGCTTTAAGACAGAATCTGCACCATCGTCGCCAATCCCATAGATGGGAGAGTCGTAGTAACCTTCCTGTGCGCCTACATCATCAACGAACTTTTCTTCGATTACATCAGTCCGCTTAGTAAAGCACCACGCCTTGCGTTGGCGTTTTGAACCCTTGCCAAATCCGCGCAGGATGAACCTTGGCAAGTAGTGGTCATGCTTCGGTACTTGATTGCTCATGAACGAATCCATAAATGCTGAATTGACAGAATAAAACGGAGGGAAAAACGGAGAATAACCAATTAACCTTTCAGCCAGCCTTGTTTTTCATTCTTTTTATAGCGTTCGCCGCCTGTGCTTTCTCAATGCGTTCGATTGCGCGACCAAGCTCCGCGACGGCTTTCGAGTGGCCCGGTCGTTTCTTGGATTCGACAATGGCGCGGCTGATCGCGGCATTGTCTTCCTCTGTGTACGGGGCGACGAAAAGATCGGGCTCATCGATCGCATACCGCGGTGCTTTGGAGGTTGTCGCTTCTCGCTGCCGCTCGCGCAGCTTTGCCTCCATGCGGCGAATCTTCGGGAGGGCTTTCTTGTACTGCGCGGTCTTGCGGTGTGCAGCCAGCGCGCGGCTGACTGCAGCGTGATCGGCTTCGGTGGGCACGCTTGGCGGCACGCATAGATCGAAGTCATAATCGAGTTTCAGCTTGGCCATTGGTCGGTTTCCTCGAAGTAGCTTGTGATGAGCCGCTGGGCCGCGTCCTGTGTGATGATCATACGCTGGCTTCGGGCCACTTGGAACGCACCCAGACTCTCCATGTAGTGGCCGATCAGTTCTGTTTTCGCATCAAACGAGAGAGAGCCTTCAAATCCGAGTCGCAGCGACTCCTGGCACGCAAAGGCAAATAAATTGCCTGGCACTCCAATGAACTTTTTGCGGTGACCGACGTTGTGCGGGGCGCTTTCAACCAAGTGAACGAAAACGTGGTCACGTTGCGCCGCAAACGAAATCAAACCCTGTACCTTGCGGTCACCTCGGATTGTCAGTGCTGCAACCTTGCGTCCCATTTTAACTTCACCTTGCCAGTTGAAGTTCCATTTGCCCAGTCGTCTCTGTGAGGGCTTCAATTCGTGCCACCAGACGATGGTGGTGCTTAAGGATTCACTTGTGCCGATCTCTACGATCGAGCGAGTGAGACCGTCGATTTCAATGTCGATCAAGCTCATGCGATTGGCCCCGGAAATTGACGCATTGCTATGAGTTTATTGTATGACTCCATGAAACGCGGAGCGAAGCCGCAAGCGGCTAGCCTTCGGTCGCGGCCATTTCACTCTTGCTGGGCATCAATGCGGGATCGTTCGGGGATACATGATGCTCGCGCGGGATCAGGCTTTCGCGATCTTTAGGCCATTTGTCACTGAGCATCAGATTGATTGCATCTTCGAGTTCTTCGACGAGGAACGGCTTGCCTTGCACTTTATTGAGACCTCGTGCATCGACGAGGAACTTGGCACGGATCAAAAGGCGAAGCTGGCCCATGTTCAGTTCGGGGATGAGGACTTTCTTGAAGCCTGCGAGTACCTGTCCCAGATTGCGAGGCATCGGGTTGAGATAGCGCAGGTGAGCGGAGGAAACGCGCAGGCCTTTGGCGCGGGCACGATCGACTGCGGAGATGATCGAGCCATAGGTGCCGCCCCAGCCCAGCAGAAGTAGATCCCCGGTGGGGTCGCCACGGATTTCTAGTGGCGCGATGTCGTCGGCGATTTTTGCGACCTTGGCGTGGCGGAGGTCGGTCATGCGCTGATGGTTGGAAGGGTCGTAGTTGACGCCGCCGGTGATGTCTGCTTTTTCCAGGCCGCCTAAGCGATGCATCAGATCAGGCGTGCCAGGCACTGCCCAGGGGCGGGCAAAATTTTCATCGCGGGCATACGGCTGATAGGTCGCCGGATCGGTGGCGTGTTTGATGGTGAACTTCTTATAGTTTGCCGCATCGGGAATCCGCCAAGGCTCAGCACCATTGGCGAGGTAGCCATCGGTGAGCAGAATGACGGGCACCATGTGTTGCATGGCAATTCGACAAGCCTCGATCGCGGCATCAAAGCAATCCGAAGGCGAGCGCGGCGCGATGATGACGAGCGGGCTGTCGCCGTTGCGGCCGAACATGACCTGAAGCAGATCGGATTGTTCGGTCTTGGTGGGCAGACCGGTGGAAGGGCCGCCGCGCTGGACGTTGACGATGACCAGTGGAAGTTCGGTGACGATGGCGAGGTTGATCGCTTCGCTCTTAAGGCAGATGCCCGGGCCGCTGGTGCCGGTGACAGCGAGCTGCCCCGCGAAGGCAGCGCCAATCGAGACGCAGACAGCGGCGATTTCATCCTCAGCTTGAACAGTCTTCACGCCGAAATGCCGCATGCCTGCGAGGTATTCGAGAATCGAACTGGCGGGCGTGATGGGATACGAACCATAGACCAGCGTCTTATCAGAGAGCGTTGACGCAGCGACGAGGCCCATCGCCAGCGCTTCGTTGCCGGTGATCTTGGTGTAGGTGCCCGGTGCGACGTGAGCGGGATCGATCTTGTAATGCTCACTGAAAATCTCAGCGGTCTCGCCGAAGAAGTAGCCGGCTTTGAGGGCGCGGATATTAGCCTCGGCGACGGCGGGCATCTTTTTCTTTTCGCCGAAGTAGGTGTTGAGGTAATTGATGGTCACATCGAGCGAGCGATCGTAGAGCCAGAAGATCAGCCCGAGGCAGTACATGTTTTTGCAGCGGCCGATTTCCTTGTTGCCCAGGCCTGAGTCCTTGAGCGCCGCCTCATTGGCACGGCTGATGGGCACGCGCTGAATCTTGTACTTGCGCAAATATTTCTCATCATCGAGCGGCGTGTACCCTTCGGGATATCCTGCCTTACGCAGGTTGACTTTTTCAAATTCATCTTCGTTGACGATGACGATGCCACCGGCTTTGACATCGTCGATGTGAGCTTTGAAAGCAGCGGGGTTCATCGCGACCAGCGCATCGACTTCATCGCCTGGCGTGTGAATGTCGTTGGAGGAAAAGTGAACTTGGAAGCCGGAGACACCGGGAACGGTGCCTTGCGGAGCGCGGATTTCTGCGGGGAAATCGGGGAAGGTGGCGACATCGTTGCCGAAGATGGCGGAGGTGTCGGTGAACTGCGTGCCGACGAGTTGCATGCCGTCGCCTGAGTCGCCTGCGAAAAAAACGACTGCTGATTGCAGCGAGCGAATCGGCTTTTCAATCTTCCCAGCGGAGGTGGCTGATGTCACGGGGTGGACTCCTATGGAACATCAAAGTGGGTAACAGGTTGTCAGGACATTCTAACCGTATGCGCGTAGGTTCCAAGTGAAGTTGCTGCCTGCCGCGTGAAAAAGTGAGAGTTTTTGCGGGTGCGATATCTGGTGGAATCGGAGCCATGAGAGAAGGCATCCGCGAAGAATGGGCGCCATCTTGCGGTATAATGTTCGGCTCGCCTTGCGACGCTTTGCCGCAGGTGAATGGTGTTTGGATGCGGGCACGTTGCCTATGATTGCGATGACCTTTGAGAGGCTACCTTATGAATGAATCTGTTGTAAATCGGAAGCAGCGCGGGTTGCTTGATATGAAGGCGCAAGCGATGAGCGCGGCGCTATTGGTAGTGGCGAGTCTTGTTCTCATCACCACGGCAGGTTGTGGCGGTGAAGACATTCGCACCTACGATGTCCCCCAAATTGCGAAGGTGCCTGATGCTGCCAAGACTGGCGGTGCCAGCACTGGTGCGACGAACACGAACAGTTCCACGACAGGGACGCGACTACTGGCGGCCATCGTGCCGCGTCCGCAGGAAGTCTGGCACTTCAAGATGATGGGGCCCAGCGCTTTTGTTTCGCCGCAGGCTGACGCCTTCATCAAGTTTGCCGAGAGCGTGAAGTTCAAGCCTGCTGCACCAGGTTCAGAAGAAGGCTCGCAGCCTTCGTGGGATTTGCCCAGCGGCTGGACGCAGCGGGCTGGCTCAGGCATGCGGTTCGCCACGATCATCGTCGGTGAATCAGCGCATGGGCTCGAACTGACCGTCTTTCGCTTTGGCCCGGAATCAGGTGACATCAAATCCAATGTTCGGCGCTGGGCGGGCCAGGCCGGGGTGACTGATCTGAGTGATGCGGCATTGGCCGACATGACGCGTCCGCTGATTGTGGATGATCAATCTGCAACACTCGTCGATGTCACTGGCCCAGGCAGTGGCGGCGATCCTTCCATGGCAGGCCCTGTGCGCCCGCAGCAGCCGCAGCCGCCCGCCAAGCCCGAGCGACTGGCCGCAGCTGCACCCGAAGGTTTCACTGCTGATCCTAATCCCGGTCAGTTTCTCATTTCGAAGTACGACATCACCAAGGATGGCAAGACTGCCTCGCTGACCGTCAGCTCTGCTGGCGGCGCGGTGGCAGCCAATCTCAACCGCTGGCGTGAGCAGGTGGGTCTCGAAACCTGGGATCAGGAAAGTATCCTCAAGGCACTCAATGACAAGAATGAGTTGAACGAAGCCGAGATCAATGGTCGTGGCTTCCTGATCGTTGATCTGACTGGCCCGGAATCACTGGGCGATGGCCGGGAAAAGATTCTCGGTGCACTGACGCCCGATGGCAGCGGCAACGAACGAGCGTGGTTCATCAAGTTTCGCGGGCCAGCGGATCTGGTCGCGTCACAGAAGCCGGCATTTGAAGCGTTTCTAAAGTCGATTCGGTTTGAGAACTAAGCATGACCAGTACAGCACACAGCTCCGCCAAAGAGGTCAATGATGCCATCGGTCAAGGTCGAAGCAGCGAAGCTGCGCCGACGCCGATGCTCGATATGACACGCACCATTCTCAAGCCGTTCGCGTCGCTGAGGATCACCATCGTCTTGTTTGTTCTGAGCCTTTTTCTGATCCTGGCGGGCACGCTCGCGCAGGTGGACTACGGCATCTGGACGGTCATGGAGCGTTACTTTCGCACCTGGGTCGCCTGGATTGAGCTTCAGGTTTTTGTGCCCAATGAATGGGCCATGCGCTGGGGCCTGATCAAAGAGAACGGCGACGTGGTGAAGTGGCCCTTCCCCGGTGGCTACATTCTGGGCGGGGCGATGGTCATCAATCTCCTTTCGGCTCATGCGATTCGCTTCAAGCTCGTCGCCAAAGGGCGGGAGCTTATGCTCGGCATCATCGGCTCTGTCATCGGCCTTGGCCTGATGATCTTCGCCGTCGTTGCTTCAACGAAAATCATCTGGCCGCTGCATGCCCCCATTCAGTTTGGCCCCGCCATTTTCATTTCACTTGGCGCATTCATCGTGGTCCTGCTCTATCCGAGCTACCTCCTTTACGGTCGTCGCACCGGCATCGTGCTGATGCACGCAGGCATCGTCCTGCTGCTCGTCAACGAGTTGGTGACCGGCCTGGGTGCATACGAAGGCCGCATGGAAATTCGTCAGAAGAGTGTGAACAACTTCACGTACAACCTTGAAGAATCAGAGATCGCTTTCATCGAGACGACAACGACGGGCAATCAGAAAGTGATCGCCGTGCCTGAGTCGATGCTGGAGCGCAGTCTGGCCAGTGGCAATGCGATTTCCGATGAGCGGTTGCCTTTCGATTTGAAGGTGAATCGCTTCTACAAGAACTCAGTGCTTCAAGTGGCAACGCCTGAGGAAGCGGCAACACAGAAGGACCAGGCCGACGCGGGTGAAGTGCGCCTCAGCCGTGATAGCAACGGCACGATCGTGAAGCAGTATGTCGCCCAAGAGCGCAGTGTCGGTGCAGGTGTCGATGGCGAAGCGGGTGCGGACCTGAGCAGCGCTTATGTCACGCTCATCGACAAGAAAAGTCAGAAGCCGATGGGCACCTTTCTCGTCAGCGTCTATTTCACTGCGACCATCGGCCAGGAGAGCATGGACTTCGTCGATGGCGGCAATACGCGCTATCAGATGGGCTTGCGTTTTGCCCGGGAATACAAGCCTTACACGATGTACCTCGCCGAGTTTCGCCACGACAAGTTCCTGGGCACTGAAAAGGCCCGCAACTTCTCCAGCGAGGTGGTTCTCATTGATGAAGATCACCCGCAAGGGCGCGAGGCACTGATCCGCATGAATGAGCCGCTGCGCTATCGCGGTGAAACATTCTTCCAGTCAGCGTTTCTTCCCAATGATTCAGGCACGGTGCTTCAGGTGGTTCGCAATCCTGGCTACCTCATGCCTTACATCGCATGTGTCGTCGTGATGTTTGGCATGGTGATGCATTTCATAGGTCACCTGTCGCGCTTCTTCAAGAAGGTGGTTCAATGAACAAGCAGAAGAAACAGTCAAACGAAGTCAACTCGCCGCCGTCACTACCCGCTGCAACAGGCGGATCGACTTGGACACGCTGGTTGCCGCTGGTGGTGGTTGTCGTCATCGGTGCTTACCTGGCGAGCAAGGCGATTCCGCGCTCGATTCCCGGGCCGATGGATTTGTCAGCGGCAGCGAAGATCGCGGTGGTGCATGAAGGCCGTGTGCAGCCGATCGATTCTCTGGCGCGCAATGAACTGCTGATCGACAGCAAAAAAACTACCTGGCGCTCCGATTGGCTCCGCCCTGCACAGGTGAAAGATTACGTCGAACTGGCCAAGGCCATCGTCGAGCAAAGCAAGAGCAAGCCCGCGTCGGTGGGCGGCCGAATCATGACGCTGGCCACGCCCGAGCAGCGCAAAACGCTTGAAGCGACCGCTGCTGCCACTAGCGTGACGCGTCAGATGGAGATGGACCTGCTGATGCTGCTCAATGAGGTGATTGATGACGACGCCAGGCCGTCGCTTCAGAAACATGATGAAGCGCATGGCCACGCTCATGACGAACGGGTTCGTTTCTATTCGCCGGAGGATTGGAAGGATGTCGAGCTTTCGGAGGATCTGAAATCAGGTGTGACGAAAGTTCTGGAATGGGACCGCCGTGATCCGCATGATGAGAAGGCCAAGACCCCGCCGCTCACTGGCCCGCAGGTCATCGAACTCAATCGCATGCTTTTGAGCACGGCGTTCCCCAAGCAACTGCGCGCCATATCCGCAGCACAGGAACCTGCCATCGTCTGGCTGATGGATGTGTTTGCTGACAATCGCCGATCGGATTCGCATCGTGTTTTCCGCGTTGAACACCAGCGCGTTCTGGAGGTGCTCGGCCTGCCCATTCGTCCAGGCGACTACCGCTACGCCATCGATGAAATTCGCCCACGCATGATGGAACTGGATCGCGAAGCCAATCTCGCGCTCAAAACACCTTCAAAAATGCGCGATGCTTATCAGGCGGGCATCATCGACATCGCCAACAATCTGCGTCGGTACATGGCCCTGCAAAGGTTCATGCGCCCGCACTGGATTCCGCCTTCAGCCCTCAAGGGCGACTGGCGCAACATTGAGCAGATCGCCACCGAGTCCCGCGCCACTGGCATCCCCAACGAAGATGCCCGCAACGTCATGTCGATCCTCACGGCTTACAGCAACGGTGATGTAAAACTGTTCAATGAAGCAGTGAAAATTCACAACGATCGCCTGGCCCTGGGCTTTGCGGCGGATGTCTCACGCACCAATTTTGAAACCTTCTTCAATCGCTTCGATCTGTTCAGCCACGTGACGAATCTCTACCTGCTGGTCTTCCTGCTGGTGGTGACCGGCTGGATTCTGTTCCGCTATCCCGCGTGGGCCAAGGCGCTGCAGCGTACTGCGTTTTTCCTGCTGGTCATGCTTGTTTTTGTGCATACCTTCGGCATGTTCTCGCGCATGTACCTCATGCAGCGACCACTGGTTTTTGTCACCAATCTCTACGCCTCGGCAGTCTTCATCGGCTTGGGTGGCATCATCATCGCGCTGCTCATTGAACGCGTCCAAAAGATGGGCATCGGCTCCGCTTGCGCCGCCACCATCGGTTTCATCACCGGCATCATCGCCCTCCACCTGCGCGGCGAAGGCGACACGCTCGAAATGCAACAGGCCGTGCTCGACACCAACCTCTGGCTGGCTACGCATGTCACCACCGTGACCCTCGGCTACTCCACCACCTACCTCGCCGGTGCACTCGCCATCGCCTTCATCATCGGCGGACTCTTCACCAAAGCCTTCGATGCCGAAGCACGCAAGTCGATGGGCATGGTGATCTACGGCGTGGTCTGTTTCTCGCTCTTCCTCAGCTTCGTCGGCACCGTGCTCGGCGGCATCTGGGCCGATCAATCTTGGGGAAGGTTCTGGGGCTGGGATCCCAAAGAAAACGGCGCGCTGATGATCGTCATCTGGAATGCCCTCATCCTCCACGCTCGCTGGGCGGGCATGGTGCAGACACGCGGCATCGCTGTGCTCGCCATCTTGGGCAACATCGTCACCACCTGGTCGTGGTTTGGCACCAACCAACTCGGTGCGGGCCTGCATTCCTATGGCTTCATGGACAAAGCCGTTTTCTGGATCGTCGTCTTTTCTGCATCGCAGCTCATCCTCGCAGGCATCGGCATGATCCCGCTCAGCGTCTGGCGCAGCTTCAGCGATGATCGCGGCGCTACAAGCGCGAAGCGTTCCTATACAGGGCCGTTGGCAACCGCAACAGTTCTGCTCCTTGTCGGTGGCCTGGCGGTGTGGGCACTGCTCGGTTGATCACACTTCATGGACGTACGAAGCACCGCGATTAAAAAGACACCAACGACAAAACAACACCGGCCCAGGCGTAAAGCCTGGGCCGATGTTCTTTTCAGTGCATTGGTATTTCGATCCGCCAGTTTGATTCAGGCACACCTCTGACGTCGGCGCGTCGCGAACACGCCAAGTCCCATGATGGCGAGCAGGGCAAAGGCAGGCTCAGGAATCGCGCTGTCGATCACCGCGCCACTAATGATTCGCATTCCATCTAAATCGCGCGCCGTACCCATTGCGTCGTTGCGATGGAGGCGAGGGTGGTTTCGTTGAGGCGGTTCCATGCTGTGCTTGTTTCTGCAAACAGTTCGTCGTAGTCGCGGAACACGCGGTCGCTCAGATAGTGGCCACGCAGATAAGCCCACACTCGTTCGACGGGGTTCAGCTCCGGGCTGTAGGCGGGTAAATTATGCAAGGTGATATTGGCCGGCACCCGCAGCGCCTTGGCCACGTGCCAGCCAGCACCGTCGAGGATCAGTATCACATGCGTGTCGGAACCCGCCGCGTCGCTGATGAACTTCAGGTGAGCGTTCATGTAATCCGCGTTCATATGCGGAGCGACCGCGCTGAGTTTGAGTGGCACGCCCAGTTTCGCTTTGAGAATTCGCTGGGCGTCCTTGCCGCGCAGTGTGAATTTGCCTTCCTCGGCCTCCGTCGGTCACGCCAGCAATCGCGTCTTGAACGTCGCCTGCTGTTCGGTCGTGAGTGATGGCGAATCGCCCTTAGCTTTGCGTGGGGTCAAGCCAGCCAATCCATGTCGTCGATATCGGCCAACCCATTGATCGACGAACTGCCCGCTTCGGCCCAGAGCGTGCGCGATCTGCTCACGCGTGAGTTCTTCATCAAGGCCTTCGATGGCCAGCACGACGGCCCGGAGCCGATCGCGCTGAAGTGCGGACCGCTGGCGAGTGGCTTATGCGAAACGCGGTCAATCAAGATCATTCTTGTGATTCATTTTCATGCGTTGCAGCTTGCGCTTTTTTGGGCGAAGGCTCGTAAGCCTCCACAATTCGCTGCACGAGATTGTGCCTGACGATATCAGACTGTTCGAGCGCGATTATGGCCACGCCCTTAACCCTGCGAAGCCGGTGCACTGCATCGATGAGGCCGCTCTGTCTCGGGTCAGGCAGATCGATCTGCGAGGTATCGCCGGTGACGATCATTTTGCTGCCGTGGCCTAGGCGGGTGAGGAACATCATCATCTGAGCGCGGGTCGTGTTCTGCGCTTCATCGAGAATGACCAGTGAATCGTTGAGCGTTCTGCCGCGCATGAAGGCAAGGGGGATCACTTCAATCAGATCGCACGCCATGAAGCGCTGAATCTGTTCGAAGTCCATCATGTCGTGCAGAGCATCGAGCAGAGGGCGAAGGTAGGGATTAACTTTGGCCTGAAGATCGCCGGGGAGAAAGCCGAGCTTTTCGCCAGCTTCGACAGCAGGGCGAACGAGGACGAGCTTGCGCACGCTGCCTCGCTTGAGCATGGCCGCGGCGGCGGCGACAGCGAGGTACGTCTTGCCGGTGCCTGCTGGGCCGCTGCAGAAAGTCAGATCGTGATGACCAATGGCGTCGAGGTAATGCCGCTGCCCTTCGGTGATGGCGGCGACACGTCTGCCGCGTGAATAAACATCGAGGCCGCCGTCGATGGTGGATCCGAAGTTGCTGTCATCGCCGCTACGCTGACCAGCGGAGCCGACGGGGTGAACGCCGCCCATGACCATGGCGGGGGCGTAGCTGCGGCGATTGGAATTGGCGATGAGGTCCAGGAGCTGCTGGCGTTCCACGGTGCGGTGTCTGCGTGCTGCTTCGCCCAGGGCTTCAAGCACATTGGCAGCGCGGCCGACGGCACTGCTCTCGCCGCTGACTTTCAGGTCGCCGTTGCGCGCAGTGATCGTCACCCCCAGCGCTTCGCGGATGATCTTGAGGTTGCGCTCTGCTGCCCCGACCAGGGCAATGCGTTCGTCACCATCGGGCAAGCTGATCGTCAGTTCCAAGTGCGTTAAACTCCGTGCTGCCGAGGGTTCGGCTTGTTGGGGAACGTGCTATTGTAGCCTTGGATTTTGAGTTGTCGCGCTGCTTCGCAATCTTCCACCATGTTTCGCTTACTTTTCATCTTCGCATTTTTGTTTGCCGCTGGCTGTAGCGCCGGGCCGCACTATCCGCTGCGGTCGCATGAACTGGGCGTGGCCGATGTTCGCGAATTGCCGCAAGGTGATTCCGTTTCGAGTGAAGCGTCCACTGCAAAGTGGAAGGCCCCATCATCAAGACTCGCCATCGATCTTGAACGTGCAGTCAAACGCGCGGACTGGGGGCTGCTCGAATTATCGTCGCTCACTCAGCCATCAAAAGATAATCTGCACTTGCCGCTGCGTGTGGAAGTGCTGCTGCCGGATAACCGACTCGCGGTGATTCATGCCTGGGCCATAGGTGAAAGTGAAGTCGCCGCCGCCGTGATGATCGGGCGCTTTGGCGATCGCAAAGCACAGGACTATTTTCTTCAGATGCTCGCCGACACTTTGGCGGATAAACCAAAGCCCAGACGCGGCGGGACGTTTGAATTGCCTTGAACACCCGCGTGCATCAACGAAACAAAGCAAGCCCGCAGTGAAGCCGTCTGGCTCCCTTGCGGGCTTGCTCGCGTTTGATGAGCCGTTACGCCCATCGCTTTCTCGTACCTCCGCCCCGTGGCGGTCCATCTCCTCTGCGGTATTTGATCGGCTGTGTAATGGTCCCACTTAATCATCTCTTCTCATTCCGGAGGCTCATTACCCAGCGAACAACGAATCGACTATTCTGCTTTCTCTGACTTCAACAGTTCATCGCGGAGGCATCGTCATGCGTACGTTCACAGCAATGGGTTTATTTTCGGTCGTTGCACTGCTCATCACCCTGTTTGCAGGTTGCGACACCGCGCCCAAAACCAGCGACAAAGACATCGAGCACGTGGATTATCAGAAGGTCAAGGAATGGATTGCCGCAAGCACCGACAAGCGGCCGCTGCTGCTGGTTGATCTTCGCTCAGCTTCGCAATTTGCTGCGGGTCATCTTCCCGGTGCGGTGCACATTCCGCTGGGTGATCTGCAAGCGAGCGACAGCCGATTCCGCAAAGCGGACAGGATCGTCTTCTATCACGAAAGTTTCACTGGGCTTTATGCAGACCTGGCGGCTAAGAAACTCATCGCCGGTGGTGTGACCAATGTCTCCAGCTACGGCGGCGGCTACATCGATTGGGCCAAGCGCGAATCACGCGAATAGCCGCAAGCGGCTGATCATTTGCCCTGATCGTATTGATCCGAAGGCAACAGTTTTTCCATTTCCGCTGCATCGCTGGGTTTCACTTTGATGAGCCAGGCGTCGCCGTAGGGATCTTTGTTGATCAGGCTCGGGTCATCGATGACTGCCTGATTGAAGGCGACCACTTCGCCGCTGATGCCGCAGTAGATGTCGCTGGTGGCTTTGACCGATTCGATCTCGCCGATGGCCTCGCCTGCTTTGATGGGGCCGGTCTGTTTTTTGATATCGACATAGGTGATGTCGGTCAGTTCATCGACAGCGAACTGGCTGATGCCGATGACGACGAGCTCGCCTTCGGGCTTGTGCCATTCGTGGGATTCGAGATAACGACGATCAGCGGGCGATGCCATGCGGGAACTCCGGGGACGAGGGTGACAGGTCGGATGATAAGGGAGGATTGGAGGGAGTGCGAGTAGCAGGAGGAGAATGGCCAATGGCCATTGAAAATTGCAAAATGCAAAATGGAAGAAGACGAGGCGTTTCTCGTGCTCAAGGCCTTCACTCTGCAATTCTCAATTTTCAATTGGCATTGGCCATTGGATATTTTCTTCACTCTCACTCACCAAGGTTCGACCCAGATGCTCGCCGTCTCTGTCGGGCAGACCTGTTCGCAGACGCCGCAGCCGATGCAGCCGTGACGTACTTCGATGCAGCCGTGGTTGTCGATGGCCAGGGCATCGGAGCCCATCGGGCACTGCGTGACGCAAAGCTGGCAGTCTTCACCGGTGAGTGAAGTGGGTTCGTCGTAGATGGCGTAGCCACCGCCGCGCAGACAACGGCTTTGATCGGTGATGGCGTAGCCCATTTGAATTTGATCCCGGCTGTCGAGCTTGCGCAGAGCTCCCGTCGGGCACGCTTTCATACAGGACAGATCGGTGCAGACCACGCAAGGCGATTCCCGCGCAATCAGGTACGGCAGCCCGCCCGCCGTGCCTTCTTCCAAACGAATCGCCTGCGCAGGACAGGCTCGCACGCAATCGCCACAGCGGCTGCAAGTCTCATTGAAACCCGGCGCTGGCAGCGCACCAGGCGGCCGCAGAATGCGAAGCCCACTCGAATCCCAGCCATGCCACTGGCCCGGATCGTAAGGCTGATACGCAGGCTTGGGCGCTTCCACATAAGCAGCCACCTGCTCGGCAATTTTCTTGCCCGCCTCTTCGACCTTGTCCAAGCCTTGCAGAAAAAGTTGACGAAAGAACGAGCGACGGCCTGGTGCGGGCTCACGCTTTTTCTTACGCCTCTTTTTGTCGTTGGATTCTGCCATGACCACATCATATAGCCCCGGCCTTGGCCGGGGTTGTTCTACGTTGATGGAAGATGAAAAACAATTGCGGTCTCGGCACTGTGCTGCAGAAACGGGGAACAAAGCTTATCTAAAAGTGCCGTCCGAGCCGCGACGCGTAAGCGAGCGGAGTTTTGTGAAGCGCAGTGTTTCCCGAGACTCCGCAGGCTTACGCCTTGCGGCTCGGATGAGACGAGGCTGTGTGTTTAGTCCTTCTTACTGGCGACTTCGCCGAACTCGATGCCGTTGCGTTCGAGCAGCGTGCCGATGGCCTGGTAGTAGCGGGCGATGGCGGTGTTGTACTCAGCCATTGCCTGGATTTCCTGAATCTCCGCGTTGGCCAGTGTTTCCTGCGCTCGCAGCATCAGGTCAACAAAGTCGGGCGTCAGTTCATCCTGCGCCAAGAGCACACGGAGACGTTCACCGGCAGCGCGGCGGGCCGATCGTGCAGCGCCGATGATTTCATAAGCCGTGTCCAGCGCTCGCATCGTGTCCTTCACATCCCTGACAACCTGCTGAGCCGTGCGGCGATAGTTGACGACCGTCGCCTTGCGCTCCAGTTGACGTTGTGCTAGCGCAGCTTCGGGACCACGGTTGCCCAGCGGCATTTCGAAGTTGAGGCCCGCGATGTAATCAATGAAGTTGCCATCACCCAGCGCATCGTAGGCTGAGCCGACACTGGTCAGACCCACGCCGTTGAAGCGCGTTGAAAGTGCCAGATCAAGCTGTGGCAGACGCTGATTATCAGCGACGCGCTCGCGGATCGAAGCGTCCTTAATTTCGAGCAGCGCCCGGCGAAGCTCAGGACGCTTCTGAAGAGCCGTGCTGACCGAATCGAGCAAGCTGAAGGACATCGCCAGATCAGGAGCGGACTCGAGCGGGCTGATGAGCGTCTCGGCGGACAGAGGCAGGTCATTGGCGTAGATCAGTTGCTTGAGTGCATCCGAGGCCTGCCGCACTGCCGAACGAGCGCGAATCAGATCAGCCCGGCGAAGCTCTTCGCGCGACAGGGCATCGGTGTAGGAATCGATGCGGGCATCTTGAATCAGGCGCTTCTCGATGATCTTGCGCAGGTCGATGGTCTTATAGTAAAGGCGCTGCTGCACGTGGAGCTGCTGGCGGGCAAAGACGAGTTGCCAGTAAGACTGTTCGACGTTGCCGACGACTGTGAGAAGCTGACCGCGCAAATCTTCGACAGCGGATTCACGAGCGGATTCTGCGAGCATGATTTGTGAACGTGTCACATCAGAGCCGAAATTTCGCAGCAGCGGCTGCGTGATGCTGACGAGCACATCCGAGTCATAGAAACTGTTCACGGCGAAGAAGGATGGATTGCGCTCGTTGCGGTTGAAGCCGGTGGAGACGGTGAGTTGGCCACCGGTGGGGAGCAGCTTTCGGATGCCGGTCTCAAAGCCGATGGTCTTCTGCTGCACTGCACCGAAAGCAGCAAGGCCAAGCGCAGCGGTAGGAGGCTGCGGCGTGTCGAGGTATTGGAAGCTGAAGTTGGAGAAGATCGTCGCATCGAAGACTGCCTCGGCTTGCGTCACCTGCGTGTCACTGATGGCGGGGATGATCTGCGCCAGTTTCACATCCAGATTGTTGCGCACCGAAAGCTCGATGGCACGCTGGAGCGTCATCGATACGGACTTGGTTTTGGTGTCGCCCATGAGGTCGCGACCTGTATCCAGTTCGATGCCCTGGTAGGACGTGGGGCCGCCGAGTCTGTCGGCTTGTTCGAGCAGGTTTTTCTCGATGAGAAATTTCTCCACCTGACTGTCGGGCCTGGAGAGTTCGATCACCGGCCCAGCGGCGATGGCTTCGCGGTAGGCCTTTTGAGAAAGAACGAGTTGTTCGTGTAATTCCTGCTCCAGCGTTCGCGACAGTGGGCTGACGCATCCTGCGGTGAGCGTGAGAGCAATGAGGCATCCGGTGCCGATGGTGTAGAGCGGGGTTTGCATAGGTTTTTGAAGATACGTGGCTGATTGGTTTCCGTCAATGTCGGTCGTACAGTGTACGCTTCATGAAGCGAATGGAACGGCGTCCGATACCTCGCTAAGATATGGGCGATCAGGGGAGGGAACAGGAAGCAGGGCACAGACAACAGGGAACAGGAGACAGCCCATCCACGTTAATGTTTCCCTCTTCGATGCCTCTTGTTCCCTGTCCCCTGTCCCCTGCCCTCTGTCTCCTGCCCCTGGAGTTTTCCATGCCTCGTCCGATGACCATCGTAGAAAAAATCCTCGCTTCTCATTCAGGCCGCGCTGATCTCGCGCCTGGGCAGAATGTGTGGGTCAATGTTGATGTCCTGATGACCCACGATGTGTGCGGTCCGGGCACCATCGGCATCTTCAAAGAAAAGTTTGGCCCTCAGGCAAAAGTCTGGGACCCCGATCGCGTCGTGATCATTCCCGATCACTACATTTTTACCTCCGATGAAAAGTGTCATCGCAATGTCCAGATCCTTCGCGACTTCGTGAAGGAGCAGGGGCTCAAGTATTACTACGACCCAGATTTTCTGAACACCGCCGAAGGCTCGGGTTTCCCCAGTCCTTACCGCGATCCTAATAAGACCAGCTACAAGGGCGTCTGCCACAAGGCTCTGCCCGAAGAAGGGCACATCCGTCCCGGTGAGATTCTTCTGGGCACCGACAGCCACACCTGCACCGCTGGTGCGTTTGGTCAGTTTGCGACAGGCGTGGGCAACACCGATGCGGCCTTCGTGCTGGGCACGGGCAAGACCTGGCTCAAGGTGCCGCCCACGATGAAGTTCGTCTTCCACGGCGAGATCCCGCCTTATCTCACTGCCAAGGATTTGATCCTCGCAGTCATCGGCGAAATCTCCGTCAGCGGTGCGACTTACAAATCCATGTACTTCACCGGCGAAGGCATTAAGTCGCTCACCCTCGAAGACCGCATGACGCTGACCAACATGGCCATCGAAGCAGGCGGCAAGAACGGCGTGTGCGATGTCGATGAGAAAACGCTCAACTACGTCAAGGCTCGTTCGACGCGCCCTGATTGGAATATCTTCGAAGAAGACAAAGATGCTCAGTACGTCTTCGAGCATCACTGGGATCTCTCCACGATGGACCCGCTCGTTGCAAAGCCGCACAGTCCTGACAACAAGGACACAGCGCACAACTGCCGTGATGTGAAACTCGACCGTGCCTACATCGGTTCCTGCACCGGCGGCAAGATCACCGACATGATCTTCTCGGCCGCGATTCTGCAAGGCAAGACCGTCAAGATTCCCACCTTCGTCGTGCCCGGCTCCACGGAAGTGCACTCGGACATGCTGCGCCTGGGCATCACGGGTGAGACAAAGAAAGCTGGCGAAAAATCGATCTACGAAATCCTTCAGGATGCGGGCTGCAACATCGGCGCTGCCTCGTGTGCTGCGTGTCTGGGCGGGCCCAAGGATACGTTTGGTCGCTTGAATGAGCCGATCAAATGCATCAGCACAACCAACCGCAACTTCCCCGGCCGCATGGGCCACAAGGAAGCGGGCGTCTATCTCGCCTCGCCGCTGACGGTTGCTGCGAGCGCGCTGACAGGTTTCGTCACCGATCCTCGTGAGTATGTGAGCGAGCCGATCCTGACGGGCAGTGCGGGTGAGATTTGAATCGCTTCGATGCATGAGATAAGGGCACGTTGTCACCATGCCTCAAGCCCAGATCGATTTCGAAATCAATGAAGGTCTGTCATCCGTATTGGCATTGGGCGATCAATTGCGGCAGTTAGATCAGGCTCGTGCTGGCGACCGTTGTCTTATCGATCTTTCGTCGTGTGGCCATCTGAGTCCCGATGGTGTCAGTGTGTTGGGCGTTATTGTTCTCGATCTGAAGCATGCTGGCGTAGTTGTGGATTGTTTGCCGCCAATTAGAGATCAGGTTCGCCAGTACTGGATATCCAGTGGTATGGAACAACTGGTTCAAAGCGGCGTGTGCAAGAGCGAAATACTACATTCAGGTGAGGTGGCACCTCTCCAGCAACATACGAAGGCCGCGTTCAGTGATTCGGATCAGGTGGTCTGCATGGTTCGTCGCTTCATCGAACTATCTGCGGATCATGAGGAATATCTTCGCATCTGCGTGAACGAAGTCATTCAAAACGTGCAAGATCATTCAGAATCTGCGGTCGGCTGCGTGATGACGGCGCTCTACAAAGAAGGATGCGGCGAAATTCGAGTGGCGATCGTCGATAGAGGTGTTGGCATCTGTAACTCCCTCAAGAAGCGATTTCCCGACACGACAGCGGTCATCGCACTCGAACGTGTCACAAAAGGGCGATATTCAGCGATGTCCCGGTCGAATAACATGGGGCTGGGTATCAGCAATGTCTGTGGTATTGTTAATGAACTGGGAGGTGACATGCTCATCCTCTCCGGAAATGCATCCGCAGAAAAGCGGACAGACCGACCTTGGAACATCGTGGAGTCCCTCAAGTCTTTTGCAGGAACAGGTGTGTTCTTTACACTGCGAGTCGGATCGTGAGACATGATAAAATCAGGAACTCAATTTGAAGCTGTGCGCCTTAGTGCCATGGATCATCTGGACGCGGAAGGTTCAGTGATTCGCAGCGGTAGACTCTTAGCCGACGCTGTCTTGAAACACGTGTCAATTGATCGTGTCGTAGTCGTCTCATTTAGCGGTCTCAAAGGTGCTGCATCCAGCTATTTCAACGTCTTCCTGCGGCGAATCCAGGAAGTTTGTGGGCTGGCGGTTTTCGACAGTGTTATTCAATTGGAATTTGGAACGTCTATTCAGAAGCAGATTTTCGATCGATCATGGAATGCAATGCAGGACGGGTTGAGAAACTCACCGCTCGATTGATGATTGGATCATTCAGTGTTCATGGAATACAAGATGCAACCTCAAGCACTCATCATCCGCACCGCAGGGACCAACTGCGATCGCGAACTGGCTCATGCGTTTGAACTCGCGGGGGCTGCGACTTTTTCATTGCACCTCAATGAGCTGATCGACCGGCCGCACCTTATGGAGAAAGCCGACCTCATCGGTTTTCCCGGCGGCTTCAGTTATGGCGATGACATTGCTGCCGGTCGCATCTACGCCAATCGGCTGCGCCATCATCTGACCGAGCCGCTCAAGGAAGCGATCAAATGCAACGTGCCCATTGTCGGCATCTGCAACGGCTTTCAAGTCATCACCAAACTCGGCTTGCTCCCTGATCCCGAAGCAGGTCGGCAGACCGCGACGCTTGCTGAGAACACCAGCGGTCGCTTCACGGATAAGTGGGTGAGCCTGGTGGTGCCTGAGCATGGCGTCTGCATCTGGACCAAAGGCATCGAAAAGCTCGACCTGCCCATCGCGCACGGCGAAGGACGCTTCGTGCCTGAGTCCCAAGAATCGCTTCGCTTCTGGCAGACCAGTGGACAGATTGTCCTTCGATACGCAAAGAGTCCAGAGTCCGGAGTCCAGAGTCCAGAGTCTGGTGAATCGGCACCGTTTCCTGGAAATCCCAATGGGTCTGTGGATGACATCGCTGGTGTCTGCGATCCGACGGGCCTTGTGCTTGGCCTGATGCCTCATCCTGAACGGTTCACTCATGCGACGCATCATCCGCACTGGCCTCGCTGGTCAACTGAGCAACTGGCGGCAACGCCTTCGGGCTTACGACTGTTTCAGAATGCGGTCGATTTTGTAAAAGTGAAACTGGCAGAGAAAGCCCGCGAACAGGATGCGGTGGGGCAGGCTTGAGTTTCGATGTGACTGGTTCATCCGAGCCGCAAGGCGTAAGCCTGCGGAGTTTGGAGAATCCATGCCATCCCGTGGCATCCGCTCGCTTACGCTTCACGGCTCGGAAGGATTTTTAGACCGAACCTACGCCCCTCGTTTCGACCATCTCATCAGCGGCCGCTCAACAGCAAAAAACGAAATCGATGCAACGATGATGGAAGCACCCAGCCCCAGCAAGGCGAGTGTGATGGTGTTGACCTGCGCGTTTTGGCGGTTGCCAGTGAGCAGTTTTTTGCACAGTTCCAGACAAGGAAGATGAAAGACATAAATGCCATAGGAGATCACGCCTAGAAATCGAATCGGCGCAAGTTCCATCAGGCCCACGAGCAGTTTCGTGCGCGGCAGCAGCACGAGAATTATCGCGATCAGCAGCGGCACATACGGAAAGTTGTACCGCCCGACCATGCGCGATTCGCTGGATCGCACGGGCAATCGGAACAGTTCATCGAGCGACGGCACCGCGAGAATTGCCAAGATCGCAACAGCACAGAGCAGCACGAAGAAGTCGAATCCAATGGACGGCTGCTTTGCGTCATCAGCACTGAATCGCTCGCTTGCCGCAGGTTTATTCATCGCTGCAAATGCCAGCGCCGCCAGCATGCCAAGCAGAAAGTGTGGCAGGTGCGCCAGCATTGAAACGCGCAGCACCGATTGACTCACCCGCGAATTCAGCGCACCAGTAGAAGCGCTGGTGATGATGTAGCTATGGATGAGAAAGGTGGCGACGATGCAGACCATCAGCAGCAGGGCGATGATGCCTTTGTGTCTGGCCAGCGGCGCCAGCGGCAGCATGAGAAATGCGAAGACGATGTAGAACTGCGCCTGCACAGCGATGGTCCAGAATGGATCGTTGATGGAGTACAGAGTCGCTTCGGTGAAGTTGTGAAGCAGCAGGTAGTGCAGAATGATGTCGTTCGTGCCGGCGGCTTTGCCCATGAGAATGAGAGCGGTGAGACAGAGGTAGTACGCAGGGAGAATGCGCGCGATACGGCGAAGGGCGAAACCAAAGAGCCAGCGCGAGCCGCGCGTGGCGCGATCGATGCCACTGATGGCGGGCGCGTGCCAGAAGGGGAGGCTCAGGAGAAAACCCGAGAGCATGAAGAAAAGGCAGACGCCGGTGTTGCCGTTCTCAGCGAGTCTGCCCCAGTCGATGGGACCGGTGCGACCTCGAATGGACGGCTTGCCGGTGCTGAGTGTGAGTTGTTGCAAATGGACCGCGAACACTGCGAGGCAGGCAATGGCGCGGAGGCCGTTGTATCCGGGGATGATGGAGCTGCGTTGCATCACGGGTGTATGCGATCATACAGTACGGGACATGAGCCGCGACTCAACGAGTCGCGGACGTGAGCAGCCTGTTGGAGCTTTGATTTATTCAGTGGTCTTGTGGATCAGCGTCTTCGCTCGGTTTGAAACACGGCGCGAAGTACACTCTTTCTGTTCGTTGACGTCCGCGACTCGTTGAGTCGCGGCTCTTACAACACTGCTGTGTGCAGGCCATCAGTTCCAAGGCAGGCGGACGTGTAGCAGATGCTCGATGCCTGAGATAATCGCACCCAGCGCGAAGCCGACGGCCAAGGGAATGCGAGGCGTGTCCGTATCGAGATCGGCCTTGACCTTGGAAGCGGCCAGCAGCGCGGCATTGGCGATGCGGCGGAATGTACGCATGACGATGCGATGGCGGATCATCACGACAACGGCGATGAGCGCAGCCGCGATGAAACCATAGAACGCAGTGCCCAGCACCACTTCCCAGTTCGCAGCAATCGCGCCGATGGCGGCCATCATCTTCACATCGCCGCCGCCCAGCGCTCCCGCCATGAAGATGAGAAACAACGGGACAAACCCGGCGAGCATGGCGAAGCCTGATTGCCCTAGGCCGGTGAGCATGCCGGTGAAACCTGCGGTGATGAACCCGAAAACCGCAGCCAGAAGAAAACCAGTGAGGACAGCCGGGCCTAAGAGACGATTGGGAATGCGCTGAGTTCGCCAATCAAAAACCGCCGCGGCGAGCACCACGGCGGTTAG
>CAZYQL010000063.1:10709-21807 GCA_964650055.1 uncultured Phycisphaeraceae bacterium | reverse complement strand
AAAAGTGTTTTACTGCGAAGCGGCAACGCAAGGTCAATTCGATTTAACCACGAAGGCACGAAGACACGAAGTTCTGATCTCATGCAGTTATCACTCCTTTTGATCCTGCATTTCTTCGTGCCTTCGTGCCTCCGTGGTTAAGACGAGTTCACCTTCGACTCGAGTTATTACATGCGATCGCCCTGACATGTCACATACGACGCACTTCCTGCGACCTGTCCCCTGCTCCCGTCCCCGCTCCCACCCTTGTTATCATCTGCCGCATGATCGCACGCATCCACGGCAAGCTCGAAACCCTCTCCTCCGGTAACGCCATCGTTCGCGTGGGCACCCTCGAACAAGGCGCACTCGATTACGAAGTCCTTCTGCCAGCCTTTGTCGAGTCACGACTGAGCGGCTCCATCGGCAAAAATGTTTCGCTGTTCACTTTCAACTTCTACGAATCGCAAGGCCAAGGCTCGAGCATGCTCCCTCGCCTGGCTGGTTTTCTGACGCAGGATGACCTTCGCTTTTATCTGCTCTTCACCACCGTCAAAGGCATCGGCTACAAACGCGCACTGCGGGCCATGGCACTCGATACCGCGCAGCTTGCTGGTGCCATTTCGGATCGCGATGAAAAGCTGCTGCAAACCCTGCCCGAGATCGGCAAGCGAACCGCAGAGACGATCATCGTCACCTTGCGCGGCAAGGTCGATGCATTCATCAACGCTTCAACCTACACCACCTCAGCCACCGGCAAACAGGACAAGGCCACGCCCGCAGCCAAAGGCACCGGTTCTCTGGCACGCGAAGCCCTCGATGCACTGGTCGCCCTGGGCGAGAACAGGGCCCAGGCCATGCAATGGATCGACACGGTCATGAGCGATCCGGATGATCGACCACGCGACAGCTCCGACCTGATCAACCGCATCTATCGCATGAAGGCCAGTAGTTGATGGACTGCTCATACACTCCCAAACTCGCAGTCCTTGGAACATCAAAGCGATCTAGTATCTGACACTAGGACTTCACTGATCGCTGTCGAATTCGACACGGGGTAACGACCTATTCCTTCATCATGTTAGCCAATTCCTTACGTTGGCCATTGACAAAGGCCGACACTTGGATTATGTTTCTAGATGTCAATTGAGGAAGTCTGATGGATAGTTTCCCGATTCTGCTGTGCAACGCAGCATGAAAGTGAAACATCGAGTTCACCTTGGTGGGTTACACTCGACTCGACAGAACTTCTTTGAAATGCTCTTGATTCGAAATGGTCTTGATTGGAATGGATGCCGGGATGCCTTTGAATTGTCGTTTTCAGCGATTGGTTGATTGACCAGTGACCTGAGCGAGAATACGAACGTGTCCCAAAGTGAGTTGTGATACTTCCCACCTTTGTTTGCCAGGAAAGGATGCCTGTGCAACGTTTCGTGCGATCAGTTTTGAATTTGAATGAATTGTGTTGAACAATGGATTTTACCAGGCATGGGACGCCCGGTGCTGTTGCATGGATGGTCGTGGCCCGGAGCTTCGACTGTTCGCTGTGCGGAGCACATGACTCTTCCCGTGTCACCTTCACCCGTTACTCTTTGGAGTCGTGAAACGTGACTGAATTTTCCTGCCTTGACGTACGTCAGAATCGCTGCCGTCCAGCTCAAACCTACCTCCTTCCATCAGGTCGTCGCACCTGATCCTGCCCCAAGTAATTTTTGCTCCAACCTCACACTTTGCTGTTTGAGGCTCCTACTAAGGTTTTGAACCTCTAGGCAAACGAAGGAAGAGAGTTTGACAGACCGCTTGGGTTATCGGACTCGTTACACTGTGCCTTCTTTATTGAATTGAACGACTTGGATAGGCCAGGCGATCTTCGAGGCCATCTGAGTACAAAAACTGCCGTCGCAAACCATACCCCCGCTACCAACGCACCCTGATTCAATGATTGACTTGCGTTCAGATTTTTGCCCTGCATCGGTCATTCAACCTGGCCGAATAAACAACACGAGACGTTTTCATGAACACCAACTTCGCCATGCCGGATGATCGCGCCCTTCGCCGGGTACGCCGTCGCGTTCGTCCGATCTGTCATGCGAACATCGAAATTGATGTCGCCCAGACTCAAGACGAAGTCGCCCTCGCCTGGCAACTGGTTTATCGATCTTATCGTCAGGCGCAGCTCATCGAGGACAACCCGTTTCAGATTCACACCGTCCCTCATGCCCTGCGTTCCAGTACGACTGTGGTGATTGGCCGAATCGACGGTGAAATCGTCTCGACGCTCACGATGATGCACGACAGCAAGCAAGGCGGGCTGCCGCTCGATTGCGTGTACAAATCGCGACTGGACGATCTGCGCGTCCAAGGTCGCAAGCTGATGGAAGTGGGCCTGTTCGCCGATCAAAGACTGATCATCGGCAAGGCCACCACCGCATTCATGGAAATGATGCGATTCGTTTTCTACAACTCCTGCTACCACCTGGCGGACATCGTCATTGGGGTTCATCCGTCGCACGCACCGTTTTATCGCCGCAATTTTGGCTTCAACATTGACGGGCACGTCGATGTGCATCCCACCGTCAACAACAATCCCGTCGTCCTCCTGCGCGGCGACACGCAGGCGCAGCTCATAGCTGACCCCGTGCCGATGCAACTGAAAAATTATCTGGACCGCCCGCTGCCCCGCACCACCTTCGCCAATCAGCCCCCGCTTCACCCGCAAGACCTGCAAGGCAGCGTGCTGGCAAACTTCTGCGACTTGGCACAGGACATGAAGCAGACTCCAAAAATAACCGATCGAACCAAGAAGGCACGCATCGCGTGATAGCAGCATGATGCAGCATTTAGCCAGTCACCCTGAGCGAGGATGAGTTGGAGAAATATCGGTACAATCAGGCATTTTCGCGCAACCTCGGCTGGGTCACCGCCTCCGAACAGGAAACCCTGCGCCACAAACGCATCGCCATCGCAGGACTCGGCGGCGTGGGCGGCAGCCATCTGCTCACCCTCACCCGACTGGGCATCGGCAACTTCAACATCTCCGATCTCGATGTCTTCGAAACCGTCAACTTCAATCGCCAGGCAGGCGCAACCGTCAGCTCGCTTGGCCGCGCCAAAGTCGATGTGCTCGCCGAACTGGCCAGCGACATCAATCCCGAGCTGAACATTCGCAAGTTCGCTTCCGGTGTCAGCGCTGACAATGTCGAAGACTTCCTTGATGGCTGTGATCTGTATGTTGATGGCATCGACTTCTTCGCAATGGAAGCACGCAGGCTCATCTTTACCGCATGCGCCAGGCGGCACATTCCCGCCGTCACCGTGGCGCCCGTCGGCATGGGCGCAGCCATGCTCACCTTCATGCCAGGCTCAATGACCTTCGAAGATTATTTTCGCCTCGATGGTCACAGCCGCGATGAACAGCAGATTCGTCTCATGGCTGGCCTGTCGCCCCGGCTGCTTCAACGCAATTATCTCGCTGACCCCACCGTTGTGGACTTTGCCAATCGCAAGGTGCCTTCCACCGGCATGGCGTGCGAACTGTGCGCCGGCATGGCGGGCACAGAAGCACTCAAGATTCTGCTGGGCCGAGGCCGCATCAAGCCCGCGCCCCATGGCGTTCACTTTGACGCTTATCGTCACAAACTCGTCCGAACATGGCGGCCGTGGGGCAACGCCAATCCGCTGCAAAAATTCCTCCTCTCCTGCATAAGGAAAGCTCTTGCCAGACAGGACGCTCACCATCCCGCACGCGCCGATGTCCGTGGCGTGGCCGGCTAAAGCTGCGCTCTCGCCGCGCTCCGATCAGCCTCGCGATCATCAGGCTGCGCCTTTGCCGCGCCTGCGTGAAAAAGCTGCGCTGATCCCGATGACAGGTCATGGCAACGGGCATGAAGCTGAGTATTCATCAACCCTCCTCGCCATTCTCGACAAAGCTCGCTTTGCGCCCAGCGGTGACAACACGCAGCCCTGGCGCTTTGAGATCATTGACGATCATCATCTGCTCATTCACGGCCGCGACACCCGGCGCGACTGCGTCTATGACCTGCGTGGCCACGCTTCGCAGATCGCACTGGGCGCACTACTTGAAACCATCGCCATCGCAGCCTCGGCCTATCAGTTGACGGTTCGCTTTCTTCGCCGGGACGATTCGCGTGAAGATCAACCGTTGATCGATGCATTCTTCGCGCCAGACTCGAGCATGAAATCCGTTGCGCTCGTTCACGAGATCGAAGAACGAGTCACACAAAGAAGGCCGCTCAAAACACGCGCGTTAACCACACAGCAGATTGCCGCACTGGAAGCATCATTGCCGCCGGGCTATCGCATTCACTGGCGCTCTTCACTTCGCGATCGACTGCGCATAGCATCGCTTCTATTTCGCAGTGCTCATATTCGCCTGACCACCCGTGAAGCTTACGAAACTCATCGCAAAGTGATTCAGTGGAACGCAGTCACCAGCGAAGATCGTATCCCCGACAGAGCCGTCGGCGTTGATCCGCTGACCCGTCGTCTGATGCGCTGGGCCATGGCCAGTTGGTCGCGAATCAGTTTTCTCAATCGCTTCATGATGGGCACCATTGCCCCGCGTCTTCAACTGGATTTTGTGCCGGGTGTTCGCTGTGCATCACACTTTTTTCTGGTGGCTGATGAACCGGCGCAGAGTGTGGATGACTACATCGCTTCTGGCCGCGCTCTTCAGCGGTTCTGGCTCACGGCAGCGCAGCAAGGACTGCTCGTTCAACCCGAGATGACGCCGCTCATCTTCACGCAGTACGATCGCGAGCACATCGCTTTCAGCGAATCGACCCGCGCCATCGCCAGAGCATCACGCGTCCGAACCGATCTCGAATCGATACTGTCCAAAGAGGTTTGCGATCGCACGCTGTTCATGGGCCGTATTGGTTTTGGCCGTGTGCCTGTGAGCCGATCGTTGCGGTTGCCACTTGAGTCGTTGATGGTGCGAGGCTGAGTTGTGTTGCCGAAAGTTGCATGAAGTTTGATTGCCCCAATGATGTGGAAGCTACCGACCAATTCGACGAGTTCGCAGCGTCCTGCATCACGCAGGCCGCGCGTGTTGTTCTTCGCCGAGGCGGTGACACTGGCTCACGTGGCGCGTCCGATCGTGCTCGCAGAATCGCTCAGTAGCGCGGATTATGATGTGCATCTGGCGTGGGATGATCGTTACGCTTCGCTCTTTCCCGATCTCTCCATTACCACGCACGCCTTGCACACAATTCCATCGCAGCAGTTTCTGCGCGCTCTGGCGACTGGCTCACCGATCTACCGCTACGAAGAACTGCGCCAGTATGTGCAGCAGGATGCGAAACTGATCGAGGCGATTCAGCCTGATGTCATCGTCAGCGATTTTCGACTGTCGCTCTCCATCAGCGCAGCGAAGGCCAACGTTCCGCACTTGGCATTGGCCAATGCGTACTGGTCTCCGTTTGCACAGACCGACTACCCGATGCCTGATCATCCGATGAATCGCTTCGTGGGTCGCTGCGTAGCGGGTTGGTTTTTCGGGAAGTTTCGTTCGAAGATTTTTTCTCGCTATGCAGCGCCGATCAATCGTCTGCGCACCGAGCATGGTCTGCCTTCACTGGGCAATGACCTTCGCTACGTTTACACGCATGGCGACCAGACGCTGTATGCGGATTTGCCCACGCTCAGCAGCATCGAAGCGCTGCCTGATCATCATCAGTTCATCGGCCCTGTACACTGGTCGCCGCACATGGCCTTGCCGCAGTGGTGGAATCAGTTGCCGCAGAATAAGCCTGTGATATACGTCAATCTCGGAAGCTCGGGCCAGTCAGAGCGATTGCCTTCACTGCTCAAAGCACTGAGCGCACTCGATGTCACCGTCATTGCTGCAACTGCAGGAACAGCACTGCCGACCAATACTGCAAGCAATGTTTTTCTGGCGAAGTATCTGCCCGGCAATGCAGCATGTGAGCGCGCATCTCTGGTCATCTGCAACGGCGGCAGCCCCGCGACGCAGCAGGCTCTACTCGCAGGTAAGCCGGTGCTCGGTCTGCCCAGCAATCTCGATCAGCATCTGAACATGCAGATGATCACCCGCAGCGGCGCGGGCGTTTCGCTGCTGAGCGAACGGTGCAAAGCGGCAGCGATTCAAGAGACCGTGAAGGCGATGCTCGCTGACCCGGTGTTCACGCAAACTGCAAAGCAACTGGCCCAGAAGATGCGAAGCTGCGACAGCAGCGCGGCATTTAAGGCGTGCCTCAATCGCGTGCTGAGGATTGAGGCGGGTAATGAGCCGATAAAGATGAATGAGGGTGATGCAACTGTCTCGCCCTGGGAAACGAAGGAAGAGCTTGAGCTTGCCGGGGCTGCGATCGGAGATGAATCATGAGCTATTCAGTAGAACCCAACAATCGCTTTTTTCAGGCGAATCGCTCCATTGTCGAAGCGGAACTCAACCCGGCTGTCACCGTCACCTTCGTCAGCGAAGTGGATCTGACCGAAGTCGAACAGGTGCGCGCCCAGTCCGGCAAAGATAAGCCTTCCTATACCGCATTCGTCGCCCGCGCTGTTGCCAAAGCGCTCGCAGAATTTCCTTACGCCAATCGCCGGGTGATGAAGCGCTGGTGGCTGCCGTTCTTTGGGCCCAGGCTTCAGAAGTTTGAAAAGATTGATGTGACTGTCGCCGCCGAGCGCGACATGCCTGGCATCGAGTACTGCGCCTTTGCGGACATCATTCGCGATGCGGATACGAAATCGCTTTCGCAGCTCACGCACTGGCTCAAAGACCTGGCGACGTGCACAGTGGAAACCAACACGCAGTGGCGCACGTTCAGCTCGCTCATTCGCAAACTACCTCGTTTTCTCTCCGCGTTGATCATCCGCTCGCCGCTCTGGTTCCCCAAGCTCTGGGTCAAATATCGCGGCGGCGCAGTGCTCATCAGTTCCCCCGCCAAGTACGGCGTTGATTCCGTGCTCACCACGTGGACCTGGCCGCTTGGCATTTCTTTCGGCTTCGTCAAAGAACGGCCCATCGTGAAAGACGGCGAACTGACGGCTGCGCCGACATTCAACCTCACGCTCAACTTCGATCGCCGTGTGATGGCTGGCGCGCAAGGCGCGCGCTTTTTCAATCGCATCGTCACACTGCTGACCAATGCAGCCAGTGAACTGGCAGATGAATCATTGAAGGTGCAGCTCGCAGCGTAAGGCCGGTTTGTCTTATGTCATGTAGTCGGCGTTGATCGCGATGTATTCGCGCGACAGGTCGCAGCCGAGCCACTGAACTGTGTGTTTGCCTAAGCCCAGGTCGATGACGAAATCAACCTCGGTGCCTTTCATGTGCGCCTCAAGCGGGGCCAGGTCTGCATTGAGATTCACACCTTTTTTAAGAACGGTTGTGCCTCCGATGGTGATGGTGAGCTTGGCGGGATCAATTGCAGCGCCGCTGCGACCAGCCGCCGCAGCGAGCCTGCCCCAGTTGGGATCAGCGCCGTGAACAGCGGTCTTCACCAGCGGGCTGCCGGTGACTGTGTAGCCAACTTTGTCCGCATCAGCGACGCTGCGCGCACCTTTGACGGTGACGCGAAAAACCTTCGTCGCTCCTTCGCCATCTTTCACAATCTGGTACGCCAACTCGCGGCAGACTTCCTCCAATGCCTCCGCAAATTGCCCGGCCGCTTTGCCTTTGGTGGCGATCTTCTTGTTGCCTGCAAGACCGCTGGCGAGGATCATCGCGCTGTCGCTGGTGCTGGTGTCGTGATCAACGCTCAGGCGATTGAAGGTGGCACTGCTGGCCTGTTGGAGCGACCAGCGCAGCATCGGTGCGCTGATGGCGCAGTCGGTGGTGATGAAGGCGAGCATGGTGGCCATGTTGGGCTGGATCATGCCGCTGCCTTTGGCGATGCCGGCGATGCGCACTTCCTTGCCGCCGATGTTGATACTGCGGTAGGAAGTTTTCATCACGAGGTCGGTGGTGAGGATGGCGGTGGCGACCTGCTGATCGGTGGTCGGGCCGCTGCCGATTTTCGTGTAGAGCTGGGCGATGCCGGGGATGATCTTGTTCATCGGCAGATGGTGGCCGATGACGCCGGTGGAACAGACGAGCACTTCGCTGGCAACGCAGCCGACTTGCTGGGCGACGGCTTCACACATTTTTACCGCGTCAGCTTCGCCTGATTTGCCGGTGGCGACGTTGGCGCAGCCGGAGTTGACGACGATGGCGCGAACCTTGCCGTTTTTGACGTGGCGCTTGCTGATGATGACCGGAGCGCCGGGGACTTTATTGGTGGTGAAGACGCCTGCTGCGGTGCAGGTGTTGTCAGCGACGATGAGCACCAGATCAGGCTTGCCCGATTTCTTGATGCCACAGGTGCCACCGGCAGCGCGAAAACCAAGCGGATAGGTGATGCCCGGGATGGAAGGGTTGTCGATCATCGTGAATAAGACCCCTGACGCTGTGCGCAGCGGGAGTGAAAGGTTAATTGGGAATGAGTGGCGATGACGACGCTACGCCGCGAGCGGCGGATAGAAACAAGAACAACCGCGACGGATCATATCTGTTGCACTTCGACGGTTTTCTCCGACACTAGCGCATCTACGATCGCTTCATACTTCTTGAGCAAGGTCTGCACTTCTTCCTTACCTTTTTCGATGGCATCTTCGCTCAAGCTTTGCGACTTGTCCTTGCCCGCAGCTTCGACATTCTTATTTCCATCGCGGCGGGCATTGCGCACCGAGACCTTCGCCTCTTCGCCCATCTTCTTCACCGAAGCCACCATCTGTATTCGGCGATCACCCGACAGCGGCGGAATCGACACGCGAATCTGTTTGCCTTCGGACATCGGATTGAGCCCCATGCCTGCCGACTGAATCGCCTTGACGATGGCCTGCACCGAACCTTGATCGAATGGCTTGATGAGAATCTGCGTGGGCTCTGGAACGGTGAGCAGCGCGAGAGAACGTAGGTCGGTCATCGAGCCGTAGTAATCGATTTTGATGAACTCGATCAGCGCCGTCGAAGCGCGGCCGGTGCGAATGCCGCGCAGTTCTGACTTGAGATAGTTGACGGCTTTTTCCATCAGCTCTTCGGTTTCGAGCAGTGTTGTGTCAATGTCCATGGCGGGGGTCCATATAGCCCCGGCCTTGGCCGGGGTGAGTTGAGAATGTTACTTGCCCGCTCACGGGCCTACGGACCCCGGCTAAAGCCGGGGCTATATGTTCAGCCGACGACTACGGTCGTGCCGTGCGGTTTGCCGCTGACGACTTCGGCGATGTGGCCGGGCTTTTTCATGTTGAAGACGACGATGGGAATGTTGCGCTTGAAGCACATGTCGAAGGCGGTCAGGTCCATGATCTCCAAACGCTTGTCGAGCGCTTCGGTGAAGGTGATCGTGGTGTACCGTTTCGCATCGGGGTACTTCATCGGGTCTTTGTCGTAGATGCCATCGACCTTCGTTGCTTTGAGTACAGCCTCGGCGCCGATCTCAGCAGCGCGAAGAGCGGCTGCGGAATCGGTGGTGAAAAAAGGATTACCCGTGCCTGCAACAAAGATGACGACGCGACCTTTTTCCAGGTGCCGAATCGCCCGGCCACGAATGAAAGTCTCAGCGACGGCAGAAAGATTCAGTGCGCTGAGCACCCGCGCGGGCTGGCCGAGCTTGTCGAGGCATTCTTTGAGCGCCATGCCGTTGATCGCGGTGGAGAGCATGCCCATGTAGTCAGCGGTGGCCTGTTGAATGTGGCCTTCTTTGGCGAGTTTGGCGCCGCGAATCATATTGCCGCCGCCGACGACGACCGCCAGTTGCACGCCGAGTTTTGCAGCGGCAGCAATTTCCTTGGCCATCACTTCCAGTTCATCGCCATCGATGCCGAAGTTGCCCGGCTTGCAGAAGGCTTCGCCGCTGACCTTCAGCAGCACGCGGGTGTAGCGAGGTTTGGCCACGACTGGCTTGGAAACATCGGAGGAAACAGTGGTCATCGGGTCCTTCCTGAACACAACGGAGGCGATGGGGAATCGTCAAGTAAAGTGATTCTCGGCTTTATCAGCGGTGCGTCAAGTGAGAGGGCAAAGAACTCGCGCAGGGCGGACCCTGCGGCTATGAACGAAGCACAGTTCAACAATTCGCTGCTTACTGCGCTTTCTTGCATAGTCTGCTTTGTCGTCATATCCTCTGCATCTCGCTGAACGGACCGATGGTCGGGGTTCTTCAGTGCGACGCTTCCCCCGAGCCTCACCCCGAATTGCAAGGTCAACGCTAAGGTCAACATGGTTCAGGTTTACGGACTGTATGTCGCCACGGTCGTGGGCGCGTTGGCTCTCTTTCTGATGATGCCACGGCGCGGCTACAACCCGCGCAAGATCGGTGCTTTGCTGGGCGCTGCTGCGCTGGGCGGCATCTGGCTTTGGCTGGGACGAACGCTTTTTCAGCGCCAAGATCTGGGCATCGGTCTCGATGCGATTCCTTATTACTACATCTTCAGCGGCATCGGCATCGCTTCAGCGGTGCGAGTCATCACGCATTCGCAGCCGGTCTATTCAGCGCTTTGGTTCGTGATGGTCGTGCTCTCCACGGCCGGCATGTTCCTTGTCCTGGGTGCTGAGTTCATCGCCTTTGGCATGGTCATCATCTATGGCGGAGCGATTCTGGTGACCTACATGTTCGTCATCATGCTCGCCGCCCACAGCGAAGAGGCTCAGGAATCAGGCGAAGATATTCCCTTCTCCAAAGCAACGGAATACGAACGCATTTCCCGCGATCCTTTCTGGGCGATTGTTGCGGGTTTTCTGCTGCTGGCGGTGCTGCTGGATGTGAGCTTTCAGCCGATGCTGGCCAATCCGGCTGCACGCGGGCTGACCTCGCAGGAACTGATTGAAGGCATCAAGGGTGATGCGAAGAATCCGCCGATTTTGTCGCATCGCACGGAACAGTCCGTCGTCGATTCCATCGCTGATGAAACAATGAAAGCCAAGGTCGCTGCCTACGCGACGCCTGGCGAAGTTGATAACGTTGAGCGCGTGGGCCTGGACCTGTTCCGAGGCCATCCGCTGGGATTGGAACTGGCGGGCGTGATCCTGCTGGTGTCGCTGATCGGGGCGGTGGTGATTGCGAGACAGCGCGGCGATTGGGAAACGAAATGATGG
>CAZYQL010000063.1:0-10609 GCA_964650055.1 uncultured Phycisphaeraceae bacterium | reverse complement strand
GGCTTGGCTTTTTGAACGATGCGACGTGTGATTGTTGTCTGTCTGATTTTTCTTTTACGATTTTTGCGATTTGTTGCGGCCAGTGAATTGACTGTTTTTAAGGAATGACTTTGCTGGGAGCGAAGCCGCAAGCGGCTGGGAAACATGCCTACTCCACTTGATAGTTTGACGCTCTCGCACTTTCTGCTCACTGGCGCGATTCTGTTTGCGCTGGGGCTGATCGGATTTGTGACGAGGCGGAACATGATCATCATGTTCCTCTGCACCGAAATGATGTTTCAGGGTGTCGTGCTGACGCTCGTGGCATTCAGCAGGTTTCATGCCAATGACACCGGGCAGACGTTTGTGATTTTCGTCCTGACCATCGCAGCTGCGGAAGCCGCGCTGGCTTTGGGACTCGTGGTGCTGCTGTTCCGCCGTAAGGGCACGCTGGATGCACAGGCGTGGGCGCAGCTTAAAGGATAAGAAACCAGATTGTTCAGTAGGCATCAGGCATTGGTCAATAGTCAAGTGAAGACCTGCAGCCGTTTGCAAATGACCATTGCCTATTGACCATTGCCTATTGCCGGACGCCCCCTTGCTTCGAGCCCTTGCTCCTGGGCTACTTGAGAAAACCTTGGTATGTCCCTTGAACTCGCAAAATTCATCCCCTGGCTGCCCTTCCTCTCGGCGATCCTTTGCACGATCTGCTGCATGAAGAAGTCGCTGCGCGGGTTCGCTGCGCCGATCTGCATCGCATCCATCTTCGGCGCGTTTCTGATTGCCGTCTCTGTCTCCTCGCAGGTGCAGGCTTTCGCACACACCAACGATGCCAAGACCGGCATCGTCACCTTCTGGAACTGGATCCAAGTCGGCTCCTTCCACGTGGGCATGTCGTATTACCTCGACCCGCTCACCATCCTCATGCTCTTTGTCGTCACCGGCATCGGCACACTCGTCGCCATCTACGCCAGCGGCTACATGAAAGGCGACAAAGGTTACGCTCGCTTTTTCGCAGCAGTGAGTCTCTTCATTTTCGCCATGACCACGCTGGTGATGGCGGACAATCTCGTGCTGCTTTATCTGGGCTGGGAAGGCGTGGGCCTGTGCTCCTTCCTGCTCATCGGGTACTACTACGAAAAGCCCTCGGCAGTTGCAGCCGCGAAGAAAGCATTCATCGTCAATCGCATCGGTGATCTTGGTTTTGCCTTGGGCATCTTCATGATCTGGATGCGCTACGACACGGTGAGCCTTTCGGAAGTTGTGTCACTCTGCCAGCAGGCGATGCACGATGGCGTGGCTGCGACGACGCAAGACCTGTGGATTCCGGTCCTGTTGATGCTCGGTGCGTTTGGCAAGTCAGCGCAGCTGCCGCTTTATGTCTGGCTGCCTGATGCGATGGAAGGCCCGACGCCTGTCTCGGCACTGATTCACGCAGCGACGATGGTGACAGCAGGCGTCTATATGATCGCCCGCTTGTTCCCGCTCTTTGAATATTCACCGGCGGCCCTGCCGACGGTCGCCATTGTCGGCGGATGCACCGCTCTTTTTGCCGCGACGATTGCGCTGTGTCAGTACGACATCAAACGCATCTACGCCTACTCAACGATCTCGCAGCTTGGCTACATGTTCTTGGCGGTGGGCGCTGCTTCGACTGTGGGCGGTGTGTTCCACCTTTTCACTCACGCCTTTTTCAAAGCTTTGCTCTTCCTCACCGCTGGTTCGGTGATGCACGCACTGGCTGGTCAGCTTGATCTTCGCAAGATGTCGGGCCTTCGCCACAAGATGCCCGTCACCTGCTGGCTCATGTTTCTGGGTTGTCTCGCCCTGGCCGGCTTCCCATTCACCGCAGGCTTTTTCAGCAAGGACATGATCCTCGCGGATGTGATGAGCCGGGCATACGTCGCCGGCAGCGATGGCCACCTGCACCTGACGACGAATCTCTACTTCTGGCTCGCGATGCTGGGTCTCTTCACCGCATTCCTCACCGCGTACTACACCTTCCGCCTCTGGTTCCGCGTGTTCATGGGGCCTGAGCATTATGTGATGGGTGAAGAGCATCATGCGGAGGAAAGCCATCAGCCGTCAGCCGTCAGCGATCAGCATGGGCATGATCACTCGCATGGAAACGATGGCCACGATGGCCACGATGCTCATGACGATCATCATGCGCACGCTCCGCATGAAATGCCTTGGCTGATGAACGGTCCGCTTGTCGTTCTCGCCATTGGTGCTGTTGCCGCGGGCTTCCTCTGCAAAGGCTGGGTGACTTCGCAGGTCAATCATTCGACGGCTGCAATGCCTGTTCATGAGGGCGAGCATCACGCCATGCTCTTTGGCATGGATGTGCACACCGCCTTCGCCATCATCAGCAGTCTCATCGCCATCACTGGTATCGCCATCGCCGCGTACTTCCACTGGTTCAACCGCCCTGCCGCCGACAAACTCGCAGGCAAGTTCCCCGGCCTGGTTCGCACACTCGAGAACAAGTGGTACGTCGATGAATTCAACGACAAAGTCATCGTCAAACCCCTGCGGCTGCTCGGTGAAATTTGTTTCGCTTTTGACCGCCTGATCATCGATCCGCTCGTGAGCCTCGTCGGCTTCGTGCCTCGTGTGATCGGCATCACCACCCGCCCTGCTCAAAGCGGCATCCTCCAAGCCTACGGCGTCAGCATGGTGCTGGGCGTCGCGGTTGTTCTGGCTATTGTGGTGTGGAAGTTGGCTGCGTGAAGATGACTGTGTGAAGATGACTGCGTAGAAAAGGCAAATATCCAATGGCCAATGCAAAATGAAAAATGCAAAGTGACGGAATCGTGTATCGGTCATCGCCTCAGAAATTTTGCACTTTGCATTTTACACTGGCCATTTTGCATTCCTCCGTTTCGTTAAGTTTCGCTTGTTTGATCGATACTCAATATGAACTCTGCCCTCCTCCTCATTCTGCTACTCATCCCCCTGCTCGGCGCGGCCATTGTCGCGCTGCTGCCGCGTGGTAAGGATGAACTGATCCGCCCTGCGGCGCTCATCACCACGCTGGCGAACTTCGTCGTGTCACTGCTGGCACTTGGCCTGTTCGATTGGAAGAACACGGGTGACATGCAGCTCGTCGCCAGTTTTGCATGGGTGAAATCGTTCGGTCTGACGTTCGGGTTTGGCGTTGATAGTGTGTCGCTCTGGCTGATCATGCTGACGACGTTTTTGATGCCGATCATTATTCTGGGCTCGTTCTCTGCGGTGACGCATCGCGTCAAAGAGTTTTTTCTCTGGCTGCTGATTCTCGAAACCGCGATGATCGGCACGTTCATCGCCACCGATGTGATCTTCTTCTACATCTGCTTCGAGTTCACGCTGATCCCGCTCTATTTTCTGATCGGCATCTACGGCTCGACGCAGCGCCTTCGGGCTGCGAAAGTATTTTTCCTTTACACCTTCACCGGCTCGATGCTCACCTTTGCCGGTGTGCTCTGGGTGGCGTGGTACAACGCGAATCTGAATCCGCTTGAGTTTGCGACGCTGCCAAACGCAGGGCAGTGGAGCTTTGCGATTGCTGATCTTGTTGCCGCAGCACACACGATGAGCGCAACGCAGCAGGCGTGGGTACTCGGTGCCCTGTGCGCAGGCTTCGCGGTTAAAGTTCCGATCTTCCCGGTGCACACCTGGCTGCCACTCGCACACACCGAAGCGCCCACCGCTGGTTCCGTCATCCTCGCAGGTGTGCTGCTCAAACTCGGCACCTATGGCCTACTTCGACTGGCGATTCCGATGTGCCCGATTGCGGTCGTTGAATACGCCCCGGTCATCGGCACGCTCGCCGTCATCGGCATTCTTTACACCGGCCTGATCTGCTGGGTGCAGAAGGACATCAAAAAACTCGTCGCCTATTCCTCCGTCTCCCACCTGGGTTTCTGTGTGCTGGGCATGTTCGCGCTGGGCAGCAACATCATCGGTCCCAGCGGTTCGGTCATGTACATGATCAACCACGGGCTTTCCACCGGCGCGCTCTTCCTCTGCATCGGCATGATCTACGAACGCTTCCACACCCGCGAAATGCGCCAGTACGGCGGATTCGCCAAGGTCATGCCCATCTGGTCGTTCTTCATGGTTTTCTTCTGCATGGCCTCAGTCGGCTTGCCCGGCCTCAACGGTTTCATCGGTGAATTTCTCACGCTCATGGGGGCCTTCACCAGCACCGACACCCTCGGCCCAGCCTTCGCCTTCCCCGCAGGCATCGGCATGATCATTGGCGCGATCTATATTCTTTACATGGTCGGCAAAGTCGTCTTCGGCCCGGTCAAGGTGCCTGAGCATGATCATGGTCATAGCGCCGCCGCTGCTGATAGCCACGGCCATGGTCATGATTCGCATCACGATGCACATCATGTGAAAGACCTGTCAGCCCGCGAAATCACCACGCTGGTTCCGCTGGCCATCGGCTGCCTGGTGCTGGGTCTGTTCCCGAATCTGATTTTGACCACGCTCGATGCACCGGTAGAGAAGATCGTCGCGGCAGCATCGCAGCACGTGCAGGAGCGCAAGGTGCAGCTCGTGGAGACTACAAAAACAGAGCAGGAAATTGGAATGAATCGCGGCTTGGAAAGTGAAACTGAAAAAACTCTCCTCGTTCCCGCAGACCTCAAGCCACAAGCCTCCATCACGGAGGCCCGCCGATGAATCCGATGCTTGAAAAATTGTTGTTCCTCTGGCCTGAGATCATCATGCTTACCGGCGGCGTCGCCTGCTTGCTCATCGGTCTCGCGTCCAAGGCTTCTGTTCGGCGTGCAACGGTGGCGGTGGCGGCGGGCACACTGGTTCTGGCGGGCGTTGCAGCGGTGATCGTCAGCGATCCTGCATTTGTCTCCGCAGAAAGACTCGCTTCACTGTCGCCGATGGCGACGTATGTGAAGTTGGCTGTCGTGGGCATCGGTCTGCTGCTTCTGATGGTCGCTGCTCGTGTGCCTGAGAAGCTCCACACCACGATTGATTCGGAGCAGCCCACGGAAGATGGCCGGTCCTGGGATCCCGCGCTGGCGGTGCGCGGTGAGTTTTTTGGCTTCTTTCTGTTCAGTCTCACGGGCGTGATGCTCTGTGCCGGTGCGAGCGATCTGGCCTGGCTGTTTCTCGCGCTTGAGCTTGTCAGTTTGCCGACGTATGTGATGATCGCCATCAGCCGTGACAAACTCGAGGCTCAGGAATCAGCGGTCAAATATTTCTTTCTGGGCGCACTGGCGGTGGCGATCTTCCTCTATGGCTTTGCGCTTATCTACGGCGCGACGGGCTTCACCACCTTTGCCGAAATTCGCGCAACGATTGTCGCTCAGATGGCCGCAGGGCAAGGCATGTCGCCGCTGCTGATCTTGGGCATCGCGCTCTCCGTCATCGGCATCTCCTTCAAGATCGCTGCCGCTCCGATGCAGTTCTACGCGGCAGATGTGTATGAAGGTGCCGCATCGCCCGTCACTGCGTTTCTCGCTTTCGTGCCCAAAGCAGCAGGATTTGTCTCGCTGATTCTCCTGCTCGATCTGGTGCGATCGCCAGCGGGTGAACTGCCCACGCAGATCGTCGTGCTGCTCTCGATCATGGCGGCAGTCACCATGACCTACGGCAACGTGATGGGTCTGCTTCAGACCAATCTCAAGCGTATGCTCGGCTACAGCTCCATCGCTCACTCGGGTTACATGATCATCGGCTTGCTCGCCGCTTCTACTTCCACAGGCTCCACGCTTGAGAGCGGCACCGCAGGCATCCTCTTCTACCTCGTCGCCTACGGGCTGGGCAATCTCGGCGGCTTCGCCGTACTCGCCTGTATTGAGAAGCAAGGCGATGAAGCACAGCAGATCGAAGATCTCAACGGCCTTTCCCAGCGCAATCCGATCCTCGCCGCGATCATGCTCATCTCCATGCTCAGCCTGATCGGCTTGCCTCCGATGATCGGATTCATCGGCAAGATTTATCTCTTCAGTCCCGCAGTCGCAGATCACCTTTGGCTGGTTGTGCTGGCGGTGATCAACAGTGCGATCTCCGGCGCGTATTACCTGCGCGTCACCGCTGCTTGTTACTTCGGTGAGCCTTCCAAGGCGGCAGGCAGCAGCGAGATCACAGACAATCCGCCTCGCCGCACAGCTGCACTCATCGCCGCCGTGGCCGCCATCGTCATCGGTCTCACCGCTGGTTGGCTCGTCGATGCGGCACGTCAAGCGACGCTGGTTTCCAAAGTCTCCGCCCCAACTGTCGAACGCCCCGCCGTTCCCAGCATCATCAATACGGTTGAGCAGCGAGCCTCGGCGAACTGATTTCGCTGAGGCTGATGAATCATTCCAACTGAGCAACATGTCGCCTCCTCCTCCATGCGGAAGGAAATTGTCCACTGTTCGCATCGACAATCAATCGATCCTTCCTTCCTTTTGCCTTGAAACTTGCCACGTTCAGCGCACGATCATCCTGTCACTTTCCAAGAAACCCAAGGTGGTTCAGCGAAATTCGGTTACCTTGGAGCAGAGTTCCTCAATGAATTAAAGTCCTCGATTCAAGGTGCCCGATGCTTACGCTCCGATCACAATCTGGAAGTCGTCAAGCTTGCGTTGTTGTTTTGCTTGCGTGTACTTCATTCATCGGAGCCACACAGGCGATCGGCGCACAGTTGCCGCTGCACGCTCGCATTGATGCGCTGATCGAAGCCGGCGCCAAGGGGCAGCCGATGGCAACTGCTGCCGAGGATGCGGAATTTCTTCGCCGGGTCTATCTCGATTTCACCGGCTCAATTCCTTCCGCCGATGTCGCGGAGAAATTCTTTGCGGATCAGAATGGAGACAAACGCAGCAAGCTGATTCATGAGCTTGCTTCAGGTGATTCGTTCTCACAGCGGCTCGCGGATTTGTTTCACATCATGCTGATGGAACGGCGAGGCGATAGCGCATCGTGGCAGCAATATCTTCTGGCATCATTCAAAGCCAACAAACCGTGGAATCAGCTCGCACAGGAAATCCTCAGCCCCGATGCCCGCAACGAACAGACGCGAGCCTCCGCTTTTTTCTACACCAGGCGCCTCGAAAAAGTCGGCGAACAGGAAACCGATTACCCCGGCCTGACGCGCGATGTCGGTCGCTTGTTTCTGGGCATTGATCTCCAGTGTGCGCAGTGCCACAATCACCTGACCGTCGATGACTACAAACAGGCTGATTTCCAAGGCCTTTTCGCCTTCTATCAGAACATCGCCATTCACAGCAGCGAGTTTCCTGCGATTGCTGAAAAACCGACAGTGAAGAAAATCGAATTCGCATCGGTCTTCAACAAGAAGCCCAAGGAGACCGGGCCGCGTGTGCCGACGCTGCCGGAGGAACGCGAGATTGCGATTCCGGTTTTTGAAAAGGGCAAAGAATTTATGATGCCTGCGGACACGAAGACGAAGCTCCCTGGCGTGTTGGCATTCAGTCCGCTCGAACAATTGTCGAAGCAATTGCCCACCGCAGAAAATGGAGCCTTCGCCCGCAACATGGCTAATCGTCTCTGGTTTCTCATGATGGGGCGCGGCCTGGTCGATCCGCTGGATCTTCATCACTCGGGCAATCCGCCTTCGCATCCTGAGCTGCTTCAACTACTCGCCAAAGAGTTTGCAGCGCATGGCTACGATGTGAAATGGATGATTCGCGAACTGGCGCTCACCAAGACTTATCAGCGGTCTTCCATTCTTCCATCTGGAAACGAACCCAAAGTTGACCGCTTCACAGTCGCCCTGGAGCGCCGCCTTTCTTACGAGCAACTGTTGCAAAGCATGCTCACTGCCAGCGGCCAGCTCGACATGGTGATGACGAAGGATCGCGCTGGCGACAAACCGCTGCCCGCCTACGAAGACCTGCGCAAAAAATTCGCCGCCTCCTTTGCCGCCGAGACGAAGGAAGCGGAAGTGCACGTGGATCACACGCTCAAGGCAGCGCTCTTCGTGCGCAATGATGTCGCCTTTCTCGCGTTGCTTCAGCCGCGAGCAGGCAACCTGATACAAAAACTACTCGATGAAAAAGATGATGCGAAATTGGCTCATCAGCTTTACCTGAGCGTGCTCACTCGTAAGCCGCTGCCCGAAGAAACCGCCGCCGTTGCCGCCTTCCTCAAAAGCTACGGCGAGCTGCGAGCGACAGCCACTGGCGATTTAGTCTGGGCGCTACTCACCAGTTCCGAGTTCATGGTGAATCACTGATGCAACACAAACGCAACTCATCTTCGCTGTGCACGCCGCATGAACATGCGCTCTCTCGCCGCGTCATGCTTGGCACGATGGCCGGCGGCGCAGCAGGCATGGCCTTTGGCGGACTGGCGACGCCCGCCGTCGCTGAGGCACTGCGTCAAAAAGAAAAGCAGGTCCTCTTCATCTGGCTCGACGGCGGCATCAGTCAACTCGAAAGCTGGGACCCCAAACCCAACACGTCCTTTGGCGGCCCCTTTCGCTCAGTGCCCACTTCCGTCAAAGGCGTTCACTTTTGCGAGCTCATGCAGCGTACCGCCAAGCACATGGACAAACTCGCGGTGATTCGCAGCCTCTGCACCCACGACAACGCTCACTCCTCGGGCGTCGCCCGCATCCAGCGCGGCGACCCGAAGAACCGCGGCGTCGTTTATCCCTACCTCGGCTCCGCCTTCGCCAAACTTCTTGGTCCCACTTCCAGCAAGCTGCCGCCGTATGTCTGGATCAAGCCAGGCAGCGGCGGATTCAAAGCGGAACACGCGGGCTTTCTTGGCCCCAAGTATGGCGCTCTGGCTTTTGGCGATGGCCAGCCGCCGGACAATTTACTGCGGCATGAATCGATCAGCGAGGAAGCCGACACGCAGCGCAATGAGCTGCGCGAAGCGATCAATCGTCGCTATGCTGCCCAGCGCCGCAAGGTCAGCACGGAGGCGAGCACCGCTGTCTTCGACACCGCGCAGCAGCTCATGAAGCGACAAGACCTGTTCGATGCCACCACGTTTTCCGCTGCCGACATTCAGCGCTACGGTACGCATGATCTTGGCCGGCACACACTCATCGCAAGAAAAATGCTCGAAGCGGGTGTGCGATTCGTCAACGTCACTAGCTACGGCTGGGATACGCACGGCGATCACTTCAACGGCTCGGCGTCACTCATCCCGAAATTCGATCAGGCCTTCAGCGCCATCATCGAAGACCTCCACGCCAGCGGCATGCTTGAAAATGTTCTCGTCGTTGCCATCAGCGAGTTCGGCAGAACGCCTCGCATCAATGGTCACATCGGCCGCGACCACTGGCCCGAAGCCTGGTCCACCGTCATGGCCGGCTGCGGCATCAAGCGCGGCATCGTCAGCGGCTCCACCAACGAACAAGGCACCTGGGTCAAAGACAATCCCTACGACATCGGCCACGTCTTCCACACCATGTTCAAAGCGCTGGGCATCGATTCCATCGATACGGAATATGACAACGGCGGCCAGCCGCTGCCCATCGCCCACGAAGACATGCAATCCATCACGGAGGTGCTCGCGTGATGATGCAATCTGATGCAAAACTTCAAACTTCACAGCCCAAAGAAGTAGGCAAGCCCACGCTCACCTCGCAGCAAATCGGCTGCCTGCGATTTAGTCCGTGTGGCCAGTTGCTCGCAGCCGGTGACTACAACGGCTACGTGCAACTGTGGCGCGTCAGTGATGCTGGCCTCGCCGCCGTGCCGCCCCTCACCGGTAAGCACAACGGCTTCGTCGATGCCATCGCCTTCGCGCCCAAAGAGCAACTGCTTTTCACCGCCGACACCTGGGGCAGGCTTTCCTGCTGGGATTATGCGCTTTGGCTTAAGGATGATGCACCTGCTGCTGATGCCATCAAGCCACGCTGGTCGATCGATGCGGCACATGATGGCTACATTCGCAGCGTCCTCGTGAGCGCTGATGGCAAGCATCTGGCCACCTGCGGTCGCGATCAGATCGTTCGCCTCTGGTCCACTGATGGCAAGCTGAAATTCGAACTGAAAGAACATCGCGAAGATGTGTACGCTCTGGCGTTTTCGCCAGATTCACTGCTGCTGGCCAGTGGCAATCTCAAGGGGGCGATTCATCTTCACACCGCCCAAGATGGCAAGCATCAGAAGCAACTCGATGCAACATCGCTCTACAAATACGATCGCATTCAAGACGTCGGCGGCGCCCGCGTGCTCACCTTCGCGCGCGATGGTCAATCGCTTTACTGCGGCGGAGCCATGCCCAGCGGCGGCGGCTTCGTGCAGGCCACCCCCAAACTCCTTCGCTTTGATTGCAAGACCGGCAAGCTTGAAAAAGAGTGGACACTGGGCGATCCCGCGCACGGCTTCGTGTACGAAATCATCGAACACACCACCGGCGAGCTCCTCCTCATTACCAGTGGTCAGCCGGGCCAAGGCCGATTCATGCTGCTCAACCCTGATGAAAAGGAACCGGGCTTCATCAATACAAAAATGGCCAACTGCCACGCCATGACGCTGCACCCAGGTGGCCACCGCATCGCCATCGCCGCTACCAACGGCGGCAGCAACGCCAACGGCCGCGACAGCGCCCTTAAGAACGGTGAATACACCGGCAACCACTCACCGATCCACCTGTGGGACTTGCCGTCATCTGCAGAATGAGTTCAAACGAATGCGACATGAACGCTAAG
>CAZYQL010000062.1:10551-22104 GCA_964650055.1 uncultured Phycisphaeraceae bacterium | reverse complement strand
ACCTTTTCGCCTTTTTCCATCGCTTTGATCTTGCCTTCGACTTCTTCAAGTCGGTTGGCCAGTTCATCGCGAATCTTGGCGAGTTTGCCCATCTCGGCCTGGCGCGCCAGGGCTTCGCCGCCGCCTTGGCCGGTCTTGGGCCACTGGCCGGTGGTGAGTTTGCCGACGACTGCTTCCAGCGCGGCTGCCAGTTGCGGGTCAGCTTGGTCCTTGGCGATGTACGCCGGCGTGATCTGTGCGGGCACAGCGTCCTTCGCAGTAGGATCGCGCCAGAGCTTGAGCATGGCGATGATCTGCTCGCTGGTCATGGGCACGTAGTAGCCATCGGTCGGATCAACGCCCCAGATTTCGCTGCCTTCTTTGCGGTGAATGTTGCGACCGCTGGGCAGGTAGTAAAGCGCGTTGGTGACTTTGATGGCACCCTGATTGGATTCGAGCATGCGCACCTGCTGCACGCTGCCTTTGCCGAAGCTGCGGGTGCCGATGATGATGGCCCTGCCGTTGTCTTTGAGTGCACCAGAAACAATTTCTGAAGCGGAAGCGCTCGATTCATTGACGAGCACCACCAGCGGAATGTCCTTGATGTCGCTCGCTTGGGTTTTGCTTTCGAAGGTGCGATCGCGCTGCGTTCTGCCGCGGATGGAGACGATGGTCTTGCCACCATCAAGAAAAATATCCGAGATATCGACCGCTGCATCGAGCAGGCCACCGGGATCAAAACGCAGATCAATGATCAGGCCTTTCATGCCTGCTGCTTGAAGTTCTGTGAGAGCAGTACGAAGTTTTTCAGTGGTGTCATCGGTGAACTGAGTGATGCGCACCAGGCCGATTTTGTTAGCCTGATCGAGCATGAAATCCCAGTGCTGATCAGCCTTGCGGGTCCAGCCTTTGATGGTGGGCACGATGATGCGATCGCGAACGACGGTGATTTCATTGACCTTGCCATCGAGGTGGCGCACCTTGAGTTTGACGGGCGTGCCGCGCTCGCCGGTGAGGCGTTTGATGGCCTCAGCGGTGGTGATGCCTTCGGTGGTTTTGCCATCGACTTCCAGCACGATGTCGCCGGCAAGAATGCCCGCCTTCCATGCGGGTGAATCTTCCAAGGGCGCGGCGATGCGGAGAAAATTTTCGTGGAGATCGATTTCAGCGCCGATGCCAAAGAACGTGCCACGCACCTGCTTTTCGAAGTCAGGCATTTCTTCGGGGGAAAGATAGACGGTGTACGGATCGCCCAGCGAAGCGACCATCGCGCGGGCAGCCGCATCGACGAGCTTCTTTTCATCAGGCACTTCGACGTACTGCGAAACGATCTCGTGGCGAACATCGACGAGCAGGTCGAGCTGTTCGAACACACCGTTGCGCGACGCCATCGTATGCACGACGACGTTGGCCATGAGAAGCGAAGAGAGAACGATGACCGCAGCGGTTCGGGACATAGTGATATCCTGAGCTTAAAGAAAAGGGACGCTGCATTGTAGGGCAGGCGGTGATGAATGGGAAGAAAGTTGCAAAACGCAGCAAGGCAATCGCATGTAGGCCTTGCGCCGTCGCCTGAACTCCCCTCCCTTGGGCATCGGCGCGGGAAGGGCCGTTTATACAAGTGAGAATTACAGTGCTTTGCGAAGTCCGACACGAATGCAGTGCCCTCCCCTAACCCCTCCCCAAGGGAGGGGGATAGGAAGCGGCCACCTGCGATTGCCGCGTGAAACGCAACAACCGCCCGTGATCAATCCTCTTCTTCCGCCACGGCGACGGCTTCCTTGGTCTTCACCTTCTTGGATGTTTCGCCTTCGAGTTGCTCGGCTTTCTTTTTCTTTTTCGCGACAGGCTCGTCGATCTCGTCATCGTCATCATCGTCGTCATCATCTTCATCAGCGGATTTGAGGCCTTTCTTAAAGCCAGTGATCGACTTGCCCAGATTCCTGCCGATGGAGGGCAGGCGGTTGCCGAAGATGAGCAGCGCCAGCGCCAGCAGGATCAGCAGCGTGGGCATGTTGAATGCAAGGGCGAGAAAAGGAATATTCATAATTCACCTGTAAAACGGACGAGAGTCGTAGGGAGTGTCTGCGACGAGCCTTGATATACCTTTCACAGAAGCTCAGTGAGCGACGGTGTGATCCTGTGGCGAGGGCGTTTCGATGGCTGCGCTGTCAGCGCCGGCGTGGCCATGGGTCGAATCCATCGCAGCGACATCGGTTTCGAGGGCTTTCTTGCGCTTCTTCTTGCGGGGCTTTTCCGCCTCTTCCACAGCGGTGGTCAGGTCGGATTGAACGCCCTGAAGGCCTTTCTTGAAGGAGACGATGCCCTGTCCCAGGCTCTTGCCGACTTCGGGCAGTTTTTTGCCGAAGATAAGCAGGCCCAGGAAGGCAAGGACGACGAGTTCGCCCATGCCCAGGTTGGGGAGGAATGCGAGGGTGTAGTTCATGATTCACCTGTCTTTCTGCCATCGCAGCGGGGGACTTGCGAGGGCGTTTGCCGGGGGATGAGCTTCAATAGGAAGGAGTCATCAGCCGGACGTTTAATCATAGCATCGATACGAGGCGTTGCCGGGAAATCCAATAAAGTGCAGGCATGAAACAGCCCGGCTCTATGAAAGGAGTCGGGCGGGTTGGTGTTCGTTGGTGCTGTCGAAACAAGGGCGCCGGGAAAAAAATCAGCCGGCCCATGGGTGCGTGTGCCCTAGAGGTTGTCACCGGTAGGGCGGGGGTTACGCAAGTCAATCGAAAATCAACTCGCTAAAACAAGCATAGCCTAGGGAATCGATGACGTCCAAGTAACGCGGAAGATTTTTTGGACAATGGCAGGTGAGCGTAGTTAGCCGTTCGCCTTGGCGAACGAAGATCAACATCGTTTTGCAGGAGGTATGAACATGCGTGCTACGACGACTTTCAATTTTTCATGGGCAGCGTTCGCGCTGATGACCTTCATCGCATCGCCCGCTCTTCGCGCCGCCGATGACTACAAACTCACCGCCGACTCTCAGCGCCAGGAAGGCGTGCCCAAAGGCACCGTTGTGCAAGGCAAACTCGAAAGCGAGAAAGGCTTCCCCGGCACCGTTCGCAACTACTGGGTCTATACCCCCGCCCAGTATGACCCCACCAAGCCCGCCTGCCTGATGGTCTTTCAAGATGGCGGCGGGTATGTCAGTGAGAGCGGGCATAGCCGAGTGCCCATCGTGTTCGACAATCTGATCCACAAAAAAGAAATGCCCGTGACCATCGGCATCTTCCTCGATCCGGGCACCATCCCCGCCGTCAAGCCTGATGCCAAGGGGCGAAGCAATCGCAGCTTTGAATACGACACGCTCAGCGATCAGTACGCCAAGTTCCTCATTGAAGAAGCGCTGCCAGCGCTGACGCAAAAGCACAAGCTCAATATCACGGACGATCCCGAAGGCCGGGGCATCGTGGGCATCAGCTCCGGCGGTATCTGTGCGTGGACTGTCGCGTGGGAACGCCCTGACTCCTTCCGCAAAGTCATCAGCTACGTCGGCAGCTTCACCAACATCCGAGGCGGCCACGACTGCGAAGCTCTCGTCCGCAAAACCGAAAAGAAACCCATCCGCGTCTTCCTTCAAGATGGTGCCAACGATCTGGACAACCTGCACGGCAACTGGCCCCTGGCTAATCAGCAAATGGCAGCAGCGCTCAAGTTCAAAGGCTACGACTACCAGTTCGTCTTGGGCGACGGTGGTCACAACGGCAAACACGGCGGCGCGATTCTGCCTGATGCCCTGCGCTGGATTTGGAAAGAGTACAAGGCGAAAGAGTAAGGCAGTGATTGAACCACAGATGAACACAGATGCACACAGATAAAGGCAGGTGAACCGGGCCAGCGTAGTTAGCCGTTCGCCTTGGCGAACGAAGTATTGGATGGCCGCAAAACGCGCAAAACGCGCTAAAATGGGATTGTGTTCAGGCCTTCTATCCCTGTTTGTGTTCTTCGGATTTATCTGTGTTCATCTGTGTTCATCTGTGGTTAATTCCAATCCGCTTCCCCGCATCTTTACGAGTTTGAAAATGAAATATTCCATACTCCTCTCACTGTGCCTCTCTCTGTTCACTGTCTCACGCGCATCGGCGCAGGACATGCCGCTCTCGCAGGTGCTTATCGATGGCCAAGACTGGCAACTCGTGGGCGAAGGCTACAAATTCACCGAAGGGCCAGCAGTAAACGCGAAGGGCGAAGTCTTTTTCACCGATGTGCCTAACAGCAAAATTTACAAGATCGATCTCGATGGCAAGGTGAGCCTCTTCATCGAAAACGCAGCACGGCCCAGCGGCATGATGTTCCGCAAAGATGGCATGCTCATCGCCAACCGCGGCGCTGAGAAAAAAATTGTCGCCTACAAACCTGATGGCACATTCGAGACAATCGCGGAAGATGTGAATTGCAATGATCTCGTCGTCGCAGACAGCGGCGACATCTACATCACCGATGTGCCCAGCAAATCAGTCGTACACATCAATCCCAAAGGCGAAAAGAAAATCGTCGCCACCGGCTGGCGCCCCAACGGCATCATCCTCTGGCCTGACCAGGGCACGCTCGTCATCACCGACTCCGATGCACGTCACCTCTGGACTTACCGCGTCGAGCTTGATGGCTCACTCAAGTACGGCGAAAAGTATTACCACCCTGTCGTCTCGCCTACGACCAAGTTCGAGAACAACAAACAACAACACGGCCCGCCCGCTTCCGATGGCATGACCTACGACGATGCAGGTCGGCTCTACGTCGCCACCCACCAAGGCATTCAGATGTGGGACCCCACCGGCAGGCTCGGCGGCGTCATCGCCAAACCGCAGCCCAAGTTTCTCTCCAACATCGTCTTCGGCGGCCCGCGCTTTGACACGATGTATGTCACCAGCGCAGATAAGGTCTATTGCCGCAAGACCAAGGTGACAAGCACGCCCTATTTCCTGCGCGCCACGCTCAAGGAGCAAGGCGGGAAGAAGAAGTGAGGGATGAGCAGATAACGGGCGGGTTGAAGGAGGGAAAGCGCGTATGGTGTGTCAAAGGCTTGGCGCAGACACACCATGTTGGACGCGCGATGTACGGTGATATACCCCTTCAAATCTGTTGATCCAACATGGTGCGTCTGCGCCAAGCCTTGACACACCCTACATGCAATTGCCCTGGCGGGCTTCGCCCTTCACTTGTCCTCCTGCACGGCTGACGCTACGTTATTCGCCCGATTGACTTCTGTTGAGTCGGGTCAGGTTCTTGGCTTCTCATTCCCTATTGTTATTTCGCACCCGGAGCACACCATGCCGCGAGTGTTGTTTGTTGTTACTGCTTTTGTTCTGCTGTCGTGGGCCATGCCTGTCTGGGCGGATGTGTCTCCGCCGGTTTTGGTACCGGCGGCTGATGCGACGGACACCTCGCTGATTGATACGGGTACCACGGCGTGGATGCTCGTCTCTACGGCGCTGGTGCTGCTGATGGTGCCGGGGCTGGCGCTTTTCTATGGCGGACTGGTGCGCACGAAAAACGTGCTGGGCACGATGATGCACAGCTTCGTCGCCATGGCGATCATCGGCACGACCTGGGTGATCGTCGGTTACGCCATGACCTTTGGCGACTCCGTCATGCGAATCTTCGGTGCGGATGTGGGCGGCATCATCGGCTGGAACAGCGACTATCTTTTTCTGCACGGCCTGGATGACAAAGCCGTCACCGTCGTCGATGGCAAAGTCACCTCCGCGATTCCGCCTCTGGTTTTCGCCATGTTTCAAGGCAAGTTCGCCATCATCACCCCCGCACTCATTGCCGGCGCCTTTGCGGAGCGCGTGCGCTTTCGCGGGTACTGCGTTTTTATCTTCTTCTGGTCGCTCCTGGTTTATTGTCCTCTGGCACACATGATCTGGGGCGGCGGCTGGCTCACCGGTGAGGCGATTGATTTTGCTGGTGGCACGGTCATTCACATTTCCGCAGGCGTTGCGGGTCTGGTGGCGGCGCTTTATCTGGGTGCTCGCCGTGGCTATCCGCGTACAGCCATGCATCCCAACAATCTGGTGATGACGCTGCTGGGCGCAGGCCTTCTGTGGGTTGGCTGGTTCGGATTCAATGCGGGATCATCGATTTCTTCGGGACTCAAGACCGCGCAGGCGCTGACCGTCACGCAAGCGGCGGCTGCCACCGGTGCGCTCACCTGGCTGGTCATCGAAACCATTCACCTGCGCAAGGCGACGACGCTGGGTCTGGTCTCAGGCATCCTCGCCGGCCTCGTCGCTATCACGCCTGCTGCGGGAGATGTGGCGGTGCCCGGAGCGCTGGTGCTAGGCATGCTGGGTTCTTGCTTCTGCTACGGCGCGGTCGTTCTCAAAGCCAAGCTCGGCTACGACGACACGCTCGATGTCTTTGGCATCCACGGTGTCGCAGGCATTGTCGGCGGCCTGGGTCTGACGTTTTTCCTGCGCCATACACCAGAGCACGGCGTCGCCACGCAGTTCTGGTATCAGGCCAAGGGCATGCTCGTGAGCATCGGCCTTTCCGCAGTGATGACGCTGATCCTGATCGTGCTCATCGACAAGACCATCGGCTTCAGGCTCAGCGATGCTCAGGAAAAAGAAGGCATGGATCACGCCCTTCACGGCGAACATGGATACGGCCTTCTCAACCTCAACTGATTTGATTTGTTTTTGTACTGCGAGGCCCACGCGATGGTGCAGCGGCTCGAATTCACCTGATCGGTACTTCATATGAAACTTGTCATCGCCATCATTCAGCCCGAGAGACTCGACGAAGTAAGGCAAGCCCTCGTCGATGCCGAGATCTTCCGCATCACCGTCTCCCGCTGCACAGGCCACGGCCAGCAACTCGATACCGATCTGTATCGCGGGCAGGAAGTGACGCCTAATCTCATTCCCAAGGTGCGCATCGAAATAGCGCTCAACGATGCGTTCGTCAAGCAAACCATCGACGCCATTCTCAAAGGGGCACGCTCAGAGCCCAGCGCCATCGGCGATGGCAAGATATTCATCGTGCCTCTGGAAGAGTGCATCCGCATCCGCACCGATGAGCGCGGCAGCGCAGCGATTTAGAGCGACACGATTCGATCCAAGTCGATCTCAATCAAAACACCCCAAACCAAGGCTCCGCGTGGAAGTCCTGCAAGAAAATCTTGCGGTCTTCGTCGCTCTTGATGGCCCGCGCTGCATCGGAGGCGAGCACGTGAAACTGCCGCGCTGCAAAGCGCTGGACGGCGGCGGCATAGCTGCGCGCCATCGCTTCATACGCATAGGCCAGGTCAAAATCTTTCACGCTGTTTTCTTCGCATAGACGCAGCGCATGCTGCGCATGCTTGAGCGCAGGCTCAGCCTCGGCGAGAACCGCATAGACCCGCGAGCAGAGCCATTCACCGCGAATGGCGTTTTCCACTTTGCCGATCTGGAGCCAGTGAAAGTAGGAAGCGTGTGCTGCGTGCAGCATCGTCAGATCGTCCTCGGCGGAGCGATCGTCCTTGGCCAGCAGCTTCCAGACAAGCTGATTGCAATCGACCGCGTAGTAGCGGTGCCAGTCGGTGGAGGTGGTCGTTGTCGGTGTGGACATGGTGTTCTCCTTACGGGGCAGAGAGGAGCATCATCATAATCGTTTGAAGCGATTCCGTTATCGGGCCAACCGATTTGATCGTTACAGATGTTACAACCGACATTAACCGATAGAGATGAAACCGAGGCGCGGCCTCGTGTGGTTGTCCTGTTTCCCAGGCCTCGATTCGTGAGGCGATAAGGTGACGTGGCGACCTAGTGGACCAAGGCGGGGAGGGATCGAGCAGGGTGTGAATATGATTCCTGATATCAGGTTGCCATTACTCGTCTTTGTTCCCTTCGCGGCAGCGATCCTCGCGCTGATCCTCGGCAAATGGCTGGGCAGACGCACCGGCTGGCTGATGATTGTCGCGGCGCTTTCGTCCTTCAGCCTCGCTGTCTCGCTGCTGATGCAAGGCGGGCACGAACAGCTCACGCACTATCTATATGAATGGATCCCCGGCCTGTCGATCAACATGCAATTGATCGGCGATCGCTTTGGCCTTTTCTTTGCCGCCTTGGTCTCAGGCATCGGCACCCTCGTGGGCATCTACTCGCTCAACTACATCCCGCAGCTCGCTAGCGCTCGCATCGGTCGCTACTACGCTTCACTCATCGGCTTCATGGGAGCGATGCTCGGCGTCGCGCTCGCTGATGACATCATCCTGCTCTTCGTCTTCTGGGAAATCACTTCCATCACCTCGTTCATGCTCATCGGCTTCTGGTACGAGCAGGACAAAGCACGCAAAGGCGCGATGACCGCGCTGCAAGTCACCGGCCTAGGCGGCCTGGCCATGATGGCGGGCTTCATCATCATCGGCAACGTCACCGGTACGTTCTCGATGCACGAGCTGCGCAACAGTCCCGAAACGCTCAAGCTGCTGACCACCTCGCCGCTTTTCACCGCAGCGATGCTGCTGGTGATGCTCGGTGCGTTTACCAAGAGCGCCCAGTTTCCGTTTCACTTTTGGTTACCCAATGCGATGGTCGCGCCGACGCCGGTCTCGGCTTATCTGCACTCGGCGACGATGGTGAAGGCCGGTGTGTTTCTCATTGGCCGCATGCTGCCGATTTTCAGTGATGACATTGTCGGTGCTAATGTTTACTGGTCGCCGATTCTGATCACGGTGGGTTTGATCACATTTGTTTATACGTCGTATCAGGCGTTTTACGAGACTGATCTCAAAGCGATTCTCGCCCGCACCACGCTGGCGGCCCTTGGGCTGATCATGCTTTGCTATGGGTTGAAATTGCCCGATCAAGATGCGCTGCAGATTCTCAATCACGCTGCTTACAAAGGCACGCTCTTCCTCGTCGTAGGCATTGTGGAACACGCCACGCATACGCGCGATATTCGCAAGCTTGGCGGGCTGCGAAAGAAGATGCCCATCACGTTCATCATTGCGATCCTGGCGGCGGCATCGATGGCGGGGCTTCCGCCGTTCCTGGGATTTGCGGCTAAGGAATCGCTGTATGGCGCACTGTTTCACAGTCCCGCACTTGAGCATGCTGAGAACACGCGCTGGCTGGTGATTCTGCTTTGTGTGCTGGCCAACGCGCTCACGTTCGCAGTCGCCTGCAAGATTATTTTCGGTGTCTTTCTGGGCAAGGAAACCGACCACGGCGATCATGCTCACGAAGCCTCGCCGGGCCTATGGGTGCCTGCGGCGATTCTGGTTTCAGTCGCTATCGCACTGGGTTTGCTGGCTGCGGGCACGCATCATTCACCGACGCAAACCCTGCTCAACAGTCTTTCCTCTGATCAGCATCATCACGCCCACATCTCCATCATTCCCACCGAGCTGGCCCCGGTCGTGCTGACGATTTTCACCATCACCATCGGCATCCTGCTCTATCAAAACCGCGTGGCCATCGAGAAGATTCAGCAGGCCATCATCGCTCGCACACCAACTGCGCAGCGCATCTGGGATGAGCTTCTGCACGGCGTCACGATTTTCGCAGAGAGCTACAGCAACTGGTGGCAGCGCGGCTCGCTTCGCTGGTACATGGGCGCGATTCTCGCCTTCACCGCCGGCCTGATGCTCTACTCGCTGGCGCACAGCGGCATCCACATCGGCGATGTCAGTCACAACATCAAAGACCTCCCGTGGTACGGCCTTTCGCTATTGATTCTGCTTTGCGTCGCAGCCATCACGCTGGTTGTTTCCAAGAGCAGATTGCAGGCCGCAGTCGCTTCCACCGCGACAGGATTTTTGACCTCGCTCATGTTCGTCGTCTATCGCTCGCCTGACATTCTGCTCACGCAGATTCTGATTGAGACAGTCTCGACGATCTTTGTGCTGCTGATTCTGTTTTACATGCCGACGTTCCCCAAGCGCGAGCCGATGGGCGCAGGCACGCGGCTGATCACTCTGACGATCTCGGCAGCGGTGGGTCTTGCGGTGTTCCTGTTTGTGGTACTGACCACCAGTGACACGTTCCGAAATACAGACAACCTGGCAGATGACTACCTGTCCCGCGCTGTCGATGGCGCTGGCGGACAGAACGCGGTGAATGTGATCATCGTGGACTTCCGCGCTGCGGACACCATGGGCGAGATTACCGTGCTGGTCGCGGTGGCACTGCTGGTCTATGGCATGCTGCGCAGCAGGCGGAAGGCGTGAATAAAAGGGCCTAGGGATCAGGGCCTGGGCCTAGGGTTCAGGCCTAAAACCGTATTGAAACTGGGCGCTGATTGCCAATCAGCTCGCGATATGAAAATCGAATGAACAAAACGCCACCAAAGGAACAGCGCACCAGAAAACACGAGATGAACTTTTAGATTTTCGTACTCACCCCCTAGGCCCAAGGCCCTAATCCCTAGGCCCTTTTTCCTCCTATGAACACTCCGCCCACGCCATCCTCACCACCGACGCCGCAGGAACTGCACTCGCCGATTCTTTCGACGGTCGCCCGCCTGGCGGTGCCGCTGACGCTTTACGTCGCGCTGATCATTTTCTTCCAGGGTCACAACAAGCCCGGTGGCGGCTTCATCGCCGGGGTGCTCGCTGCTGCGGCGGGAGTCGTAGGTCTCCTTGCCTATGGCCCGCACAACACGGCGTCCTTCCCGCGCATCTATGTGCCGATTCTCGCGCTGCTGATTTTTCCAACGAGCGGTTACTGCGCCAGCGCGCTGACGCTGATCGTCGGCCTGGGATTTCACTTTGCGGTTTGCCGATTCACCATCGCTGAGTTTCCGTGGTGGAAAATGGCGTGTGTCGGCCTGCTGATTTCCATTACCACCGGCCTCGTGCCGCTGGTGGCTGGTTACGCCTTCATGGATCACACGGTTTGGCATACGCATCTGCCCATCCTTGGAAATGACCATCTGCCCAGTGCCACGTTTTTTGATCTGGGCGTTTTCCTCATTGTCATGGGCACGCTCACGACGATCTTTGTTGAACTGGGATTGGAGGGCGACCAATGAACATCTTCATGGCCATCGTCATCGGCGTGCTTTTTGCCGGCGGCACCTACCTGATCCTCCGTCCGAATCTGATCCGCGTTGTGCTGGGCATGGGGCTCTACTCCAACGGTGTGAATCTGCTGATGATCACCTGCGGCGGATTCAGCGGCGGATGGGAAGCGCCCTTTGCCAGTCTGGAAGGACCATCGAAGAACATCGCGATGATGGACCCGATTCCGCCGGACATCATCCTCACCGCCATCGTCATCAGCTTCGCTGTCGGTGCGCTTTTTCTGACGATCGCTTACCGCGTCTATCTCGACCACGGCACGGACAATCCCGAGCTGCTGCCCAATCACGAACAAGGCGACGGCCGCGATGAATCAATCACCATCAGCGAGCCGCACGGCCCGATGGAAAGCGATGGTCATCACGCGCACTGACGAATGTGTTTTACTCCCCTCCCTACTAGGTAGGGGCCGGGGTAGGGTCGAGTTAGCGAACATCAACGATCCCTGAATTGTTGAAGCAGACCAAGTGAATGCGAATGCGAATGTGACAGCAACATGAAATTCTGAATACCCAACCCTCCCCCCGCCCCTCCCTGAGAGGGAGGGG
>CAZYQL010000062.1:7773-10451 GCA_964650055.1 uncultured Phycisphaeraceae bacterium | reverse complement strand
CTGCTCAACGGGCGGTTCTTCGCTGAGAAGATCGTCGCGGCGGTGTCATCGCTGGCACTGTGCAGCTACGTCTTCTGGCTCCTCTTTCATGTCGATGCCAACGGCACCGTCGCCAACGTGCTCGGCGGCTGGTCAGCGCCCTTTGGCATCGTCTTCATCGCTGACAGACTCACCTGCATCATGCTCTGTCTCTCGTCAGGTGTCGGCCTGGTCGCCATGCTCTATTCGTTTTTCACCGTCACCGAAAACCAACAGAAATCATTCTTCTTTCCGCTCTTCAACATCCTGCTCACCGGCGTTAACTGGGCTTTCATCACCGGCGACCTCTTCAATCTCTTCGTCTCCTACGAAGTCATGCTGCTGGGTTCCTATGGCATGATGATGGTCGGCTCCTCCAAAGCCCAGCTGCGCCAAACCATGAAGTACATCGCGATCAACGTGCTCGGCGGCACGTTCTTCGTCGTCGGCTTAGGCTTCATTTACTCCACCATCGGCTCACTCAACATGGCCGAAATTTCCACGCGATCGGCAGCGCTCACCGGCGATAAGGCAGCGGTCTTCACCGCAGTCACCTCCGTGATGCTTGTCGTATTCGCACTGAAAACCGCTGCATTTCCGCTCTTTTTCTGGCTACCGGATACTTACCCAGTTGTGCCGCCGGGCATCAATGGATTTTTCGCGGGTCTGCTTACGAAGGTGGGCGTCTATTCGCTGCTGCGCGTTTTCGTGATGGTCTTCCGTCAGCCGGGCCACGAGTTTTCGCTCAACATCATTCTCTTCATGTCAGGCTTCACCATGCTGCTGGGCGTGCTTGGGGCGATGTGTCAGTGGGAGATTCGCAAGATTCTTTCCTGGCACATCATCAGTCAGGTCGGGTACATGGTCATGGGTGTGGGCCTGGTGGGTGTGGTCGTTTATGCAGCCGATGGTTCGATTGATGTAGAGGCGACCAAGACGGTTAAGACCGCCGCGATCGTCGGCACGATCTTCTATATCGTGCATCACATCGTCGTCAAGAGTTCGCTCTTTCTCGTGGGCGGCATCGCTGAACGCATCACCGGCACGCAAGAGCTCAAGAAGATGGGCGGCATCCTCGATCTGTCACCGGCTGCTGCGGGCCTCTTTCTTATTGCATCATTTTCACTCGCAGGATTTCCGCCGTTCTCCGGGTTCCTCAGCAAGTTCGTACTCATCAAAGCGGGCCTGGCGGGCGGCGCGTTCTTTGTGGTGACGGTGGCGATCATCACCAGCTTCTTCACGCTTTACTCGATGACGAAAATCTGGTCGTACGCATTTTGGCGTGGCAAGTGCCGCGAACATGCGGGGCCGGGCTATAAGGGAATGATGGTGCCCACTTCGATTCTGATTGCGTTCACGATGTTCATGGGTCTGGTGGCGCAGCCGTTTGTGGGATTGGCTGAGCGAGCAGCGAAGGACGTGCAGGATCCCACCGCTTATATCGATGCATCCTTCGGCAGAACTGCCGCGATTCCCACGGCTCTCATTCCAGTAGTCGCCGAAGTTGAAACGAAGACTGTAGGTGCTCAATGACATATCGCGTTATCGCATTTTTGAAATATGTTCTGATCTTTATCCGTGAGCTTTGGAACGCCAATATCACGGTGGTGAAGCTGGTGCTCAGTCCGACGCTCAAGATCAAGCCGGGGTTTATTTCTGTGCCGATGACGGTGCGTGGCGATTTTGAAGTGACCAGTTATGCCAACTCGATCACGCTGACGCCGGGCACGATTTCGGTACACATTCCCGATGATCGCCATGCGATCGTGATTCATGCGATTGACATCGGCGACAACCCGGATGATGTGCGTCAGTCGTGTACGAACGCGCTGGAGAAACCGATTCTGAGATGGAGCAGAGGCGAGAGCGACGGCGCTAAAGTGGCGGCGCAAGCGTTGACAAGAAGAGCAACAGCGAGCGACGAAGTGGGAGCGAAGCCGACAAGCGGCGCAGATGACAGTGACCGCAATGCAGGAGATTCGATATGACCATCAGCCCGTGGTTTGAAGTGGTTTGCAATGTCTGCCTGGCGGCAATGTTCGCCTCGGCAGCGATGTGTCTCTATCGCATCGTCATCGGCCCCAATGCTGCGGACCGCGCTATCGCATTCGATCTGCTTTCGATCGCCTTCATCGGAATCATCTGCCTGCTCTGCGTGGTCTGGGGCACCTCGTGGTACTTCGATGCCGTCTGGATTCTCACACTCGTGGGCTTCATCGGCTCCGCAGCAATCGCCCGGTACCTGGAGAAAGGCAAGGTGTTTTGATGCAGATCGTCCTTGAAATCATCGCCGCCATCGCGCTCCTGGCTGGCTCATTCCTCGTCGTCGTTTCCGCCATCGGCCTGATCCGATTGCCCGATGTGTTCTGTCGCATGCATGCCGCTGGTAAAGCCGGCACGCTGGGCATCACCTTCATGCTGCTGGGCACGATGGTCATCTTCATCGAAACCGATCGCTCTGTTTTCTTCCGTGGCTGCCTCGCAGTGTTCTTTCAGTTTCTCACCACGCCCGGTGCCACACACCTGCTGGCCCGCGCTGCTTACATCCGCGACTACCCGCTCTCGGATCGTACTGCGGTCGATGAACTGAAAACCTTCCTGCCATCGATGCCAGATGAAATCATCGGTGGGCAGGACTGAAAATAGTTCAAGGTTCAAAG
>CAZYQL010000062.1:0-7673 GCA_964650055.1 uncultured Phycisphaeraceae bacterium | reverse complement strand
TCAAAGTTCAAGGTTGAAGGCACTCTGTTGTAGGTTCCCAGTTCATCACCTTGAACCTTAAACTTTGAACCTTGAACCTTGAACCTTGAACCCGGATCCATCCCATGTCTGAAAATCTCTGGGCACCCTGGCGGATGCAGTACCTCAAGCAGCTTGATCCCAACGAAGGCATCAAGCCCTCGGGGAGCGGCCCTGCTTGTTTTCTTTGTGAAGCGCTGACGTTCGATGTGAATAGTGATGATGCGGTCAAACGCCTCGTGCTCGTCAATGATGCGCGAGGCATGATCATTCTCAATCGCTTTCCCTACACCAATGGGCATCTGCTCGTTTCACCGCGCGAGCATCTGGGCGATCTGATCGATCTCACAGCTTCGCAGCGCACGGATTTCATCGAGCTCACCGCACTGGCTGAGCGCATCGTGCGATTGGCCTACAACCCGCAAGGCATCAACATGGGCATCAACATCGGCCGGTGTGCCGGTGCAGGATTGCCCGGCCATCTGCACATGCACATCCTGCCACGCTGGGGCGGCGATACCAATTTCATCACCACCGTCGGCGACATCCGCATCATCCCGCAGGCCCTGGAAGAAAGTTTTGGGTTGCTGCGCGATGCGACGATGAAGCTGAGTCAGTCGTAGAAATGAAAATGAAAAAGCAGGCTGAGCCGCGACTCAACGAGTTGCGGATGTCAACGGCCTGTTGGAGCTTTCAATGTTCAGTGGTCTTGTGGATCAGTGTCTAAACGAACCGATGGTCAAACTAAAAGCACGGGGCGAGGTACACGCCTTCAGGCCGTAGGCATCCGCGACTCGTTGAGTCGCGGCTCAGCGAGCGGCTTTACGCACACGCCGATGCCTGACGATCCAGATGAATTCCCAAGGTGAAGCCTTCTTCTTGAGCTTCGCAGCGAGCGACGGTGCCGTAGAGATCGAAGCCGCGCTCGGGGCCGTGAGGCGGAAGGAAAATGGTGAGCTTGGCATCTCGAGGCAGTGGCTCACTGGAGAACGCACCCACGCCGGTGTCGGACATGTCGCGCAGTTCCAAGGAGCAGATGCGATTGCGAACTTCCTCGCCGCTGACCTTCATCGTCATCAGCGCGGTGACCCGGCCGCTCACTGACTTACGATGAGTGATGCGGCGCTCCAGCGGAATCGGGTCTTCCTCATGGCGTTCATCGCGGATCAGCTTCAGTTCGATGGTTTCTGCGTGCTCGACCATGGGTCGCTCCTTTGTAACTCTCAATACCCTAGGCAATGTTTGCCCCCGCCCTCGGAACAGATAGTTCAAACGTCGCGAAACAAAACTTTGAACCTTGAACTCGAAACTTTGAACCTCTGTTTCGAACACACCCCAAAAGCCCGCGTGTGAACAGGCCCTTTACGTGCCTGTATCATGAGTAGGCATCGGCGTTACAACCGTTAGAGTTAATCCATCTTGACATTGCCAGACGAAAAATCTTTCGGACGCGTTTGCCTCGTCGGCGCAGGCCCCGGCGACCCGGGTCTTATAACCGTCAGAGGTATGCAGTTGCTTCGCGCTGCACAGGTCATCGTGCACGATGCCTTGGTATTGCCTTCGCTTTTGCGCGAGGCCCGCGCTGATGCGCAGCTCATCGATGTGGGCAAGCGGCACGCCGATCACAAGATGACTCAGGATGCAATCAACGCGCTGCTGCTCGAGCAGGCGAAGGCGGGACGATTTGTCGTTCGCCTCAAAGGTGGCGATCCGTTTGTGTTTGGTCGCGGTGCGGAAGAAGCGGTTTACCTGGCGAAACATGGGGTGATTTGCGAGATCATCCCCGGCATCACCGCAGGCGTTGCCGCCCCGGCCATGGCGGGCATCCCCGTCACGCATCGCCATTTCGCATCTTCGGTCACCTTCGTCACCGGCCACGAAGACCCCGCCAAATCCGCAAGCACCACCGACCTGGCAGCACTCGCATCACTCATCACGACCGGCGGAACTGTCTGCATCTACATGGGCATGAATCGCCTCGATGCCATCACTGATCAGCTCCTCGAACACGGTTTGCCCAGCGACACACCCGCCGCTGTCGTGCAGTGGGGCGCTACGCCGATGCAGCGATCGCTGCGCACGACGCTCGATCGATTGAGTTCGTTGGTTGATGAAGAGGAACTCAAAGCGCCCGCTGTGATCGTCATTGGAAAAGTGGTCGCCATCGAAGAGCCGGGCCTGGATTTCTATATGAAGCGAGCGATGGTCGGACAGCGCGTGGTCATTACACGAACGCGCGATCAAGCATCGGACCTGCGTGAAAAGCTCGAGGCACTGGGCGCACAGGTGCTCGAAGCGCCGACGATTCAGGTGCAGCCGATGACTCAAGATGCACAGCAGCGCGTTGATCAGGCGCTGCGCTCGCTGGATAATTACAACTGGCTGGTGGTGACCAGTGCCAATGGTGTAGATGCACTGGCGCAGCGTGTGAAAGCACTGGCGCTGGATGGCCGAGCGTTTGCGAATGTGAAGATCGCAGCAGTAGGGCAGGCCACCGCGCTGGCGCTGCAAACATCGCTGGGCCTTCGCGCTGATCTGCTGCCTGAGAAGTTTGTCGCCGAGTCGCTTGCGGCTTCGCTCCTAAAAGAGGATGCGAAAGGGCAGCGATATTTGCTACTGCGAGCAGACATCGCGCGCGACACGCTGCCGCAGTTGCTCATCGAGGCTGGGGCACTTGTGGATGATCTTCCTGTTTATCGCACGTTGCCCGCCATTCAGTTGCCTGAAGATGTGATGGAAGCTTTGCGTGCAGGGGAAGTCGATTGGATCACCTTCACGAGTTCGTCCACTGTGCGAAACATGATCGCCCTGCTCGGGGAAGAACACACCTTGCTGCGCTCAGTCAAGATCGCCTCCATCGGCCCGATCACATCGCAGACCTTGCGCGAGACCGACCTGTCGCCGACGGTCGAGGCCTCGCCGTCAGACATCCAAGGCCTCGTCAGCGCCATCGCCACGCATCTAGCCGTTTAGCCGTCGTGCAACGCACGACGCGAGCAACCGCCACAGACCACGCTCCGAGTTCACGGCAACTGAATCCGCGAACGCATCCTCGTCCCCGTACCACATCATGCGTTGCATGACGGCTAAACTTGGCGTTTCACTGCATCACGTCGCCTACAATTCCCCGCTGTGTATTTATCCATGCGTCGCAGGGTTTCACGGCTTTTTATGATCCACCGTCTGCCTCATCTCGCGTTCGCTTTCCTGATCGTCCTGCTGACGACCACGATGCTGCATGCACAGGCGCAGCCTTATGACTACGACACATGGCGGCAGTTCTGGTCCTTCAAACCCGTCACCCAGCCGCAGCCTCCGCACGTGCAAGACAAGCAATGGGTTCGCAATCCCATCGACAACTTCATTCTCGCTCGTCTCGAATCACAAGGTCTGAAACCCGCGCCGCAGGCGGATAAGCACACGCTCATTCGCCGGGCCACTTTCGACCTCATCGGCTTGCCTCCGACACTCGCCGAGATCGAAGCCTTCATCAAGGACACCTCGCCCGAGGCTTACGAAAAGCTGATCACTCGCCTGCTCGCTTCGCCGCACTACGGCGAGCGCTACGGTCGGCACTGGCTTGATGTCGTGCGCTACGAACAAGGCAAAGTGAAACTGCCCGGCATCAAGAACACACGCGGCGAACTCGACTTTCGCGATTACATCATCCGCTCCTTCAACAGCGACAAACCGTACGACCAGCTTCTGACCGAACACCTGGCCGGCGATCTGCTGCCCGTGCCCGATGATCGTCAGCAGTATTTCGATCAGCTCACCGCCACCGCGTTCCTCTCCATCGGCAACTGGTTCGATGAATGCACCGATCCTAATCGCCTGAAGCTCGACATCATCGATGAACAAATTAACGCGGTTTCCAAGGCATTTTTGGGCCTGACTGTTTCCTGTGCCCGTTGCCACGATCACAAGTTTGATCCCATCACCGAACGAGATTACTACGCACTCGCTGGCATTTTTGCTTCGACGCGGATCATCGATGTCTTCAGTGAAAACTGGAAAGATGGCCGCGTGAGACTGACGCGCGAGAAGGTGATGCCGACAGAAATGATGACGCGTCAGAAGATGCGCAGTGATTTGAACGCGCTCCGCGATTCGCTCTTGGCTGAGCGCGTGCAGGCGTTCAAGGCGATCAGCGAGAAGATGCAGCGCATCGCTGATGAACCGAAACTGCTTGATGCAGTGCGCCAGACGGTGAAGGTGCGCATGTTTGAAGCGGAGCAGTTTGCCGGCCAATCGAACCTGCGCATTGTGACGCTCAATGATGGCGAGCGCGACATCGAAGTGATCGAGGCTCAGACGCCCGGTGACCAGTGGGTCAAGTATGAACTGAATGTAGATGCAGAAGGAACGTACACCATCGAAGTGCTTCACACCGCTGACGAAGACACGGCCTTTTCCGTGCAGGTCGGCGGCGTGACCGCTATTGCGAACGCGAAATTGCCTGACACCTTGCGACCAGCATGGGCCCATCGCCGGTGGTCAACGCTTGGTGCTATCAAACTGCGCGAAGGCGTGAACACTCTGCGAATAGCACCCGCGGCAAAGGATGGCGTGTTCCCTCGCATTGATCGGGTGCGCTGGTATCGCCAGAGCGAAGAGTGGAACGCGAAGGTAGATGTCGCCGCAAAACAGCTTGATTTACCGCGAGAAGTGGTGCATGCGCTGGCTCTGGACCTAACTGTCGCTGATGCTACACCCGCCATGCTTTCGATCGAAACGATGCGAGCGCAAGGTGGCAATCATGTGAGTGAACTGCTCGATGCGATGGACAAGCTCAGCAGCAGGATCACGCCTGCGGTTCGCCTCATCACCGTCAGCGATCAGGAGCAGCCGACGAATTTGCCTGTGCATCTGGGCGGCGACACTTATCGCGTTTCTAAAACATCAGTGCCGCGCGCTGTGCCCGTGCTATTTGAGAATGCCGTGACTCCGCCGACGATGCCCGCCCATCAAAGTGGCCGTCTTGAACTGGCCAAGTGGCTGGTCCATCCGAATCATCCGCTGACCTCGCGTGTGATGGTCAATCGACTCTGGCTCTATCACTTTGGTCACGGCATCGTGGATTCGCCCAACGATCTGGGGTCACGCGGCAGCGCACCTTCGCATCCGCAGCTTCTCGACTGGCTTGCGGCAACCTTCACCGAGCAAAAGTGGTCGATGAAGAAGATGCACTATCTCATCATGACCAGTGCGACGTATAGGCAGGAAGCAAAGCGGGAAAGCGTGAAAGCGGGAAAGCGAGAAATTCGGACACTCGAAAGCACCGCCAATTGTCCGGAGCTTGTTCGTACCACCAAGGCCACCGTTGCTTCAAAATCCGAAATCGATCTGACTCAGAACTCAGAACTCAGAACCCGAAACTTCTTCTCGCCTTTCCCCCGTCGGCGCTTGGAAGTCGAAGCGATCTATGACGCGATGCTGGCGACCACCGGCAAAGTTCCCCGGCAGCCTTCCGATGAGCCGCTCGATTTCAATCGTTCTGCGGATCGCATGATGTATGTGCTCACCTCCAATCGTTCGCCTGTCGGTCTGGGTGGTGAGATTCGCAAGATGTTTGCGGTGTTCGATTACGACCCCACGGGTGAGCCGATGGGTCAGCGCGATCGTTCGACCACGGCGGCACAGTCGCTCTACTGGCTCAACAGTTCGATCCCCAAACATTTTGCCGGTGAGTTTGCCAAGTTGATTCTGCGCGACAAACGATTGAGTGATGAAGAGCTGCTTCGCCGTGCGTATCTGATGGCCCTTGGCAAAGAGCCTGACGAGGCGATGGCGACGCTGCTGCTTGATTATCTGAAAAACAGCGAAAAGCAAGGCGAATCTCGCGTAGAGTCGTGGACAGAGATATGCCTGGCGCTCTATGCTTCCAGTGAGTTTCGGTACTTGGATTAAGCCATGAATTCTCAGCGACATCAATTTTCGCGCAGGCAGATTCTTCAGCGGGCAGCGCTGGGGTTTGGTGGTGTTGCGCTGACGGATTTGCTTACACGGCAGGCGCGCGGACAGACATACGGACAGACCCACGGGCAGGAGTCCGTGGGCTTTTCGCATGTCAGCGCGCCGCACTTTGCCCCGCGCGCTAAGCAGATCATTTACATCTTCCTCGACGGCGGCGTTTCGCATCTGGATACCTACGACTACAAGCCACTCTTGCAGCGCGATGATGGCAAGCCGCTGCCAGAGTCCATTCGCAAACCCAAATTCACCTTCGCGCCGCAAGGCACGATTCTCAAGTCGCCCTGGAAATTCAAGCAGATCGGCGAAGCGGGCAAGTGGTGCTCCAATCTGTTTCCCGAAGTGAACAAGCTCATCGATGATCTCTGTTTCATTCATTCGCTGCATCACACGAACAACGATCACTTCACCGCGAAGAACATGATTCACACCGGCTCAGGCCGCGAGCCTCGGCCGACGCTCGGCTCCTGGCTCAGTTATGGGCTCGGTAGCGAGAATGCGAACCTGCCCGCGTACATCGATATCCTTCCCGACTCGCCGCGCAGTCGGCCCACCGCTTTCCTTCCCGCGCGATACAGCGGCACGCCCATTCTCAAAGCTGACAAAACGCAGAAAAATCTCCAGTGGGACAACCTCACCGGTGCAGCCACCAATCAGCGCGAGCATCTGAATCTGGTGCAGAAAATGAATCAAGCGCAGCTGGTGCGAACGGGCAACGATGATGCGCTCGAGAGTGAAATTCACAATCTCGAGCTGGCCTTCCGCATGCAGACGCAGGCGCCGGACATCATGTCGCTCGATGGTGAATCAAAAGCCACAATGGATCTCTACGGCATCGGCGAACCGAACACCACCGACTTCGGCAGGGCGCTGCTGCTAGCCCGCCGATTCGCTGAGAAGGGCGTGCGCTACATCACCGTCACGCATTCCACTGTCAAGTATGGCAACCTCTGGGATCAGCATGGTGATCTGCTCGCCGGGCACACTGGCAATGCTCGCGCGGTGGATAAACCCATCGCTGGACTCTTGCGCGATCTCAAGGCGCGAGGCATGCTCAATGACACGCTCGTGATGTGTGGCAGTGAGTTTGGCCGCACGCCGGTCTTTGAATTTATGGATGGCGGCTCGGGTCGATTGCGGAACGGCCGCGATCACAATCCGCATGGCTTCACCATGTGGTTCGCCGGCGGCGGCACCAAGCCCGGCATCTCGCACGGCGAAACTGATGACTACGGCTACTACGCGATTCGTGACAAGGTCTCCATCCACGATCTGCACGCCACGCTCTTGCACCTGATGGGCATCGACCACGAAGCACTCACCTATCACTACGCCAGCCGCGATTATCGGCTCACCGATGTGTACGGCGATGTGGTGCGCTCCATTCTCGCCTGAGCATCCAATCATTTTCTTGTGAGCAACAAGGCATGCACACTTGAAGTGTGCTTGAATGTTTGTGTGCGCTCTCTATGGCCTTCCTTGCGGATCAACGGCCACCTCATCGAGGCGCACCGCGCCCTTCACTGTGCCGTCATTGTTCGCCACAATAAGTTTATAGACCGCACCGGTGGGAGGACTGGCGTAAACCAAAGCCTCTTGCGTATTGTCAGGCATCTGATCGAGGCCTGCTGTCCAGCGCTGGGTGGGTATGACGGGGATGCGGCCGCGCAGGGCGGCGATGA
>CAZYQL010000061.1:2269-22247 GCA_964650055.1 uncultured Phycisphaeraceae bacterium | reverse complement strand
CCTCGCGTTAACGAGACGGCTTATATCGGGGTGGGGAGATTTGAACTCCCGACCTCTTGACCCCCAGTCAAGCGCGCTAACCAAGCTGCGCTACACCCCGCTGAATACTGTTTTTCCGACCTGTCGCCCTAGGCGACCGCGCTAACCAAGCTGCGCTACACCCCGCACGATTTCAATTCATCCCGCTTTGGGCGAGACCCGTCATTGTTGTTTCCATTGCCTCTGATGTCAAATGCTTCGCCACACTTTGCTTGGCCAGCCTTACGAAAGCGCATCGCATTTCATAGCATGTTCATATAAAATACAACCCTTGAAAAGTAGTTCAATATGTGATATACTACGCATGGCACGATGGGCTTGACCGCTTCGGCAGCAAAGGGGTAGACAATTTGATGTCTACCCGTTTACCCATAGACACGAGTTAATCGCAGTTATTGCAATGACTTGCAATGATAAATGCAAATGAAAAAACTCTAGGGTAGACAAAACTCAACGATGAAAAACGTTCTGACGCACCCGACATGCAATCGCCATACACATCTGGCCGATAACAGGGAACCTGATCCACCTACCCTTTTTCTCTACAATGCTGCCTATGGACGTCGCTTTTCAACAATGTATCGATCCCGATTGCCGATCCACTTTTGGCGTTGACGAGGTTCACGTCACCTGCCCGGCTTGTGCCAAGCTTGGCCGTAGCTCGCTCCTCGAAATCAACTACGACTGGAACCGCCTGCCGGTGCCTAAGTCGATGAACTATTTCGAGCATCGCTGGATCACCCGTGGTGCCGGCTTGCAAGGAGCGCTCGATTTCTCGGGCGTCTGGCGATTCCGCGAGCTGATGCCGTTCTTCCATCGAGAGAGCGACATCGTCACCATCGGCGAAGGCCGCACGTGTATGCAGGATGCACAGCTACTGGCCCCGCAGATTGGTCTCAACAAAGGCCGACTCTTTTTGCAATATGAAGGGCTCAATCCTTCGGGCTCTTTCAAAGACAACGGCATGACTGCCGCGTTCACCCATGCCCGCATGGTCGGCGCCAAGCGAGTCGCCTGCGCCTCCACCGGCAACACCTCCGCATCGCTCGCCATGTTCGCAGGCCTCGCTGAAATGACCGGCATCGTCTTCATCGGCACCGGAAAAATCGCCTACGGCAAGCTCTCGCAAGCGCTCGATTATGGCGCGAAAACTTTACAGATCAAAGGCGACTTTGATGCGTGCCTTCGCCGTGTGAGGCAGATCGCGGTGGAGCAGCCCGAGCTTGGCATTTATCTGATGAACAGTGTGAATCCGTTTCGCCTCGAAGGGCAGAAGACGATCATGTACCGCGTGCTCGAAGCGATGGATTGGCAGGTGCCCGATTGGATCGTCGTGCCCGGCGGAAATCTGGGCAACTGTTCCGCCTTCGGTAAAGCCTTCGCGGAACTCAAAGCGTTTGGCCTGATCGATCGCGTGCCTCGTCTTGCCGTCATTCAAGCGGCTGGTGCGAATCCGCTCAACGTCCTGGTCAATCAGCGCGGCATGAAGTGGAACAACGGCCACATCGACATCGAGACGATGAAAACCTACTACCGCGAACTCGATCAGGCAGGCACTCATGCGAACACGATTGCCAGTGCGATTGAAATCGGTCGACCAGTGAATCTGCCCAAGGCTCTGCGCGCTCTTGAAGTGATGGATGGCATCGTGCGCGAAGTCGATGATGAAACCATCCTCGAACACAAAGCCCTCGTCGGTCGCTTCGGTTTCGGCTGCGAACCCGCCAGTGCTGCATCTGTCGCCGGCGCTCACATGCTGGTGAACGAAGGCGTCATCGGCAAAGATGAACGCGTGGTCTGCATCCTCACCGGGCATGAACTCAAAGACCCTGATGCAACGGTGAAGTATCACACGGGAATCGACATGAAATCAGTGCAGGAAACTGCGGATCGCTCGGAGCCGAAGGGGCGGTATAGCAATCAGCCGATCCAGGTGCCTGATGAACTGGAGGCGATCATCGCGGCCATTGCACCGGATGTGGCGGGAGCAGTTGGTAAGAACAAGGTCGGCAGCGATCCGCTCAAGTACGTACCCATCAGCGAGTACTAAAAATCTCGCACGGTTGAGCCAAGCCCGATGCTGATGGACCCGACGCATGGAGTGATGAACGCATCGCTCAGGCGCTGGACACCACGCGGATGACGGTGCGGCAAGTGCGTCAACAGTTCGTGTCGCACACTTCAAAAAACGAGATCAAGCCAACGAGATCAAGCCTTGGCTCAAACAGCAACCGCCGCAAAGCGTGATCCCGCCCGAGGCCAGCGCCGCGTTCGTTGCGAACATGAAGGATGTGCTCGAAAAGTACGAAAAGCCCTATGATTCAAGCCATCCGGCCAGGGCAATCGCATGTAGGCTTTGTGCCGTCGCCTTAACTTCCTTCCCTTGGGGAGGGGGACCGGAAGGGACCACATGCGATTGCCCTGGTTGCATTGGGAATGCTCTAGACCTGCGGCTGATTCGCGCTAGGCCTGCAAATTCGCGGCGCACAAAGACTGCTGACTTGTTCCATTCGTATGGCTGCTGATGGCATATGCCAGTCGCAGGCGTATCCTTAATTATGCTTGGGTCAATAATCAGAACGCAGTCGCTTAATGGCAATGTCTTTGTTGGCCCCGGTGCGTTGACCCGGACGCTTTGAATTGTCACACTGCAACGTCCCAAACCTGCCCTCGGCTAAGCCTGTCTTATAACAAAGGAAGAATCCATGAAGGCAATGAAACTGTTCGCGATCGCACTGGGCATGATTCTGAGCGTGAGCGGCAGCGCCACGTTCGGGGCCGATGAAGCCGAACATCTGGAACTGAAAAAAGGCAGCCGCATCGTGCTCATGGGCAACGGCCTGGGCTCGCGCATGCTGCACTTTGGTCACTTTGAAACGCAGATGCACCTGCGCTATCCCGAACTGGAACTGTTCATCCGCAACATGTGTGATGAAGGCAACACGCCCAGCTTCCGTCCGCACTCTGGCCGGGCCAATCAGCTTGGCTTCCCCGGTGCTGAAAAATACGCCACGCGCTATTCCGATGGCAATCTCGCCAATGGCAACGGCCACTTCGAAACCGATGAGCAATGGCTCGCGCGCCTTAAGCCCGATGTCATCATCGCCTTCTTCGGATTCAATGAATCCTTTCAGGGCGGCGCTGGCCTTGTGAACTTTCGCGAGGAGCTCGATGCTTTCGTTCTTCACACACTCAGCCAGAAATACAACGGCACCAGCGCGCCCAAGATCGTGCTCGTCTCGCCGACAGGTGTGCAGGACATCACCGCGATAATCGATGTGCCCAGCGGCAAGCAGACCAACCTGAACCTGGCGGTTTACACCTCCGCGATTCAGGCGGTCGCTGAAGAAAACTGGGTGCACTTTGTCGATGCCTATTCGCCTTCGCTCAAGTGGTACCGCGAAACCAAGGAGCCGCTCACCGCGGACGGCGCGCTGCTCAATGATGCGGGCTATGAGAAGCTGGCCACGCTGCTGATCGATCGCACCTTCGGCAAGGCCCCGGCCAAAGCGCAGGCCAACAGCAAAGCCGTCGCCGCCGCTGTGAAAGAGAAGAACTGGTTCTGGATCAACGATTTCAAGATCCCCAACGGCGTACACGTCTTCGGTCAGCGATACAACCCGTTCGGCCCGGCCAACTACCCGTTTGAAATTGAGAAAATCCGCGAGATGGCCGCCGTCCGCGATCAGGCCATCTGGGCCGCAGCGCAGGGCAAGACCATTGACATTGCCGCCCTTGACGCCAAGACCCGCACCCTGCCCGAAGTGCAGACCAACTATCGCCCCGGTGGAAAGAACGGCGTGCTCGTCTTCCTCGAAGGCAAGGAAGCGCTCGACACCATCAAGGTGCCACAGGGTTATAAGGTCGAGCAGTTCGCCACTGAAAAAGAGTTCCCCGATCTGGCCAATCCTGTGCAGCTCGCCTTCGACAACAAGGGGCGGCTGTGGGTGGCGACGATGCCCAGCTATCCGCACTGGAAGCCGGGCGATCCGATGCCCAACGATAAGATTCTGATTCTCGAAGACACCAACAACGACGGCAAGGCCGACAAGCAAACCGTCTGGGCTGATCACCTGCATCTGCCGATGGGTTTTGAAATTTCACACGATGGCGTTTACGTGTCGCAAGGCATCCATCTGGTGAAGCTCACCGACGCCGACAACGATGGCAAAGCGGACACCAAGGAAATCATCTTCAGCGGCTTTGATGATCACGACACGCACCACGCCATCAGCGCATTTTGTGCTGATCCTTCCGGTGCGTTCATCATGTCCGAAGGTGTCTTCCTTCGCACCAATGTCGAAACCGCCTACGGCCCAGTGCGCGGCACCAACGGCGGGTTCTACCGCTTCAACCCGCAGCGCCGTCAACTCGAACGCCACGCGCAGCTCTCGATCCCCAATCCCTGGGGCGTTGCTTTCGATGCGTGGGGTCAGCACTTTTTCCTCCACACCTCCGGCCCAAACACCGAATGGATGCTGCCCGGCTCCGTCAAGCCTCGCTACGGCGAAGCCAACCCCGGCAGCCGCGATCTCATCGAACCCGCTCACCGCGTCCGCCCCACCTCCGGCATCGAGTTTGTCGCCAGTCGCCACTTCCCCGATGACCAGCAAGGTGACATGCTCATCTGCAATTCCATCGGTTTCCTCGGTACGAAACAGCATCAAGTGATGGAAGATGGCACCGGCTACAAGACCAAATGGCGGCAAGACCTGGTCGTTTCCAGCGATGGCAACTTCCGTCCTGTCGATCTCGAGTTTGCTCCCGATGGCTCGCTCTACATCGTCGATTGGCACAACCCGCTCATCGGCCACATGCAGCACAGCGCTCGCGATCCCAATCGCGATCACGCGCACGGTCGCATCTATCGTGTGACTTATCCCGGTCGTCCGCTGGTGGAGCCTGCCAAGGTTGATGGCGCATCGATCGTGCAGCTTCTGGACAATCTCAAGCTGCCCGAAGATCGCACGCGCTATCGCAGCCGTCGTGAGCTGCGCGCTCGCAATGTGGATGAAGTGACCTCGGCTGTGAAAAGCTGGGTGGCTTCGCTGAAAACGAGTGACCCGAATTATGAACACCACATGGTCGAAGCGCTGTGGGTGACCTGGGGCATGAATAAGGTCGATCAGGATCTGCTCAAGCAGCTCCTGGCTTCGAAGGATTACCGCGTTCGCGCTGCAGCGGTGCGCGTCCTTCGTTATACCGGGCATCAGGTGGCCGATCAGGTTGCCCTGCTTAAGAAGATGGCCAGCGATCCGCATGGCCGCGTGCAGATGGAAGTGATCGCAGCAGCGTCGTGGCTTGAGAGCTACAACGGCCTGCCGATTCTTGAAGCGATCGTGAACAAGTCCGAAGCACCCGCCGAAGCGCCCAAGGCAAAACTCGTGGCCATCGGCGGCGGCGGCAAGACGATTCAAATCACCGTGCCTGACGAGGCTCAGGGCAAAGTCACCTCCTTCACCATGACCGTGCCCGGCAGCGGACAAGTCATCAACCTGGCAGAAATGGAACTGACCAGCGGCAAGGCCAAGGTCACTTCCAAAGCCACGCTCGCACAATCGTCTGAGTACAACGACAAACAATTCCCCATCACCAACCTCATCGATGGTGACAAGAACAACTTCTCCCACACGGCAGTTCAAAACGATCCTTGGATCAAGGTCAGCTTCGCAGCACCCACTGCATTGGACAAGATCATGATCTGGAATCGCCCTGACTTTGAAAGTCGCTTCGATAACGCCCGCTTGGACTTCTATGCCGGCGACAAAAAGATCGCGACGCTCAGCGTCGGCGCAATCGGCGGCGGTGGCGGTGGCGCTGGTGATTCGAAACTCGACTCGTGGCTCGCAGCCCCTTACCGCACTGCGGAGGCGCATCTGCGGAATCGGACCATCGCTGTCGAAGAATTCAAAGTCGAAGTGCCCAAGGATCTCAAGAGCGATGCCCGCGAGTTGTATGTTCTGGGCGCCGAGATTTATCGCCGTGAAGGCTACTGCTCCACCTGCCATCAGCCCGATGGTCTGGGCCTCGTGTCCGCTCACTTCCCGCCGCTCTCAGAAAGCCCGTGGGTGACTCAGGACGAGACCCGCCTGATCAAGCTCACGCTCCACGGCCTCCAAGGCCCCATCGAAGTCAAAGGCAAAAAGTACCCCGGCCTCGTGCCCATGACCGCCTTTGGCGCACTGCTGAATGATGCAGAGATGGCGGCGGTGCTCACCTACGTCCGCAATTCCTTCGGCAACAAGGCCCCCATGATCACCCCTGATCAGGTCAAGAAAGTGCGCGAAGAAACCAAGGGCCGCACCGAGTTCTATCAGCCGGACGCACTGCTCAAAGAGCATCCGCTCAAGTAAACCATGCAGAAAAACCAGCGACAACATTAGCCGCCCGGTTCCAAGGAACGGGCGGCTTTTTTCTGCGCGGCATCGCTCGTGATAAAGCCAACACTTCATCGCCAATCGGATTCGGCTGTCCAATTTGGCGTGTCAGCGACGAGCCTTCGCAAACGCCACTTAAAAACACCTTGATTTCATGGCCATTTCGCTTTGCATACACTACGTCGTCTGCGATAATTTCAATAGACCCTCCTTCGCCGTGTCTATCTCGATCTGATCGGCCTGCCGCCCACGCCTGCCCAAGTTGATGCGTTCTTGAAGGAAGTCGAAGCAGAGAAGCAATCATCGGTCAGCACTGAAAATGCGTCGAACAAAACACATCGCCCCACCGCTTACGACCGCGTATTGGACCAGCTTCTCGCATCGCCGCGCTATGGCGAGCACTGGGCGCGGCACTGGCTCGATCTGGCACGCTATGCCGACTCCAATGGCTTTCAGCGCGATGGTCATCGCGATGTCTGGGCCTACCGCGACTGGGTGATCAAAGCGTTCAACGATGATCTGCCATTCGATCGCTTCACCATTGCACAGCTTGCTGGCGATCTGCGTGCCGAGGAAATCACTCAAGGCTCAGCAGCGCCTCGCCGATCGGAGGCATCCTCCTTCGATGATCCCGTCGCTCTGCGCATCGCCACCGGCTTCCATCGCGGCACCACCGTCAACGTCGAAGCGGGCACCGATCCCGAAGAGGATCGTGTCAAGCAAGTCGTCGATCGCGCCAACACCACCGCCACTGTTTTCCTTGGCTCCACGCTCGCCTGCGCTCAGTGCCACAATCACAAGTACGACCCCTTCTCACAGAACGAGTACCACCAGTTCTACGCATTCTTCAACAGCACCGAAATTGAATCCAAACGCGAAGGCCCCGCCACGCTTCAGTTCATCGGCCCGAGCATGCAGATTCCAATGGAGGGTGATGGTTCCGCTAAACGACTGGCCTTGAGCAAGCAACTTGAAGATGCACAGCCCAAGCTCGACAAGTTGCACGCTGACAGCGATGGTCGCGTCCTTGCATGATCGCTTCGATCAATCAGCTCAACGCACAGCAACTCGCGCACGTAGGCGATCCTGAAATCGCCACATGCATGTCGCAATATGAACTGGCGGCCCGCATGCAACTGGCGGTGCCGGAGCTTGCGGATATTTCGAAAGAGCCCAAGGCAGTGCTCGATATGTACGGCGCGCAGCCGGGGCGTTCTTCCTTCGCCAACAACTGTCTCTTGGCGCGAAGGCTCGTCGAGAAAGGTGTGCGCTTTGTGCAACTGTTCGATGCGGACTGGGATCATCACGGCAACGTCTTCACCAATCTTCCGCGCAAAACGCAACAAGTCGATAAGCCGATGGCAGCACTCGTGAAAGACCTCAAACAGCGCGGCATGCTCAACGACACGCTCGTCGTCTGGGGCGGTGAGTTCGGCCGCACCCCGCTCTTGCAAGGTGCCAACGGCGAAGGCAAAGAAACCAGCGCCGGCCGCGATCATCACAAAGATGCCTTCTGCACCTAGATGGCCGGCGGCGGCATCAAGGGCGGCGTGACCTACGGTCAGACCGATGATCTGGGCTACACCATCGCGCAGGACCCGATGCATGTGAATGATTTCCACGCCACGATTCTGCACCTTCTGGGCATGGATCACCAGAAGCTGACGTACAAGTATCAGGGCCGTGCGTTCAGACTCACCGATGTCGCGGGCCACGTGGCGCACAACCTGATGACTTGAAACAACAGCGATGACATGAATAGAGGAAGGCCCTACAATTGAGCCGTCCTGCGAATCCTTCAACTGAAATCGAGAACATCATGGTCAAGCCCATCGGAAACCTCACATACAATCTGAAACCCAAGGACAAGGTCCGCGCCAAGACTCAGGCGCGATTTTCGCCCACCGTCGCCGGTGTTCCCCCAGTGAGCAAAGCGGAACCGACAGAGGCGGAACAGGCTGCGGAAAAGGCCAAGCCGTTTCGCTTCAACAACAAGAAGCGCAAGCGATGATGCGCTGAGTCAGCGCGTTTGCGTTGCTGGCCAATCATCTGATCTACAAGAAGCCGTCGGTGTCATCATGACACCGACGGCTTTTCGTTGTACGACAAATCATAAGTCACCACGACTGATCCCACTACAATAAATTGCCGCACTGATATCGACCTTGACCTTTCCTTTTCAAAGAGATGTACCCGAATGAAACATCACTCTTCGCTCTGCCTGTTCGCCCTGCTCGTGATGCTCTCGTGCCATGAAACGTTCATCGTTCCAGCCCACGCTGCCACGCCACTTAAGGAGTGGAAGCACCAAGGCTCGCTCTTTATTCTCACGACGCCGCAAGGCGCGAACCTGCCTGCTGGTGTCACGATTGAAAACTTTCCTGTCCTTATCAGACTGCACAAGGATTGGTTCGACTTCAGTCAGGCGCAGCCCCAAGGCGAGGATCTGCGACTGACCACGAGCGAAAACGAACCACTGGCGTTTCAAATCGAAGATTGGAACCCGACTAAGGGCGAAGCCTCGATCTGGGTGCGCGTGCCGCGCATTGAAGGCAACGCGAGACAGGAATTGAAACTTCACTGGGGCCATGCGAATGCGAATGCGAAGAGCGAATCCGCAGGGAGCGCTGTGTTCAACAAGTCCAATGGCTACGTCAGCGTGTGGCATCTGGGCGCGAGCATCGATGATGAAGTGGGCACGCTCAAGATGAAGGATGTGGACACGACCATCACCGATGGCATGATCGGCAAGGCCCGGCATCTCGCAGGAAAACAAGGCCTTTTCGGCGGCGACAACATTCCCAACTACCCCTCAGGCGGCGATGCTCACAGCACTGAAACATGGTTCCGCGCCCAGCGGCCCAACGTCACTCTCATCGGCTGGGGCAACGAGCCGGGCGGCCGCGGCACCAAGGTGCGCATGCAGCTTCGCAGTCCGCCGCATCTGCACATCGACAGCAATTTCTCCGATGTGGATGCACCCCAGCGATTGCCCATGAACGAATGGATTCACGTAGTTCACACTTATGAAAACAGCATCAGTCGCCTTTATGTCAACGGTAAACTCGCCGGCGAAGCAAAGCCGACGCTGAAGATCAACACCCCCGCGCGCCTCTGGCTGGGCGGGTGGTATCACAATTACGATTTCGTCGGCGATCTCGACGAAGCGCGAATTTCCAGCGTGGCCCGCTCGCCGCATTGGATTCGACTGCAACACGAAAATCAGAAACCGATGCAGACGCTCGTCGGGTCGATTGTCGCAAGTGCGTCGCAGCCGAACCAGATGCTTTCAGTCTCTCAAGAGAAGCTGAGCGTAGCCGAGGGCAAGAGCGTCACCGTCACAGCGAAGGCACCGGGGGCGCAGAAGATTTATTGGATGCTCAAGCGCGGGGGCCAGGAGGAAATCGTTGCGGTGGATCGCTTGTCTTATGCATTCGATGCCGGCCGTGTTGCTGGCGATGACTCGGCAACGCTCACCGTTCGCGCGGTTTACCCAAGTGATGTGAAAACAAAAGAGATTCCAATCACCATCAAGGAAGCCGTCGAAGATCCGATGTTTTCGCTCAAAGCTCCGCAAGTGTGGGACGGTCGAAAAGAGATTCAGGTCAATACCATCGTCCCCAATCTTGCCGCGATGCAGAGCCTTGGCGCAGGCGACTTGCAATATACGTGGAGCGTCTCGGGGCCTGCGGTGATCAAGGCGATAGCGCCCGGCCAGCTCATTCTCAAACGCGCGATGGGCAGCGGACCATTGATCGTGACCCTGGCGCTGAGCAACGGCGGCACGGCAACCACGCAGCAGACCACCATCGAAATACGCGAGCCAGCCAGTGATACATGGATTCACCAGACGCCAGGCAAGAGCGAGCGCGTGGTCGATGGGCAATTCATCGGCCGCGATGACACGGGCATGGGCACGCTTCATTTCAGTGGCACACTCGATGAAGCAGCGACCTCCGTTTTCCTTCGCGTCTATGAAGGCGATAAGCAGATCGTAAGTGAGAGTCAGAAAGTCGCCGCTGATAAAACCTACACCATCAGCGCGAAGATCAAAGCGGGTCTGGTGAAATATCGCGTCGAGTTCGGCGCAGGTGACAAGGTCCTGCACGCCGCCAGTGATGTGATGTGCGGCGATGCGTATCTCATCATCGGCCAGTCCAACGCTGTCGCCACTGACTGGGGCAAGGATGATCCGCCACCGGCGAGCGAATGGGTTCGCACCTTCGGCTCCACCAGCGGCGGCGCGCAGGAATCGCGCCTTAATCTATGGGCCACGGCACAGGCCAAGGCCCCCGGTGGCAAATCGGAAATCGGATACTGGGGCGTGGTGCTTGGGAAGAAACTCGTCGAGAGCCAGCGCGTGCCCATCTGCATCATCAATGGCGCAGTGGGCGGCACACGCATCGATCAGCACCAGCGCAATATGGCCGACCCCACCGATACTTCGACCATCTACGGACGACTGCTCTGGCGCGTGCGCGAAGCGGGACTCACCCACGCCGTCCGCGGCATCCTCTGGCATCAAGGCGAAAACGATCAAGGTGCAGACGGTCCCACCGGCGGCTTCGGCTGGGAAACGTATCGTCTCTATTTCCACGAACTCGCCGGCGCCTGGAAACAGGACTACCCCAATCTTCAGCACATCCACCTTTTTCAAATCTGGCCCAAGTCGTGCAGCATGGGTGTCAATGGTTCTGACAACGCCCTGCGCGAAGTGCAACGAACACTGCCTCGCGATTTCTCCCGCATGTCGATCATGTCCACACTGGGCATCTCGCCGCCTGGTGGATGTCACTACCCTGCTGCGGGCTACGCTGAATTTGCAAGACTCATCGCGCCGCTGATCGAGCGCGATCACTACGGCAAGACATTCAAGAAAAGCATCACGCCTCCCAATCTGCTCACCGCTGCATTCAGTGGCGACACCAAACAGAAGATCGTTCTCACCTTCGATCAGCCGGTGATCTGGCACGACAAGCTGGCCAGCCAGTTTTATCTCGACGGCATCAGCGGCAACATCACCGCAGGCACCGTGAAAGACAACACGCTCACACTGAACCTGAGCGCACCAAGCCAGGCCAGGCAAATCACCTACCTCGACAGCAAGGCTTGGAGTCAGGACCTGTTGCTCGTTGGAGCCAATGACATTGCGGCGCTGACGTTCTACAACGTGCCGATTGAGAGCGAGAAATGAAAGAGTGCAAAACGAGGCCCGACCGTAAGGGAGTGGGGATTCAAGGCGCAAGCCCCGCTTCCTGATGGGCGCGGCTCGTAGTAAAAAAAACAAAGCCCGATTGGCGAGGACTGATCCGGAATTGAATCCGGGAGCGAACCTTCGGAGTATGAGTCATTCATACTCCGAAGATTCGCACAGCCATACCCATCGGGCTTTTTTGCAATCATGAGGGCTCCGGTCAAGCGAGCCCCGGCGCGATTTACCAATCATCCGAACGGAACGGCGACGCGGGGATGCCTTCCTTGTTGTAAAGATTCGCGCCATCGGGATTCATCGAGAAGGCGTATCGCACCGCGACAGGCTTGGCGACCTCAGCAGACTTCACAACGATCGTGTTGCCATCGATGGTCGCATCAGCCCAGTGCCATTTCTTGTCTTCACCAGCGACAGCGAAGCGTGCGAGTTTGCCATCTTTAACTTCCTTCACCGGCTCAAGGCCATTCTTTTCGCCGACGATCATGCCTGAACCGACGTGATCAAAGCTGACGCGAATGGCATCGCCTTCGACCTTGATTCCTTTGAAGAGCGGGCCGCAGGGGACGAGGTCTTTCTTGCCATAGGTCTGATGCAATGCCCACTGCGCCAGGCGGTCGCCGACATCTTGTTTGTTGCGCGGGTGAATGTCTTTCGCTTCACCGATGTCGATGATGACGGCCATGCCGGTGTGTTTGATGCTGAGCGCTTTGCGTTGAGCTTCGCGCAGCTTGGCCCAGCCGTCGCCGCCTTCGGGCTTGTCGTTGGCCTGCTGGAAGTCAGCGAGTTGCACCCAGTAGAAAGCGAGGTCGGGGTTGAAAAGTTTGCGCCAACCTTCGACGAGCGCAATGGTCTTGTGGTAGTACGATTCACCTTCGCCGCCGTTGGATTCACCTTGGTACCAGATGGCGCCGCGCATGGCGAAGGGGGCGAGCGGCAGGATCATGGCATTGCAGATGGCACCGGGTGTGGAGCCGCCAACTTTGCTTTTTTCAGCTGCGATTTTCTCGACTTGTGCAGCGAGGTCTTTAAGTTCCGGCACTGCCTTGAAGCCATCAATGGTGATCCAAGGCTCGATGCGGGTGCCGCCCCAGTTGGAGCCGACGAGGCCGATGGGAACGTTCAGTTCCTTCTGCAAACGACGGCCAAAGAAATAGCCGACCGCGGAAAATCCACCTGATGATTTGGGATCGCAAGCCTTCCAGTCGCCGGGGCAGTTGTCCATCGGCGTGGGCGATGTGAGATGGCCGGGCACATTGAACAGGCGAATCTGCGGATGATCGCTGGCAGCGATTTCTTCCTTGCCGTTGAGCGCCTGACCCAAAGCCCATTCCATATTCGACTGGCCCGAGCAGATCCAGACTTCGCCCACGAGCACATCAGTCAGCTCGATCTTGTTGGTGCCTTCGATGGTGAGTGCCGCACCTTGCGCGGAGGCTTTGAGATTGTCGAGCTTGACGCTCCACTTGCCATCATCGCCGGTGGTTGCGGTCTTGGTCTGGCCTGCGAATTGAACGGTGACTTTTTCACCCTTGTCCGCCCAGCCCCAGATCGGCACCGCCATGTTCTGCTGAAGAACCATGCCGCTGTTTAGAATCGAAGGCAGCTTCACCTCTGCGTTAGCAACGGGTAGGCCCAATGAAAGTGCGAACAGTGCTGTGGCAAAGAGCCCACGAAAACGACGCTTGGCTTGAAACATGATCAGACCTCTTGGGGTGAAATGAAAAACAATGGACAACAGGAACACAGCGAGCGATCATCGCCGATCAGACGAGCGATAGCGAATAGCGACAAAAAGCCCAAGGAGCAGCACGATAATGACTCGCTTCTTCTCACAGGTATTTGCCGTGGCACCGGTGACGGTTACGACTGCACACAAAGAGTACGACTCTAGTATCGTGGTTGCAGGGCTTTGCCGCATTTTGCAGCCTCGCCTGTGCGGCGTCGTATTAATGGGCATCGCCAAAACTTCACAAGGAATTCAACATGCGAATCACGTTCACACTCGTCGCCTTGCTGCTGTTTGGGCCTTTGTCTGCTTGCGATGCTGCGGACTCAAAGGACTCAAAGGATTCAAAGGACGCGGCCAAGCCGGTCAAGAATCTGATCCTGCCCGGTGAATCCTTCCTTATTGAAGAACGTCCTTCCTTCATTCTCTGGCCGGCGAAAGAAAAACGCAGCGAGCCGCAGCCCTGGGTTTTCTACGCGCCGACTTTGAACGGCCTTCCCGATGCACACGAGAAATGGATGCACGAAAAATTCCTCGAAGCAGGCATCGCCGTCGCAGGCATCGACATCGGCGAAGCCTACGGCAGCCCGCAAGGACGCAAACATTTCACCGCGCTCTATGACGAACTCACCACCAAACGTGGCTTCTCCAAGAAGCCTGTCATGCTCGGTCGCAGTCGCGGCGGCTTATGGGTCAGCAGCTGGGCCATCGAGAACACCGACAAGGTCGCCGCCATCGCAGGCATTTATCCTGTCTTCGATTTGACGACTTATCCCGGCCTAAAACGTGCCGCTCCAGCCTACGGCCTCACCCCCGAAGAACTGGAATCCAAACTCGCCCAGCACAATCCCATCGAGCGCATCACCACGCTCGCCAAAGCAAAGATTCCCGTCTGCATCATTCATGGTGATAGCGACAAGGTCGTGCCGCTGAAAGAAAACTCTGCGCAGCTTCTGGCTCACTACAAAACAGAAGGCCAGGAAAAACTTGTGAACCTGATCATCGCCAAAGACCAAGGGCACAACTACTGGCAGGGATTTTTCCGCTGCCAGGAGCTGATCGACTTCGTCATTGAAAAGGCCAAGTGAAAAATCGGCTCAGGCAAACAGGCCAGTCGCCGCTTGTCCTTTGCCATCATCGGTCGCATAGAACGGGCGCTTCTCGATATCGAACGCAGTCTTGGGGCTGATGCCCATCGCGGTGAAAATGGTCGCGTGCAGATCGGTGACCGAGAGCGGATCCTTCAGAGCCATGAAAGGCCGCTGCGGCGCCGATGAGCCGTAGAGGAAACCTTTCTTCATGCCGCCGCCCCACATCACCACGCTTGATCCGCCGGTGAAATGGCGGTGCTGGCCGTAGTGTTTCATTTCCTTGAAATTGTCCACCTTGTCCGTCGCCTGATCGTTGGCTTTGGAGCCGGGCTTGCCTTCCATGATCATGTCACGGCTAAACTCGCTGGCCAAAATGATGAGCGTGCGATCGAGCATGCCCTTGGCTTCCAGATCGAGAATAAGCTGCGCAATCGGCGAGTCGATCTGCTCCTTCATCTTCACCAGCGTGGTGTGCCCGTTGGCATGCGTGTCCCAGTTCAAGAACGGCACATACTCCGTCGTCACCTCCACAAACCGCGCCCCAGCCTCGACGAGCCTTCGCGCCAAGAGACACCCACGACCAAAGCGACCCGTGTCATACTTCTGATAGCTCTCCTTAGGCTCAAGCGAAATATCAAAAGCTTCGCGCTCCTTGGCGCTGAGCAGGCGATACGCACTGTCCATCGCACGGACCATCGACTCCTGCTGATAGTCGCTCATGTAATCGCGCTTGGGCGACTGATCGACGAGTTGACGGAACAGCTTGTTGCGATTGGTAAAACGCTCAGGATCCATGCCCTTGGGAGGACGGACGGACTGCGCCGCATCTTCAGGGTAAGGCAGATTCATCGGGCCAAACTCGCTGCCGAAGAAACCGGCAGTGGTGAAAGCCTTGAGTTCTTCCTGTTCGCCGACGCCTTCAAGACGCTGACCAATATTGATAAAGGGCGGCATCACCGGGTTGCGCGGGCCCAGCACCTTGGCAATCCACGCACCGATGTGCGGGCATGCAACCGTCTGTGGCGGCACGTAACCGGTGTGCCAATGATACTGATGGCGCGAGTGCAAAATGGAGCCAAGATCAGGCTGATAGTGCGAGCGAATCAGCGAGGCGCGATCCATCACCTTCGCGATGTTTTCCAAGCCTTGCGTGATCTTGATGTTATCGACGACAGTGTCGATGGCGGGGAAGGTGGACTCAACCTCGGCGACAGGCGTGCCGACTTTGAACGGCACATATTTTTTCGGATCGAAGGTATCCGGTGCCGCCATGCCGCCGCCCATCCAGAGCAGGATGCAGGCATCAGCGGTGGCCTTGGGATGCACGACCTGCTCGCCTTCATTGCCCAAGAGCAAGCGCGGTTCACCGGCCATCAGCGCCGCCATCGAACCGGCAGCAAGCTGCTTGAGGAAATCGCGACGGGCCTGCACAGGATTGTTTTCGTCAATATTCATCATGAAACATCCTTCATTGAGTCAACGATTCATTACGATGACGCAGGCACCGTTTAGCCGCGGAGCAAAGGTCCTCCGTCGCTCCGCGTGGCCGCCCGCAGAGTCTTTGGCCCGCAGCTAAACGGGAATCTTTCATCACCGCACCAACTGAAACTCCGGCAGCATCACCACGCTCCACAGCGCATCCTCGATGCCTTGCTCTGTAAGTTTAGCACCCAGTACTTCACCAAACACCTTCAGCTCTTGAGCACTGGGCTGGCGACAAAGCGCCGCCTGATATAGCCAGCGCACGAATTGCTGCGGCGATTCCCACTGGCGAGCCATCATCTGTTTCGCGCCTTGCGCCAGCGCGCTGGCGAGAATCTGGCCGTTGGAAAGATCGATGGCTTCGAGCGTGGAAAGCTCAGCGGGGCGCACGGTGACGATCTGTTCGCGGTTGGGCCGACCCAGTGATCGCATCAGAAAATCACTTTTCACAAGCGATGCTCGCACCATGAGTTTGTCGCTGCTTGTTGCAGCGGCGCGATCAAATCCTTTGGCGATGGCGCTGCCGACGCTCGCTGACCACGGGTCGCTCTTGACCTGCACAGCGGGTTTCCAGTCCGTGGGCGCTTTCTTGAATTTGCCGCCAGCGGGCAGCGATGAAGTCCACTGCCACTTCTGATCACTAGGCACCACTTCAATCGCATCTGCCGAATCGGTTAGGCGTGCTTCAAAGAAGAGTGCAGCAGGATTGGGACCTGCGCCACCGTTCTTGGCGATGATCAGAATTTCGTTGGCGCCGGCCTTGAGTCCGGTGAGTGAAACCGTGTTCGGCTCCTCCCAGTTGTCACCCGCATGAACGCGTTTGCCATTGATGAACATCTCGTAACTGTTATCACAGGTGATCACTGCGATCGCGGCAGCGGGAGCTTTTTTAAGCTGAATCACACGCTGAAAAACCACCGTTTCACCGGCTGCTGCGCCACTCGTATCATCGCGCGACCATATCCACTGGCCAGTCAAAGGGAGCTGCACTGTCGGCTTGATTGCGGGCTGCGCGGGATCAGGTTCCAGTGTCTTGCGCTGACCTCGTGTGATGGGCGCATCGATCTTGGCAGGAGCGCCGCCGGTGAGTTGCCAGACCGCATCGAGAAACTGTTCCGCTGTCATGCGCTTGGCGCGCGGGCCGGCATAGACATATGCATGGTCATCCGCACTTTGATCGACGACCTGCGATTTGCTCTGATAAGCCTGCGAACTGGCGATGAGCTGAATCGTTTTCTTCAGGTCGTATTTATTTTCCGCAAGATGCGAGGCGAGATAGTCGAGCAGGTCGCTGCTCCAAGGCTCGGTCTGCATCGCATCGGTGGGATGCACAATGCCTCGGCCCATCATGCGATGCCAGATGCGATTGACGATGGTGCGCGTAAAGCGACCGTTGTCAGGATGCGTCATCAGCGCTGCCAGTTGTTTGAGTCGTTCCTGTTTCGGGGCCTTGATATCGACACTGCCCAGTTCCGGAAAAAGCCAACCTGCTTTCGCCTTGCGACCGGTGGGTTTGTCGCAGCGGTGGATTTCCATTTCATGATCGGAGTAGATCGCAGCCAGGCCGTAGGCTTCATCGAGTGTCCAGCGATCGATGAAGCTGTCGTGGCAGGAGGCGCACTTCATGTTGATGCCCAGGAACGATTGCGTGATGGACTGGGCGAATTGAATTTCAACAGTTTGGCCGGCACTGACTTCGCCGCGCCATCGGATGCCATCGATGAAGCCTGTGCTTTCTTTCGAGGAGGGCGCGATGAGTTCGCGGGCAAACTGGTCGTAAGGTTGGTTGGTGAGCAGCGCTTCGTAAAGCCATTTGGAAATTTGTTTGCGCCCGCCGGTGATGAAGCCGGTGCCTGTGTAGTCATTGCGAAGCAGGTCGTTCCAGAAGGTGAGCCAGTGCTCGGTGTAATCGACATCGCGTGCAAGTAGTTCACTGATGAGTTTGTCGCGCTTGTCAGCGCGGCTGTCGCTGATGAACGCGCTGAGTTCGTCGCTCGTCGGCAGCAATCCGATGATGTCCAAAAAGGCCCGGCGAATGAACGTGGCATCATCAATGGCAACAGGGCTGCTTTGTTTCTGGGTGGCGAGATAGGCATCGAGAATGCGATCGATCGGATTGTTGCGACCATTCATCGCCGTGGGCAGTTCCACCTTGCGAGGCCTCAGCGCTGGCTCATAGGCACGCTTACCAAACGTAAATCCTTCCTCCCACTTGAGGCCGGTATCGATCCACTGCTTCACCAGCGCGATCTTCTCTTTTGAAAGCGCTGGCCCCTTGGGCGGCATGCGCTCATCGGCATCATCGGTCGTGAGTCTGCGCAGCAGTTCGCTCTCACCGCTCTTGCCGACGATGACAACCTTGCCCGACTCGCCGCCTTTGAGCATCAATTCGCGCGTGTTGAAGGAGAGCGTGCCTTTCTTGGCGTCGCCGGTGTGACACTTGCCGCACTGTTCTTTGAGCAGCGGAATGATGTCGTGCGCGAAGTCCACGTCGGCGGCGCGCAGCGGCAGCAGCGGTGCGCAGCTTAGAACGATCAGCGCGATGACACCGCGATGCGAAGAACGAGCCAATGCCAAGAAATTTTCAAAATTCATGAGTACATCCTAATAAGACCTGTCCATATAGCCCCGGCTTTAGCCGGGAAAACTCTCCGAACTCGCATCGATTCCCCGGCTAAAGCCGGGGCTATATGAATCGACTACTTAGCCTTGGCCTTCACCGCTTCGCCCAGTTGCGGACCGTTGTCCGCAGGCATTGCGGCGTGCCATTGTAAAAGATCCTTGGTCAGGCGGCTGACGATTTCCTTCTCTCGTTCTGCAATATTATTCGCTTCACCAAGGTCGTTGTCCAGATCATACAACTTTGGCCGCTCGTGCCGTCGCTGCTGTGCTGGTGAGCGCGAATACTTGAATCAATAGCAGAAGCATCAATGCGAAGTGGCGCATGAATCAACCTCACGATACCCCCCGCTGGTGATTGAATATCTGAAAGAAGAGAACAGACTCGATGATACAAGACGCGCTCCAATCACACCCACGCCTTGGGCGTGGCGCTAAACGGGGAACCTCGCCTTCCGCCGCTTGCGGCGTAGCGACATCAGCGCGGCGACCCGGCTTTTCTACCCCGATAACCGCCTCGCCACCTACACTTTCCCGTAGGCTCCAATGATTCGCCTCGATCTGACGGCTGTTGCCCGATTGATTTTCACTCTGCAAACTCATTATTTTCATGTATTTACAAATTCGACTTGACAAACCGCGCTGACGTTGCTCAAGTTATCCGCCCTTTCGCCACGATGGAATAAGTGGAACCGTCGGGTCAATCAACCGATATGGCATCCGACATGGAATAGACGTAACGATGGCCAAAATCGCAAAAAAACCTCGCTCCTCCAAGCCCCGCAAGGCCGCCAAAGCCGCTGGGGTGGCTGTTGATTCTGATGTAGAGGACGATGCGAACGACGGCCCGTACATCAAAGGCAGCGGCAAGCAGCTCGTCATCGTCGAGTCGCCCGCCAAGGCCAAGACTATTAATAAGTACCTCGGCCGTGACTACATCGTGATGGCCTCGGTGGGTCATGTCCGCGACCTGCCCAGTAAGAATCCCAAGGGCGTCAAGAGCCCGGTGCCGGGCGTCGATCTGGAGAATGACTTCGAGCCGACTTACGAAATCATGGCGGCGAAAAAGAAGACCGTCACCGATTTGAAGAAGGCTGCCAAGAACGCATCCGACATCTGGTTCGCAACCGACTTGGATCGCGAGGGTGAGGCGATTGCCTGGCACCTCGCGCAGGCTTTGAAAGTCGATCCCGCACACGCCAAGCGCGTGGTGTTTAACGCCATCACCAAGACGGAAATTCAGAACGCATTTAATAAGCCACGCCCGATCGATCAGAATCGCTTCAATGCGCAGCAGGCTCGCCGTATCTTGGATCGCATCGTGGGGTATCAGGTGTCGCCGCTGCTTTGGAAAAAAGTAGCGGGCGGCCTCAGTGCCGGTCGCGTGCAGTCGGTGGCGGTGCGCCTTGTTGTGGACCGTGAGCGCGAGATC
>CAZYQL010000061.1:0-2169 GCA_964650055.1 uncultured Phycisphaeraceae bacterium | reverse complement strand
ATCAAGTCCATCACCACCAAGCGCACCAAGAGTCGCCCCTATCCGCCTTACATCACCTCCACGCTCCAGCAGGCTGCGTCCAACGTCTATGGCTTTGGTGCGCAGACGACGATGCGGGCCGCCCAGCAACTCTACGAAGGTGTGGATGTCAAAGGCCACGGCTCCATCGGCCTCATCACCTACATGCGTACCGATTCGACGCATCTCTCCGCCGATGCCCTCTCAATGGCACGCGGATTCATCGAGAAAAACTACGGCCCAAAATATCTGCCTGAAGCGCCTAACTTCTATAAGAGCTCCAACAAAGGCGCACAGGAAGCACACGAAGCAATTCGCCCCACCGATGTAACCCTCACGCCTTCGGTCGTGCGCTCCTCGCTCGATGAACGGCAATACAAACTCTACAAACTCATCTGGGAGCGTTTCGTTTCCTGCCAGATGACGCCCGCTGAGTGGGATTCGACTGCCGTGCTGCTCAGCGCGACTGTCGAGAGCAAAGAACTCGTTTTCAAAACGACTGGGCGCACACTGGTATTTGATGGTTTTTATAAAGCTGTGGGCGTGCCTTCGGTGTCGGATGAACTCACTCTGCCTGCGCTCAAGGAACAGCAGCAGCTTGCTGCGCTTCAGCTTGATCCGACGCAGCATTTCACCAGTCCTCCGCCGCGATATAGCGAAGCGTCGCTGGTGAAGAAACTCGAAGCTGAGGGCATCGGCCGTCCTTCGACTTATGCTTCGATCATCAACGTGATTCAGAATCGCAAATACGTTGACAAGCAGAACAATCGCTTTTACGCCACCGACATGGGCATGGTCGTCACCGACAAACTCATCGAGGCGTTCCCGCGCATTCTCGACATTGGCTACACCCGCAAAATGGAATCGCAGCTCGACTCCATTGAGGAAAAAAATCAAGACTGGGTCGCGATGCTGCACGAGTTTTATAACCCGTTCAAAATCGAACTCGACAAAGCTCACGAATCCATGCAGCACGCCAAGGCTGCCATGGAACCCGCGCCGCACAAGTGCCCGACCTGTGGCTCGCCCACCGTTTATCGCTTTGGTAAGAACGGCCGATTCCTCAGCTGCTCGACTTATCCCGAGTGCAAATTCGCTGCCCCCATCGACCGCGATGGCAACCCGATGGTCGCCCAGCTCACCGATATCAAGTGCCCGATCTGCGACAGCGGCATGACCAAACGCACCGGCCGATTCGGCGCGTTCCTGGGCTGCGTCAACTATCCCGAGTGCAAGGGCATTGTGAATCTCGATCCGAAAAAGGGATTCGTGAAGCTGCCCAAGGTCCCGCCCCTGACGATTGATGTGCCCTGCTCCAAATGCCAGGCTCCCCTGAACATGCGAAGGAGCAAGCGTGGCCCGTGGCTCTCGTGCTCCAAGTTCCCCAAGTGCCGCGGTCGCATGGCGTGGACCACGATCGAACCCGCGAAACAGAAGACACTCGAGGAGCAACTGGCTGCCCACGAAAAGGCCAACCCGGTCCCCCGCGTCCTCACCGCCGACGGCCACGTCATCCGCGAAGATGAACAGTACGTCCCCAAAATCGAAGGCAGCGCCGCCAGTGAAGATGGTGCCAATAGCGATGCCGATGCTGCGTGATCCCGTAACGTGTCCTGTCATGTGAACCCGTAGGGTGGGCACCGCCCACCATGAATCACCAGCAACATCCATCGCCTTCAGCAACCCTCGTCCTTGCCGATTTGTCATCATTCCCTGGCTCATAATCGGTACCCCCAAGTCCAAATTCACACCCAAATTTTGTCTACCTGAGCATTTTTCATTCTCGCCATTCGCTCTAACACACTCTAAAAACTAAAGTTAAAGCGTGTCTAGGGGTAAACGAGTAGACGTCTACCCGGAAACCCTTAGTGCATTTCCAACACCACGGCAGCCGCCCGCCACGAGCCACGACCGTGAGGCAGTGGAGCCTTCGAGACCTGCCCGCTTCCTGACGGGCGGCGGCTCGTTGCGTACCCGCTACGCTTGAATCGGGATTGCTCTACGACCTGAATCTTGCAAAAAGCCAGCCCAGCAGGGCGCTGGCCATCGCTATTGGCCCATAGCAAAACAGAAAAGTCGGCTGCACTCATGACCAAGGCCCCGGAAGAAAGGAAAGGATCGAGCCGGTCATAGTATAGCACATATTGAACG
>CAZYQL010000060.1:16077-22256 GCA_964650055.1 uncultured Phycisphaeraceae bacterium | reverse complement strand
TGCATGAAACGGTGTCCGCCAGTGTCCCAAGGACACGATCAATTGCGCGCATCATCGCGCCCAAACACATGCGAAAGCGGCGCGGCATCGCTATTAAGCAACGACAGATGAATAGGAGATGAACGTCGCAACCTTTAGACCCCGTGAAGAAGAGAAATGCGTTCAAACCTGAGGCCACATTATACCACACTCCCGCGCGATGCCGCCTTGCAAACAGCACCTCAACCGAACCACCAGTTGGGGACCACGCGCAGGTGGTGTTCGATGCCGCGATAGATCGGGGTGAAAGAGCGCCACTAGCGCGAGAAGGGCGGAGAGCTGTCATGAGCAATGGCGTGAAGAAATGAAGGGATGTTCAGGGCTCCCAATCGTCAGCACCACAATAATGCACACGCCAGTTGAATCAGGCCAAGATGGTTGCATGATTTCTTGCAATACCGAACCCGAATCCCGCCGCTCTTGCTCAGCCAGGCCAGCGTTCGTTCCCCTACGTCGAATACTTGAGCAAAGTCTTCAAGGCTGGCACGGGCATGACGATGGCGTAGTATCGGCGAAAGATAAAGTGATCGTCACCAAAGAATGCAGAAACAGGGCATGAGTCTGCTCTGTTGCAAACCTCTCATGAGCCACACGATCATGATGTGATGAACTACGGCGTGCATTCGCATCTAGCCGATCTAGGCGTGGCGGATTCAGGCTGCCATCGGCGCGAGATTGGTAGAACGGAGATGGACCTGCCCCTTTGCAGTTTCCCTCCTTTTGCTCCACCGGCAGTCAGGGGCCATTGGTGTGTTCGGTCGGCAATCATCGCTGGCGGGCGGGAATTTTCACTTTGATGTGATAATTGCCTTGCGTACCCAAAAATGCGCGGTAACATAGCGAATCTCGTTACGGGCATTCTCAGGGTGCATTGTTCACCCGAGCCCAAACCCACCGGAGAGAACCGGCGGGCAACACCTCTGTCTTTTTGGAGATTTCTGAAATGAGAACGCGCAACATTATTGGCATTTTGACGGTTTTGTTCGTGGCAAACATGGCCGCGAGTTCGGCTCATGCTGTGCTCGTCAATGTGAACTTTGAGGCGTTCACACCCGCCAACCAAAACCCCCCTTTCGTCTTCGCGACCGAATCCACTCTCTCAGGTCCCGCCGGTGGTCTCAACACCCAGTGGAACCAGTACGCCGATGAAGATTCGAGCGGCGTCGTTGTCGATTCCACCGGTGCCGCGACAACCGTTACGTTCATCACCAACTTCTCAGAGGGTCGGCGGGGTTCAAACGCCAACGTCCTGCCAATTTTCAACTCCACCCTGACTGACTTCGGACGTACAAGCGTGGCGCGTAACCTGACTATCAACGGCCTCCTCGCCGGCAGCCTGCACGATGTCTACATCGTGGCATACCGTGACCAATCCACCGCAACCGAACGTTTGTCGGGAACCTGGACGTCGGCCAACGCCACGACGTCGGCGACGTCGCAACTCTTGGATAGCACGACCACGCAAAGCGATCTGGCTTTCCTGGACGGCGTCAACTTCATCAAGTTTTCAAATGTTCAGGCGGACGCTCTCGGCAAGATCGTGTTTAACGCTCAATCCACGTTTAACCCGGCAGCTAGTGACTCCAATAATCATTTCCGCCTAGGCCTGAGCGGCTTCCAGATTCAGTCCGTTGCCCCCGCCGTCCCCGAGCCGGCCTCGCTCACACTGATCGGCTTGGCTGCCGGCGGCCTGTTCCTGCGTCGTCGTCGCGCCTAAAGCGATGGCAATTTAGTTAGGTTTCTTACTGCTCCTCGAGCGGCTGCTCGATCCCCGGATCGCGCAGCCGTTTTCATTGGGTGGAGAAAAGGTGTCAGCAAGTTGGATTGGGATCACCAACCACGTGAAGCACCGGGGAAATGAATCGCATGTGGTCCCTTCCGGTCTCCCTCTCTTGGGGAAGGGTTAGGGGAGGGCACTGCATTGGCTTGAAGTGACGCAGCGCAAAGTCATTCTCACTTGTATAGACGGCCCTCCTCCAGCCCCTCCCCAAGGCAGGGGAGTTAAGGCGATGGCGCAAGCCTTACACGCGATTGCCTTGGTCTGTTTTCCATCCGTTTGCAACCTCAATAGTCCGCTGCTACAATCCGCGACTCGAAAAGTGTTTAGCTCGTTTCATTGCTTCCATCTGACGTGGAAGCCGGGCATCGTCAAGAGTCGTCACGCCAGTTAAGAGCAACCGCATTATGGCCATTACTGCTGAAAAGAAAACGTCTGTGATTCAGGATTACCGTCGCGCTGAGACGGACACCGGCTCACCTGAGGTTCAGGTGGCGATCCTGACCGAGCGCATCAACCAGCTCACCGAGCACCTCAAAGGGCACAAGAAGGATCACGCTTCTCGCCGTGGGCTGCTGATGATGGTTTCGCGCCGCAATCGTCTGCTGCGTTACCTCCAGGATTCGAACCGTGGTGCCTATGCGGCCCTGATCGGCCGGCTGGGTCTGCGTAAATAAGATAATTGATAGTCGTCCTTTTTAAGGCCGACCGCTATGGTAGTGGCCGGTCAGTGGACGAAGCCTCCGCTGGCCGCGCATCGTCGGGGTCTTTTTTCGGATGGCTTTCCCTTCTGACTGGTCTAGTCGTAACGCCACGATGTCATGAGCATCATGGCGTCCGCGTAAAACGTACAATCGTTAGCAACCACGCCTCCGTTTCCGATCGGTTCGGAACCGCTTGCATAGCAGAGGGCTTGGTGAAACGGTCGCAAGCGACAGGTTTCAGGTTCAAAGTTCAAGGATCCAGGTTCAAGGTTCAAAGTTGTCGTTCCGTGCAGTGCCGCTGACTTGAAACCTTGAACTTTGAACTCAGAACTTTGAACTCGTAACGCTTTCCGATCGTTCCCCCAATCTCCCTGACCTCTGCAAGAGTTGAGGCCGTTTCACAACTCGGATTCCCCCAAGGTCTGTTCTGTTTCGTCCTTCCGCAGGCGCGGAAGGTCTAAGGCTGGCGGGAAATCCTACATTTGCAGAGGAAAACACATGGCAGTCACTCGCGTCGAAATGCAATTGGCAGGGCGTACGCTCTCCATCGAAACCGGCAAGTTCGCCAAGCAGGCCAACGGTGCCGTCGTCGTTCAGTACGGCGAAACCGTCGTCCTGGGCACCGCCATCAGCGGCCCGCCCCGCGAAGGCATCGACTTCTTCCCCCTCGCTGTTGATTACCGCGAAAAACTCAGCGCAGCCGGCAAGTTCCCCGGCGGCTTCCGCAAGCGCGAAGGCGCTCCCAATCAAAAAGAAATCCTGACCATGCGCAACATCGACCGCCCGCTGCGGCCGCTGTTCCCCAAAGGCTACTACGACGAAGTGCAGATCCAGTGCTGGGTCCTCGCAGCCGACGGCCAGAACGAACCCGATGTGCTCGCAGGTATCGCAGCCTCGGCAGCGCTCTCGATCAGCACCATTCCCTTCGATGGCCCGGTCGGCAATGTCCGCATCGGCCGCGTTGATGGTCAACTCGTCGTCATGCCCACCGCAGCTCAAGCGGAATATTCCGATCTCGACATGCTCCTGTGCGGCCACAAAGACGGCTTGAACATGATCGAAGTCGGCGCCGCAGAAATCCCCGAAGCGGACATGCTCAAAGCCTGCGAGACCGGGTGGGAAGTGATCAAGCAGATCGCCGCCCTCATCGCTGATCTGACCACCAAAGCTGGCAAGCCCAAGGCCACTCCGACGCTCGATCTGCCTGCAAAGGAAATCGTCGATCTCGTCAAGAGCAAACTCACCAAGTCACTCGCAGCCGCCATCGCCAGCGAAGGCCTCAAGCTCGATCGCAAGGAAGCTGTGTCCGCTGCCAAGAGCGAGTTCATGAAGGCTAACTTCGCCGAACCGCCTCAGGATGCGACATTCCTCCAGGTCAAGACCTGGCAGAAAAATTCAAAGCAGGCCAAGAGCGCCATCAACGATCTGGAAGAAGCACTGGTTCGCGATGCGATTCTCAAGGGTCGCCGCAGCGATGGCCGCAAGGCCGAAGACCTGCGCGAGATCACCTGCGAAGTTTCCGTCCTTCCGCGCGTGCATGGTTCATCGCTCTTCACCCGTGGTGAAACGCAAGCTCTGCTCACCACCGTGCTGGGTACTGGCAAGGATGAACAGATCATCGATGGCCTGGGCGAAGAATATTCTGAGAAGTTTTATCTGCACTACAACTTCCCGCCGTTCTCGGTGAATGAAGTCAAGCGCATCATGGGCCCCGGTCGCCGCGAAATCGGCCACGGCATGCTCGCTCAGCGAGCGCTGATGCCCGTGCTGCCTCCCGTTGATAAGTTCCCCTACACCGTGCGCCTCGTGTCGGACATCTTCGAGTCCAACGGCTCCTCCTCGATGGCCTCGGCCACGGGTGGCACGCTCGCGCTCCTCGATGCCGGTGTGCCCATCAAGGCACCGGTGGCAGGCATCTCCATCGGCCTCATCGCTGAGCAAGGCAAGGAAGTTTATCTCGTTGATATCCAAGGTGAGGAAGATCACTTTGGCGATATGGATTTCAAGGTCTGCGGCACACGCGAAGGCATCACCGCCATTCAGCTTGATCTCAAGGCTCGCGGCCTCGTGCCGGCTCAGATCGAAAAGACTTTCGAACTGGCCCGCAAGACCCGCATCACTCTCATCGAAAAAGTCGAAGCCTGCATCCCGACCCATCGCCCGGAACTGAGTAAGTACGCTCCGCGCATGCTCGTCACCCACATCAGCCCCGACAAAATCGGCAAGCTCATCGGGCCCGGTGGCAAGACCATTCGCGCTCTCGAAGAGTACAGCGGCGCGAAGATCGAAATCGAAGAAGATGGAACGGTCTTCGTGTCAGGTGTTGGCGAAGGCAAAGCCGAGAAGGCACTCGAGGAAATCGAGAAGCTTTGTGCCGAGGTCAAGGTCGGCCAGATTTACTCAGGCAAGGTCACCTCGATCAAGGATTTCGGTGCGTTCATCGAAGTGATCCCCGGCCAGGACGGCCTGTGCCACATCAGCGAACTGAGCGATGGCTTTGTTGATAAGGTCACGGACATCGTGACGATGGGCCAGGAGGTGCGCGTGAAGGTGGTTCTGATTGATGATCAGGGCCGCGTGAAACTTAGCCGTAAGCAGGCGATGAAAGAAGAAGGCCACAGCGATGTGCCCGAAGGCAGCGCTGCGGGTGGCGAAGGCGACGGCGGCGGCAATGGTGGCGGCGGTGGTCGTCCCCGTGGCGGTGGTCGCGGCCGCTGAGTTTTGAAAAATTAAAATGAAAACGAAGGCCGTCCTATACAGGGCGGCCTTTTCATTTGGTGAGTGCGAAGCTGAAGCCGTGACTCAACGAGTCGCGGACGTAGAAGGACTGAAGGGGCAAACTTTACAGCTTGTGCCTTAGGCTTCATAGATTCACGTCTGACCTTCAGGCCATACGCCTTTGGGGCATAACACACGCCAACAGGCCATTGACGTCCGCGACTCGTTGAGTGGCGGCTACGCCGGCTCACTCCACCCGCCGAGGCATCGTCGAAGCGATGACGCGGATCGGGTTGGCGTTCCCGTTTTCCAGACTGAGCGTCGCATCTTCGCCCGGCAGCACAGTGAGGTCGATCGTCGCTCGGTGCAGCACGAGAAGGCCCGCGTCATTAGTGCGGCGAAGGCATTGAAAAGTACACGCGGTCACGCCGCCGATGAGCGGTTGCTCCACCGCGACGCCGGTGATGGGCGTCATCACCAGCCAGAGTTCCTGCACATCAGCGCGGTACTCGACGCGCATGACCTGCCCGCTGGCATCGAGCAGTTCGATGAAGTGCGTGGTGACGGTGTCGCCGCTGATGGTCACTGGCGGCATGGTGCTGCTGTCGGCTTCGAGTGGGCCGTGCGCGGTGCTGGTGCGAATGAGCGTGAGCAATCGCTGCGTGATCATGCGCGTGGCGGTCTGACTGGAAGCTTGTTCGGAAGCATCTGCATACGCCTTGAAACTCGCATCGAGCGCAACCATCGTGGCTGTGAGCAGCATCGCGCTGATGGCCAGCGCGAGCAGCATTTCCACGAGACTCAAGCCGCGCTGATGAGCGGAGGAAATCCGATATCGCATTTCTGATTTCGGATTTCGGAATTGATTGCGAGTCATGTCACGCGTTCCTTCAATTCGTTCGCCATGGCGAACGGCTAATCAGGCAAGCAAACTACAAATC
>CAZYQL010000060.1:0-15977 GCA_964650055.1 uncultured Phycisphaeraceae bacterium | reverse complement strand
TCCTTCAATTCGTTCGCCATGGCGAACGGCTAATCAGGCAAGCAAACTACAAATCACAAATCGCAAATTACAAATCACAAATTTCAAATCCACAGTTAGAGTTCCCAAATCTGAAGTCAATTCACTCGCCGCCTTCGAACCAGGTGGACATGTCAGCTTCGATGGAGATTGGGCCTAGGATGCCGTCGGGCAGCGGGATGGTCGGGTCGTATTTCACATGGATAACGCCGATGCCGTTGATCGGCAGTTCACCTTCGAGGTCGCCTTCAGCGGAAGGGAAGTAACCCAGCGTGGTGTTGAACTGCGGGCTGGTTTCGCCGATGACCGGGCCGACATCGCTTTTGGGTTCGAAGGTGGTGAGGATGGTGCCGTTGACTTTCACCTGGCCACGCATGTCGATCATGCCTGCGACGATGGTGCCTGAGAGCTTCACGGTTTCGTTGGAATCCGCAGGGCTGACGAACGTTCCCATTTCGACCGAGTAATGCGGCGCCATGATGGTGCTGCGTTTGTAGAGGGCCTTCTCATTGGCGGAGAGCTCGGTGGACTCATCGATCTTGAATTGCGTCTTGCCGGTGAATGCGATCTTGTTGCGAGCGTGGGTGTACTCTTTGGGCGCGGTGCTGACGATGGCGCCTTCAAAGGTGCAAGCGTGGAAGCGCACGTTGTTAGAGACGGTCTTGGTGTTGGGCACTGGTGTGCCGCCGACGAGCGCGATCTTGTCGGGGTACTTGAAGGTGCCATCGGATTCCTGCGTGCCTGCGTATTGATAGAGCACATCATCGTTGTTCGCTTCGGTCTCGATGAAGGTCACGCCGATGAACCGGCAGTTATCGAAAAGTGCGTTGGTTCCCTTGGGAATCTTCACATTTGTGAAAGTCATGTTCTTGTAGATCGGGCGGTCGTAATAGTCATAAGGATGCGCCGCACCAAAAGGTACCGCTTCAAACACCTGGCTGCCCAGAGGCTGAGGTGTGGAAGGATCGCCTGGATCATGCTCAGCGGCCTGCAGCGCGGACTGATTGGAAAGGCTCCCGGTGGCGATATTCGCCAGCGTGGTCACATCAAAATCCTGCGGGCCGAAATCGAACATTTCATCAGCCGGTGCCTGAAAAGTCAGTGGCACTTCATCCGCGCCGGGCGTGATCGGACCTTGGAAGAAATCCTGATAAGCGCCGGTGGTCGCAGCCGCGCCAGCGATCCAGTCTTCCATCGCGGCAGTGAGTTTGATCTGACCGCGAATCTTGGTGTAGCGATCTCTACTGTCGATGAGGCCATCGTTGTAGCCCGGGCGATTGGGGTCGCCGAAGGTGTCGATGAGTTCCAGGAGCTGCGCGTGGCTGACATCGCTGTTGGCATCAAGCTCGGTAGCGTTGACTTTGCCATCGCCGTTGGTGTCGAAGATTTCGAGGAAAAAATCGTAGTCATCTATGTAGCCGTCGCCGCTCAGATCGAGCGCGATGGGATCGGTGATGCCCGAGACTTCCGTCGGGTTGTGAATGTTCAGGCGATTGTCGCCATCGGTGTCATTGGTGGCCAGCGTACCGATGAGAGCATCGAGGCGTTCTTTGAGCGCGAGGCCCTTGGCACCGGAGAGGCCGCGGAAATCGCTGACCATTTGTACCGGGTGGCCGTTGGTCAGGTGTACTTCCTGGAACCGGCTGCCGATGTCGCCATCGATGATGACGTTGCGGCCGATCATCACACGGCTCTTAGAGAGAATCGCAAACTTGATCTTCTTGGTGATGCGGAAATCCATCGAAATGGAACGCGTCACTTTCGTCAGCGTCGGGCCATCGGAGGCGCTGATTTTGATGCGAATCCAAGTGGAATCGAGCGGATTGAGGCTCGACACTTCGGGCGACATCGTCGAATAAGGCGGGCGCTGATAGTAGGAAGAATCGTAGTCCTCGCCAGCAATGGGGTGAGGCAGAAACGTTGCTGTGAAAGTCGGCTCACCGGGGCCGACCGCGATGGGGCCTACGTGCAGGTCGCTGCCCACTTCGTAAGGCTCAGCGAGATTGTGCGATTCGCTTTGCATCGCCACGATCATTTGTGCCCGCACTTCATCCCACAACTGGGCAGCTTCATCTTCATCGATGACGCCCGAACTGGTCTTCACATTCTTGGCGATCTGATTGAGGCGATAGACCACGTAGCGCATGCCGGTCTCAGCACCAGCCAGCGAACGATTAATTTTCATATGACTGTCGGCAGTCTGAAGATTGCCTTGCGCCACGATCGACATGGCCGCCGCGAGAGAACCGAAGATCACGAGAAACATCATGGCCAGAATGACGATGGCGCCGCGCTGACGCGGCGAAGAGAGGCGATATCGGATTTCAGATTTTGGATTTCGGTTTTGCAGAAGGACAGGCGACACCGCGCGCGAAGCTTGCCCGCGCATCCGATGTGATGTTTTCATTTCATTCGCCATGGTCACGTTCTCCAACACAATGCAACTATGTTGCAAATCTCAAATCTCAAATTTCAAATCGCAAATTTCAAATCGTTTCACTTACCGAGCACCCAACTGAGCGTGGTCATGATCATTGGCTCAGGATCATTTGGCCCTTGATAAAACACACTCACGGTCACGCGCAGAAGATCGGTGGTGCCCAGCGGCTGGGTGAAAGTTGAACTGATGTTGTCAGGCAGAACACTGGCGACATCGATGCGCTGCGTCCAGCCAGGGATGTCAGCGATCTCTTGCCGCAGTGCATTGATCGGCGGATCGAAGAGGATGCCCGCGCCAATGCCGCTGCCATCGACGACGCCGGCAAAGTCATCGACATCGTCGTAGTCGAGCACGCTGTCTTCGCCGGTCTCAGGGCCGACGTTGGCCAGACCGGTGAAGGGGTCGTGCTTGGGCAGCACCATCGTCAGTTCGCGCAGTTCATTGGCCAGCAGCAGGGCGGTGCCGGAGCGCTGAGCCCAGTCGTTCTTTTTGTGAAAGGCCTGCTGAGCGGCGAGCATGGCGAGAACGCCGGTGCTGATGATGACAGTAGTCAGCGCCGCTTCGATGAGGGTGAAGCCGCGCGAGCGACTTCGGATACTAAGTTTCGGATGTCGGATTTTCATTTCCTTCTCCACCTCAATACAACGCTACGATTCGCAGGCCCGATATCCAACTGCAATCTCGCCGATTACCAAAATCCTCTAGTTCAATCAGTCGTCATAAACGTATTTGCCAGCTTCAGGAACCGACGCACAGGAGTGCGTGGGCTTTAACAGTCTTTGTCTTCCTGCTTCCCTCTTCCTGACTTCTGACCTCTGACCTCTGGTTACTTCACCAGCGTCGAGAGCTTGAAGATCGGCAGGATGATCGCCATCGCGATGAAGCCGACGACTGAACCCATGACGATGATCATGATCGGCTCGATCATGCTGGTGACGCGTTTGATGACTTCCTTAAGCTGCTTGGTGTAGAACGTGCTGATTTGGTCGAGCACTTCGCCCAGCTTGCCGGACTCTTCACCTGCGGAAACCATCTGCACAACGCTCTTGGGCAGCAGCGGATTTTTCTGCATGGTCTGCACGATTTTCTTACCTTGTTTGACCGCAGCATAGACGCCGCGCCACAGGCGCTTGTAGAGACGATTGCCGCTGATGTCGCCGGTGATCCTGAGCGTATCAAGCATGGGCACACCCGCATTGACCAGCTCACCCATGGTGTGCAGCGAACGACTGATGTAAAGAGCGCGGAACATTTTCTTAAAGAGCGGCACCTTCAATTTCGCGCCATCGAACCACCATGCACCCGCCTCGGTGCGGATGAACATGAAGAAGCCGATACCAGCGAAGAGCATGCCCAGCAGCACCGCCCACCACCAGTCGGTCATGAAGGCAGACAGGGCCATGAGGAAGCGAGTCGGGCCGGGCATCGCGGCTTCTTTGCCCTGGAAAACCATGGCAAATCGAGGCAGCACGAAGGTGAGCAGGAAGAACGTGACACCCACTGCGAGGGAGGCGATGACGCCGGGATAGATCATCGCGCCGATGACCATCGCGCGAGTTTCGATCTGCTGTTCCTGGTAGGTGGCGATGCGTTCGAGCATGTGCGAGAACGAGCCTGACATTTCCGAAGCGCGAACCATGTTGACGTATAAAGCGCTGAACAATTTCGGATGCTTGGCCAGGGCTTCAGAGAACTGACGACCTGCTTCCACATCCTGCTTCATCTGCACGATGATGACTTTGAACTTGGGGTTCTCCGTCTGATCCGCAATCGCATCGAGCGCGCCGCGCAGGCTGATGCCTGCGCGAACCATGACGGCGAGCTGCGTGGTGAAGTTGAGCACATCACGCGCGGAAGGCCCCGATGAATAGTTGAGAAACTTGAGCTTGTCCGACAGCGATTTGCTCTCACCGCCAGCAGGCGTGAGCTGCAAAACCTGACCGCCTTGCTGACGCAGAGACTGCGCAGCTTCCATGGCGCTGGCGGCTGACAGAACACCGGTGGTCAGTTCACCGCCGCTGGTTCGTAGTTGGTATCGGTAGCTGGGCATGGGTGAGGGAGCGGTCAGCATTCGGCTTTCAGCAATCAGCTAAAGGCAAAGCATTTGCTGGCGATGACGATCGGCTCCCATTCTCCTGTCGGTGTTTGTTGACATTCACTCACTACGAACGACGCAAGTTCTCGCACGTATCCATTGCCTTGAAGCTGAAGGCTGAAGGCTGAAGGCTGGCCGCTTCTCACGCCGCCAGCATTCGTTCAAGCTTGTCGGGATACGCGGCCTGAGCGATTGCATCCTCACGGCTGATCATGCCGTTGAAGTAAAGCTCAGCGATTGAGTTGTCCAGCGTGTTCATGCCCAGCGCACGATTGGTTTCGATGACGTTGGGAATTTCAAACACACGGTTCTCGCGAATGAGGTTGCGAACCGCAGGCGTACAAAGCATCACTTCACACGCAGGCACCATGCCCTTGCGATCAGTGCGCTTGAAGAGCGTCTGCGAAATCACCGCCTGCAAAGTATTCGCAAGCATCGAGCGAATCTGGTTCTGCTGGTCAGCAGGGTACATGTCGATGATGCGCTCGCAGGTCTGCGAAGCGTTGCACGTGTGCAGTGTCGAGAGCACGAGGTGGCCCGTTTCTGCAGCAGTGATGGCAGCAGCGGTGGTTTCGAGATCACGCATTTCACCGACGAGGATGATGTCGGGATCCTGACGCAGCACGTGGCGAAGACCGCTGGAGAAGCTGGGCACATCGGCACCCAGTTCGCGCTGTTCGATGAGACATTTCTCGCTGACCAGCGCATATTCGGTGGGGTCTTCGAGGGTGATGATGTGCTTGTGATATCGCTTGTTCATTGCCTGAATCATGGCGGCGAGTGTGGTCGATTTACCTGAGCCGGTGTCGCCGGTGACTAGCACCAGGCCCGCGGGCAGGTAGGTCAGTCGCTGCACCACTTCGGGCAGATTCAAATCAGCAAGGGGCGGCACGATCTCTTTAATGGCACGCATGCAGATGCCGATGGTCTGCCGCTGATTGTGAGCGTTGACACGGAAGCGGCCAAGGCCAGGCATCTCGTAGGAAAAGTCCACGTCCTTGATCTTTTCGAAGACCTTCAGGTGGTCATCGTTGGCGATGTGCTGAAGCATGCGCAGGGCGCTCTCGGGCGTGATCACCGGATAATCGAGCGGCGTCATCACGGTATGTATACGCGCCACCGGCGGATGGCCCGAGACCAGATGAATATCCGAAGCGCCCAGCTCGATCGCACGTTTGAGGATCGTGTCAATATTCATAATCAGCGGATCCCTAATAGGCCAGCGGGCATGGGCATCGACTCCACGAATCGAAGAACCTATTGCGCCACGCTGAACCATCGGCGACTGATTTGCCCCGGATAAGTCGATTGCGGCCAGTGCGCGAATGTCCCGGTTTCCGTAGACGACACAATCAGCACAGGCGCAATAGAAGTCAGAGGTCAGAAGTCAGAGGTCAGGAAGACGGGGAATGATGCATTCGTTTAGCCGCGGAGCAAAGGCTCTGCGACGCTCCGCGCGGATGCTGGATAGCGAAAGCCTTACACCCGCAAGGTGATCATCTTATTTTTGTGAAGCAAGTAACGCACATTCCGCTCAACCCGCACAAAGCAACCGACGATGAATCAGGAAGGAACATCGCAGTGTTCTCAACTCGCCAACTGACCGCTGCCCAGGAGATTTCGGATGACCAGCCCCTACACGTTCAGTCCTTCCCGAAATGATTCGCGTCGCAACAATCGTGTGAAGCTCCCGGCGATGTACACGCTGGTGCGGGTCAAGCCGGTGGGTTCTGATCGATTCCGTTGGACGGGTTACATCTACGACATCAGCTCCAGCGGCATGCGTTTTGAACTCGATGCACCCATCGACCCCGGCATCAAACTCGAAGTCAAAGCGATGCTCCCCGGTATCGAACACACCACCATCCGCGCCCAAGGCACCGTCGTTCGCATTCACGATGACGACCAGCTCCCCGGCCCGACCCGCATGGGTATGACCTTCGATCGCTTCATTGAAGAAGATGAATCGCGCCTGAATCACTACCTCGATCACGCCACGGCACCCGCGCGCATTGCTGCGTAATACAAAGAGACGCTCGCGACTTCGCTCTTTCTCCGCTCGCCAATTAGCCCCGCTCTATTGAACGCAAGGCAGTCCAAAAAATCGCACCGCATTCGCATCGACCTGTTCGATGAAGGATGCTTCATTTTCACTGCGCACCTTGGCGAGGAAGTGCGCCACATCAGCGACATACCGCGGCTCGTTTGGCCGAACCTTGCGATAAGGTTCCGGTGCCAGATAGGGTGAGTCGGTTTCAATCATGATCCGGTCCGCAGGCATGCGCTTGGCGCTGTCAGCTAAATGAGCAGCGTTTTTGAAAGTGACGATGCCGGTGAAACTGACCATCGCGCCGATATTCAGAATCTTGGTGAGTTCTTCATCGCTGCCGGTGAAACAGTGAAAGACAAATCGATTGCCGGGGAGGCCCGAGGCTCGAATGATGGCGAGCGTTTCATCGGTGGCTTCGCGATTGTGAATGATGATCGCGCGTTTGTTGCCGTCATTTTTCGGGTGTGAATCATCCATTTCACGAATCACTTGCAACTGCATTTCAAACGCGCGCTTCTGATCTTCAATAGGCGGCTCAGGATAATGGCGATCCAGTCCCATCTCGCCGATCGCTACGCACTTGGGATGCTGCGCCAGTCCACGGATCGACTGCGCGACCACTTCGTGATCAGGCCAATGCAAGGCATAGTGCGGATGCAAGCCGACGGCGAAGAATAGGTTCGCATGCTGCTGCGCGATGGCGCTGGCGCGCTGCGCATCCTCGGGCGTGGTGCCGACGGTGATCATGCGATCAACGCCTGCGGCCTCGGCAGCGGCGAGTACTTCATCAAGGCGTTCGTGAAGGCCGTCGTAAGTGAGATGGCAATGGGTATCAATCATGGGGTATCAATCATGGTGTAGTGGTTGCAGCGGAATCGGCACTCGATTGCTTTCGCTTGTTGAGCAGCATATTCGCCAGAGGCCAGAGCAACACGGGCACAGCGGCGCTGAGGCTCAGGGCGAGAATGGGGCGATTGCTCTGGCTGTGGCCGATCCATGCGTAGGTAAAGCACATGGGGATGGTGCCGCAGAAGAGGGCGGTGAAGTATTGCCTTGCCGGCATGCGCGTCAGGCCCGCCAGACAGGAAATCATCTCCGGCAAAATGATCATCCATCTTGAGAGCGCGACGGCCCAGCCGCCCGAGTGAACGAAGAAGGCGCTACTGCGCGTGTAGCCTGTGTCGCCGAGCATCCATAGCGCGGCACGTTTGCCCATCGACCGGCAGGCAACGTAACCAGTAGTACCCGCCAGCAGTGAACCGGCGCTGCCGATGAGGCCGCCGACGATCGGGCCATAGATGATGCCCAGCGTCGCGAGCACGGCTGTCGCAGGTATCGGCAGCACGATGTCCGCCATCATCAGCGCGATGGCGACGAGCCAGGCCCACGGACCCCACGAGCGCAGCCAGGCTTCTGCTTCGCCGCCAGCAAGCATCGCTTCAAACCGGTCGCCCCAGAGCAGGTACGAGCCGATGAAGATCGCCACCAGCAGCAGACAGAGCAGAAAGAAACGCATCACTCCATCGTAACGGCGTTGCGCGCGGTTGCGCGCGGGTGCGCGTAGGGTGTATCGAGGCTCGGCGCTGACACACCACGTTGGACGCACAATCCGCTGGATGTCATTACCAACTGTTTTCTTTGATCTAACAAGGTGTGTCAGCGCAAAGCCTTGACACACCCTACCTGACGGGCCAGATGTTTCGCTATACTCAAAGCCATCTATGAGTTCCACGAATCCCAACACGCAAGCCGATCATCCAGCCGAGCCGCCGCGGCTCACCATTGAGACGGTTGAAACGCTGCTGCATGTGCGCTTTCCCCGCAGAAAAATTGATGGCGTGGCGGTGCGCGAACTTTACGAAGCTGCTGCTCAGGTCAGCCACGGCCGCGATCCGAGGATGCTCGTCAATCTCGAAGGCGTCTCGCTCGTTTCCTCCGGCGTCATGGGCATTCTCGTCACCATTCAAAAACTTTTCCGCCACGTGGGCGGTCAGCTCCATATCGTCTCCAGCGATCCGATGGTCGTGCAGCAATTCGAAGTCGCCAACCTGCATCTACTTTTGAAAGTGTTCAGCGATCTCGATTCCGCGATGGCGATGTTTAAGGATTGATTGCTTCGTGAAGTCACTTCGCTTGTGCCGCAGACATCGCTTCCACTTCATCGCTCCGGCCTGGCAAGCTGATCCCCGAATAATTCACCCTGCGGCGGCACGCGAATGATGCAAAGCAGTTGCAGCGGTTTATCAGCGCGCTGGCCAGTGAAAAGCAACTCGCCGAAATTGAGATGCGCTGGACGCGTCGGCTGTGCAGGTGATGGCACTTGCGCAGGCGCCGGCGTCGGAACAGGAGCGGGGGGTTGCTCTGCGTTTTGCGTTACCGGTGCACCTTGTACTTGCGGCTGCTTCTGCTCGAGCGGCGTGGGGTCCCGCATAAGACCCAGCACCAGAAACCGATCGCCCGTCATCGTCACATCAAACGAAATTTCCTTGAACATTCGGCCTTCCATCGCCTTCTCATGTGGCGACTTAGGCCTGAGGCTCGGCTCCATCCAATGATGATGCGGCGTCACGCCCATCGTCACTTTCGTCCCGTCAATCACGACATCAAGGAGTAGTTGCGTGCGACCCGCAGGCAGTCGCAGTAGCTCATCGCGATCCAATCCAAGCAGCGCCTGCATCTCGAACGATCGCTCCGTCGTCGGCGTCGTCTCAAAGATCACCGGCTCGCGCCCGACGCCAATCGTCTGCGTCTTCGTGCCACCCGTGCGCGGCAGCTTGGTGTAAAACTGACTCACCGCTGCGGCATCCATCGTGCCAGCGCGGATGCCGTTCTTTGCCAGTAGGTGCAACTGCTGCGGATCGATGCCGTCCGTGCTCACCAGCGACCAGGCTTCAGTGAGATCAGCATCGAGTTTGAGAAAAGTGGTTTCCGCTTGCACATGGAGCACTGCTTTGTCAGCCGGAAAATCCGGGCGAATGTTGACCACCTTCGGGAAACCCGTCAGCGCATCATCCTCCGGCAGCATCGGCTGCATCTCGCAACCGAACAGACAGATCAAGATGAAAAATGGAATGCAACGCATCGCACTGATTGTAGGCGAACGCCCAAGGCTCATGGCAGAAAGATTTGCCACCGAGACACCGAGGGCACCGAGGAAATCCAAGAACAAGAATGAGAGAGATACGAAAACCCCCAGCCTTTGAACTATTGACTCAAGTCTTCTTCTTTGCCTTCCTCAGTGTTCTCGGTGTCTTGGTGGCCAATCAAGGATCAAATTATCCTGCGATGACGCGTTCAATCACATCGAGGCCTTCATCCATCTGCTTCTGCGTGATGGTCAAAGAAGGAGCGAGGCGGAGGATGGTGTTCTGCGTGGCGTTGATGAGGATGCCTTGTTCCATGCAGCGGTTGACGATGTCGTTGGCATTGGTGAATGAAGAAGTTTTCGTCGGATCGAGATCGATGCCGATGAACAGGCCTTTGCCGCGCACTGCTTTGAGCGCGGGACATTTCTTTGAGAACGCACGCAAGCGATCAACAGCATGCTGGCCGAGTTTGGTCGCGTGATCGAGGAGGTTGTCGCGCTCGATGACGCGGAAAATTTCCGCCGTCACCGCCATGGCGAGACAGTTGCCGCCCAAGGTCGTGGCATGTTTGACGCCATGTTTGCGTGCATCATATAGATCAGCGACGCGCGGGCCGGCACACATGACACCGACACCCAGGCCGCCGCCGACACCTTTGGCGAGCGTCATGATGTCAGGCGATACGTTCCAATGCTGATGTGCGAACCATTTGCCAGTGCGGCCGCAGCCGGTCCAGACTTCATCGAAGATCAAAACAAGATCGCGCTCATCAGCAAGCTTGCGCAGACCCGTCAGATAATTTTCATCAGGCACATTCACGCCGCCTTCGCCTTGGATCGGCTCGACGAGAATGGCAATCGTTTCATCATCGATTGCCGCGGTGATCGCAGGCAGATCGTTGTATGGCACGTGCATATAGCCGGGCAGCCAGGGCTCGAATCCTTCGCGCACTTTGGCTTGGCCGGTGGCGACCATGGTGCCCATCGTGCGGCCGTGGAAGCTACCGGTGGTGGCGATGATTTTGTAGCGACCGTATGCAGCGCCGGGTTCGCCGGGCGTTGCTTTGGCTTTGCCGGGATGCTTCTTGCCGTAGAGCCTGGCGAGTTTGATCGCGGCTTCATTGGCATCAGCGCCGCTGTGACAAAAGAAGGAGCGGCCGCCAAAGCCGTGCTTGAAAATCTGCTCCGCAGCTTCGTTCTGTGGCTGCGTGTGAAACAGATTGCCCACGTGCCAAAGCTGCTGCGCCTGTTCAGTGACCACGCGCACCAGATCACGATGGCAGTGGCCCAGAATGCCCGCGCCAAAACCTGCGAAGAGATCGAGGTAGCGCTTGCCATCCGCATCGTAAAGTTCACTGCCTTCGCCTCGCACCATGGCGATGGGATAGCGCGGATAGTTGAGCGACATGTAGGCGTCGTGTTCTTGGATGATGCTGCTGTTGGTGATCGTGTCAGGCATGGTTGGGCTCGCAATGAGAAGGGGAAAAGTATAGCGGGTTGTGGCTCCTACTCACAAAGCTTCAGTTCACATCCCGACATATCATTCAAGCCCTTGTAAATGGCAGGGCTAAGGTGAAATTCTCTTTTACCACGAAGGCACGAAGACACGAAGAAAGTCAGGCAGGCGAATTGCAATGCTTATGGATTTGAAACTTCGTGGCTTCGTGCCTTCGTGGTAAAAATGATTCGGCATTCGTTTCCCCAAGACAATCGCATGTGCATTGCCCGCTGGCAGATTTCTCTTGGCGATCCAACGCTACACTTGCTGCCCATGGAGCGAGCCACGTTTGTCATACTCGATGGATTGCAGGATCCAAGTCATGCTCGCGATCTCTCGGCGCGCTGGGCCCGCGCTGGATTTGAGAATGAAGTGGATATCTCCGGTCAGTCGGCGGCGATTGCCGGTCCTGCTGAAATCACCGTGGAAGATGTTCAACGCGCTGCTGCGATTGCTCGCGCTTTTGGTGTGGAACTGCGCGATCGTGCGGGTGAATCGTTCAAGCCTGACAACGACCTGGCACTCTTGCGCGACCGTATGAAGCTGGAATATCGCGGACGCTTTGCGCAGTCGCTGGTGTTTGGCCTGCCTGCGTTGGTGGTGCATTATCTCGAATCGATACTCGCCAGTGGTGGCGGGCAGAGCGCCAGCAGTCTCGCCTTCCCGTGGTTCTTGCAGATGGTGCTCGTCGGCTGGGCGATCTGGGTCGCGGCACTGCCCATCCTCTGGCAGGGGGTGTGGTCGCTGATTCACCTGCGACCCACCGCTGATCTGCTGACGACTTTCATCATCTCACTCGCCTTCGTTCCCTCAGCCTACGGCGTCATGTCGCTGCTCTTCACCGGCGATCCCTGGTTCGGTGTTGCCGTGCCTGCGGTGCGAGGTCACGGATTCACGCAAGGCGGCCCCGCGTTTCATCTGGCGATCATGGCGGTGATGCTGGCCACGTGTCAGCGCTGGCGAATGTATGCGTGCATTGAGTCGCTGGCTGGCCGAGCTAACTACATGATGTCGCGGTTCGCTTTGCTGTGTGCCATCTGGTCACTCGTGATGTTCGTTCTGCTTTTTGTGCAAGGGTGGTATGCAGCGCTTTGTTTTGGATTGCTGCTGCCGCCGCTGCTTTCATCAGGCGGGATCAATCGCGTCAGTCCCGGCTGGTCGATGGCGCTGCCGGTGCTGGCCTTTGCGCCGGTGTTTGTGCTGGGTTCACGCGTGCTGCCGATGGCCACACACGCAGAGACGATGAAGTTTGAGATTGCTTCAGGATTTGGTGGTCTGATGGTGGTGGTGATGATGATGGGGTGGCGCGGGATGAGGCGTGTGAAGTGAAGTGAAAAAAGAAACCCACGCACGGGAGTGCGTGGGCTTTGGGTTGGGTGTGTAATTTTGAGAGCGCGAGGCGTGAAGCGAATTATTCTTTCACTTCGTACTCAGCATCGATCACATCTTCTTTGTCGCCTTTGGGTTTTTCAGCGCTGTCGGGCTGAGCACCTTGAGCGCCTTGTGCTCCCGGTTTGGCGCCGCCCTCGGCTCCGCCGGTCTTCTCGTAGATTTCCTTGCCCATTTCCTGAGCGACCTTGTCGAGGGCTTCGAGCGATCGCTTGATCGCCTCGGCACTGTCGCCCTTGACCTTGGCTTCGACATCATTGATGGCCGACTCGATCTTGCCGCGAACTTCTGCGCTGATCTTGTCGCCGTGCTCTTCGAGCTGTTTACGCATCTGGTAAACCGTGTTCTCGCCCTGGTTGCGAGCATCGACGAGCTCGCGCAGTTTCTTGTCCGCCTCGGCGTGAGCCTCGGCTTCTTTCTGCATGCGTTCCACTTCCGACTTGTCGAGACCCGATGAACCTTTGATCTCGATCTTGTGGTTCTTGCCGGTCGCCTTGTCAGTGGCGGTGACGGAGAGGATGCCATTGGCATCGAGGGCGAATTTCACATCGATTTGGGGCGTGCCGCGCAGAGCCGGGGCGATGCCTGCGAGGTTGAACTTGCCCAGTGTGCGGTTGTCCTTGGACATCTGCCGTTCACCTTGGAGCACGTGAATGGTCACTTCGTTCTGGTTATCCGCAGCAGTGGAGAAGGTCTCAGCTTTGTCGTAAGGAATGGTCGTGTTGCGCGGGATGAGCACGGTGAGCACGCCGCCGAGGGTTTCGATGCCGAGTGAGAGCGGCGTGACATCGAGCAGCACGACATCTTTAACATCGCCTTCGAGGACGCCGCCCTGAATGGCTGCGCCGATGGCGACGACTTCGTCGGGGTTGAGGGTGCGGTTGGGTTCCTTGCCGAAGATTTCCTTGGCGATCTGCTGCACCTTGGGCATGCGTGTCGAGCCGCCGACGAGAACGCATTCATCGATATCGCCGGGCGAGAGCTTGGCATCTTCGAGGGCCTTCATGACCGGGCCGCGCAGGCGGGTGAAGAGATCGCTGCAAACCTGCTCGAACTTGGCGCGGGTGATGGTGATCTGAAGATGCTTAGGACCTTCCTGCGTGGCGGTGATGAAGGGCAGGTTGACGGTGGTTTCCTGAAGCGTGGAAAGTTCGCACTTGGCTTTTTCCGCAGCTTCTTTAAGGCGCTGAAGCGCCATCGGATCCTTCTTGAGATCGATCGATTCCTTCTTGCGGAATTCTTCTGCGAGGAAGTCGATGAGTTTCTGATCCCAGTCGTCGCCGCCCAGGTGGGTATCACCGCTGGTGGATTTCACTTCAAACACACCATCGCCGATGTCGAGGATGGAGATATCAAACGTACCGCCGCCGAGATCGAAGACCGCGATTTTTTCGTTCTTCTTCTTATCCATGCCGTAGGCCAGAGCCGCAGCAGTGGGTTCATTGATGATGCGCTCGACCTTGAGTCCCGCGATCTGGCCCGCTTCCTTGGTGGCCTGTCGCTGCGAGTCGTTGAAGTAGGCAGGCACGGTGATGACAGCGCGCTCGACCTTTTCGCCCAGGTAATCCTCAGCGGTTTTCTTAAGGTCGGACAGGATCATCGCGCTGATTTCCTGTGGCGTGTAATCCTTGTCGCGAATGCGCACCTTCACCAGCGCATCTTCAGCACCGATGATTTCGTAAGGCACGATTTTTTCTTCACTGTGCACTTCGCTGTGGCGCCGGCCCATAAAGCGCTTGACGGAGTAAACGGTGTTCTTGGGGTTGGTCACCTGCTGATGCTTGGCGACCTGGCCGACGAGGCGATCGCCTTTGTCGGTGAAGCCGACGACGGAAGGCGTGACGCGTGAGCCTTGGCTATTGATGAGAACTTTGGGCGTGCCGCCTTCCATGATGGAGACGACGGAGTTGGTGGTGCCCAGATCGATGCCGATTGTTTTAGACATTGGAGTAGCCCCTTTCTTGAACGGTCAGGCGCGGGATGCGCATGACGAAGCTGTGAAGAAGAAAAGCAAAGGCGGTGCCAGCGGATCGGGTGAAATCAGTGGCGATTGCGGGGCTCAAGCGGATGGGAGTCTGCCATAGCACGGCCACAGGCAAAGCAGGCTGTCAATTTGGCAAGTGGAGTGGAGTAAAGAAAGACGCGAGCATGGCCTCTTGAAGGGGCGATATCTGCGTCATCGAGTGAAAGTATTCACGCCATTGTGGAAAACTCCATAAAACGACCAGATTTTCAGATAAAAATGGCCGTTGGGGCAGAAATATGGACAATTTTTAAGGGAAAAACGTTTACCCCCTTCACAAAGCCCCTTGTTTAGCAGTATATTCCGCGCGTCACGGATGGATTCTGACACCCTAACCCCGCAAGGAGAGCACCATGGCTGCTGCAAAAGCTCCGTCAAAGGGCGCCGTTCTCGGCGCTATCGCAGAAGAAACCGAACTGACCCGTAAACAGGTCGCGGCGGTTTTCGTTTCACTTACCAACCAGATCAAGAAGAGCCTTGGCCCCAAGGGTCCTGGCACCTTCGCGGTCCCCGGTCTCGTGAAACTGATCGTTCGTAAGAAGCCCGCCACCAAGGCTGGCACCCGTGCCAACCCGTTCAAGCCCGGCGAGATGATGGCGGTCAAGGCAAAGCCCGCCAGCCGCAAGGTCGTCGCTCGTCCGCTCAAAGGTCTCAAGGAACTCATCTGAGTCTTGAGCCTCGATTATGTTTCGCATGTATTGCTGAATCGCTGACTCATAGATTTATCCGGTTCCCGCTCCGACTATCCACCGATGACAAAACGACGAACCCCGGACACGTGTCCGGGGTTCCGTTTTTTTCTCAGCCATCCTCTCGTGACTACGCCCGCTTTTCGCTTATGCTGCATCAGCGTCCTGCGCTGATCTCCTACGGAGTTCATCATGCCACGTTCCGGGTCACGCTTTCCTCTCTCGCGCGGCAGCGTCATCGTCTGCTCCTCACTGCAAATCGTCCTCGCCATTCTCGACGCCATCACACGCCTGAATCATCCGCAGTTCTCGCCGCTGCACTGGTTTTTTCCATCGCTCATGTTTTCGGTCGGCTTCGTCGGGCTCATGGTTCAGTCGCCGCGATCCAATCCATCGCTGCGCCCGCTGCTCGTGGTGATGACGATCTTCATGTTCATGCTCACATGCTGCGGTGTGCTTGCTGGACTGAGGCTTCTTCCGCTCGATAACCTGCAGGTGTCTTATCTGCTGCTGCTCTTTTTCATCCTCTCCATCGTGCCCGGCTGGATCAATCTCATTGCCCGTCTCCATGCTGCCTTCGGACTCGGCTGGGCCGCTTTACTGAGTGGACGCAAAGCGTTTTCGTTTTAACCACGAAGGCACGAAGACACGAAGCTTAGAGCAATAAAAATTTGAGACCCTAAACGCTCT
>CAZYQL010000059.1:11521-22359 GCA_964650055.1 uncultured Phycisphaeraceae bacterium | reverse complement strand
TGACAAGTGGGCCGGGAGGGATTCGAACCCTCGACCAACGGCTTAAAAGGCCGCTGCTCTACCGCTGAGCTACCAGCCCGATGTTTCGGGCCGGAAACTGTACGTGTTGAACGTGAACACGTCAAACCATGCGCGCCGATTGTCTTGCGAATGCGATGCGTTTCTTTCATTCTTCCTGCTACTTTTCGTGTCGCATTTTGGTTGACATCGCCAAGACCTTGGTGGCAAAAACGCTCGCCCTTTTGCGACTTTCACGGGACACTTATTCATGGCGATTTCGTTTAGCTGCTCATCATGCGGCAGGTCGTTTCAGGGCAGAACTCGCAGTCGCAACTGATCCCACTCGCCAAAGGCAAGCAGCTTAATTTTTCGATTCGCAGCGCGGCTGCCAGAGCGGTGATCGCGATTCAGGAGCGGATTAAGAGTGAGAAATGAGGTTGCGAGGTTATGTACGAACAGGTCCGCGCGGAGCGACGGCGGCCCTTTGCTCCGCGGCTAAACGCAAACATGTCATCGTCGCTCGCATGCCACACGTAAAAAAAACACGCCGCCTCAATGGCGGCGTGTTTTCATTATCAGATGTTTCGATCGCCTGTTACTTCTTCGTCATCGCCACCATGTTCTTCATGAAGGTGATGCCTTGCTGATAGACATCTTCTTTCTTATTGAAGAAGTCGCGCCAGACCTTGGTGGCGGCGGCGAGATCGGGCAAAGCACGGCCGAAGGCTTCGATGGTGAGCCAGCCGTCGTAACCGATTTCGTTGATAGCGCGGAAGGTTTCGATCCAGGGCACGTGGCCGGTGCCGGGCACGCCGCGATCGTTCTCGCTGATGTGGATGTGAAAAATCTCTTTCGCAGCACGGCGGAGTTCGCCGGGGCCATCTTTCTCTTCGATGTTGGCGTGGAAGGTATCGTACATGGTGCCCAGCCAAGGATGATCGACCTGCTTCACATAAGCGGCCGCGTCAGCCATGGTGGTGAGGAAGTAGCACTCGAAACGATTGAGGTATTCGAGGACGATTTTGACGCCGACCTTCTTGGCATGATCAGCGGCTTTGCGATGAACATCAGCGGCCCACTTGCGTTCGTCCTTGGTCGGCGGGTCGCCTGAGAAAACGCCCAGCGTCTGGTGCATCGGGCCGCAGATCAGTTCGCTGCCCATCGCCGCTGAGCAATCGAGTGCCCACTTGAAGCGATCCAGTGCCGCAGCGCGGATATTTTTATCAGGGCTGATGCAGTTGGCATCGGGGGTCATGACGGTGACGCTGGTGCAACCGAGCTTGAGTTTTTTGAGAGCCTTGCCGATTTTAGTGAAGTGTTTGAGATCGCCTTCGAAGCAGGGGATTTCGACGCCGTCGTAGCCAGCTTCTTTCATGGTGTCGAACAGATGAAACTGATCTTCCGTAATGTGAGTGGACCAGAGCAGGAGATTCATGCCGAATTTCATGGGAGTGCCTCGTGATGAATAGGAGCGAGCCGGGCTGCGACTGCCGGTAGGAAATCGAAGATTAGCAACGGTCGGTACAATGCACAAGCGGAAAAGCGAGAAAGTGCGAAAGCAGGAAAGCGAAAAATTCAGAGGCGTGTCGCGCCAGACCAGTTTCCTATTTTTCGCTTTCGCGCTTTCCTGCTTTTTCGCTTTCCCCCTCCCGTACCCCTGCACTAGTTTGCTGCAATACACCCTGTCCACGTATAAGTCTTACGCTTATTCTTTCCAATCCTCGTTCATGCCAACCCCGGAGTACCGTGATGAAATTTCTACGCTTTCTTCTGCTTGCGATGACCCTCTTCGCAGTGCAGGCCCCCTTCGCTCATGCTGCTGAAGAAGAAGGATTCAAATCCATCTTCAACGGCAAAGACCTCACCGACTGGGAGGGCGACCCCAAATTCTGGTCCGTCGAAGAGGGCGCCATCACTGGCACAACGACGAAGGAAAATCCCACCAGTGGCAACACCTTCATCCTCTGGACCGCTGGCGAAACCGCTGACTTCGATCTTCGCTTCGATTACAAAATCGTCAACGGCAACAGCGGCGTGCAGTACCGCTCCTTCGGACTCAATAAAAACGACAAGTACCGCATCGGCGGCTACCAAGCTGACTTTGAAGCAGGCAAGACCTACTCAGGCATCCTTTATGGCGAAGCCTTCCGCGGCATCCTCGCCAACCGTGGCCAGAAGACCGAACTGGTCAATGTCGATGGCAAGTTCAAAGTGAACGTCACCGGCAAGGTCGGCGACTCCAACGAAATCCAAGCGAAGATCAAACACGAAGAGTGGAACAGCTACCGCATCGTCGCGGAAGGTTTCACCTTCAAGCATTACATCAACGATGTGCAGACGATCGAGTGCGTGGACAACGATGAGAAGGCCCGTCGCGCTTCGGGAATCCTCGCGCTTCAGCTTCACGCTGGCCCGCCGATGAAGGTGCAGTTCAAGAACATCCGCATCAAAGGCGAGACGAAGAAAGCCGCAGCCGCTGTGCCTCTCGAAGAAGCTGCTCCTGCAACGACGACGACATCCACCCGCACCACTGCTGATGCCGCGAAAAAAAAAATAGTCTTCGTGGCGGGTAATCCCAGCCACGGCTTTGGCTCACACGATCACAAAGCCGGCTGCAATCTGCTCGCCAATCAGCTCAATGCTTCAGGCCTGGGATTTGATTGCGTCGTCACCGGGCCCGGCTGGCCTAAGGATCAATCGATCTTCGATGGTGCAGCAGCGATCGTCGTCTATGCTGACGGCGGCGGCGGGCACCCGATGCTTCGCAACCTCAAGGAACTGGACAAGGTTCTGAGCACCGGCGTCGGCTTTGGCTGTATCCACTATGCGGTCGAAGTGCCGCGCGGCTCGGGCGGCGATGCGATGCTCAAATACACCGGCGGGTACTTCGAGACCAAGTGGTCCGTCAATCCGCACTGGACTCTCAAAGAGGCCAAGCTCAATACCGATCATCCGATTACCAACGGCGTCAAGCCGTTCGAGACCAATGATGAGTGGTACTACCACATGAGATTCAAGGGCGACCTGTCGCCTGAGAGCGGCGTTGTGCCGATCCTTTCCGCACTGCCTCCTCCTGAAACGGTCACCGGTCGATGGAAAGTCGGCCAGGAAGATGGAAGCCACAACGGCAACAAGGCTGTGTATGAAAGCGTCGTTGAAAAGAAGGAACTCCAGCACCTGATGTGGGCCCGTCAGCGCCCCGCTGATGAAGGCAGCGGCCGCGGCTTCGGTTTCACCGGCAGCCACTACCACTGGAACTGGGCCAACGACAGCCATCGCCAGATTGTGCTCAACGGCATCGCCTGGATCGCGAAGGTTGAAGTGCCCAAGAGTGGCGTGCCCAGCAAGACGCCGACGGTGGATGAGATGCTTGAGAATCACGATGAACAGGTGCCCGCGAATTTTGATCGTGCAGGTCTGAACAAGAAGATCGCCGAGATGAACGGCCGCACTGCTGCCGCTTTGCCTGCTTCCAGCGCTCCCGCAGCCTCCAACTCCAAGCCGGGCGCCAAGCCCCTTTTCCAAAGCAAGACCGTTGATGCCGGTACACCCGGCCACGCCGTCGATATCACCGCTGATATCACCGGTGCCAATCAGCTTTATCTGATCGTCAGCGATGCGAGCGATGGCTATAGCTGCGACTGGGCCAATTGGATGGAGCCGCGCCTCGTTGATAAGGACGGCAAAGAAACCAAACTCACCGACCTCAAATGGAAATCCGCCGAGGCTGACCACGGCAACGTCAGCATCAACAAAAACTCAGGCGGCAACGCGCTGAAAGTCGGCGGCCACGATGTCTCCTACGGCATCGGCACGCACGCCAACTCCGTCATCGCTTACGACCTCCCCGCCAATCACTCCTTCGTCAAGTTCATCGCCAAAGGTGGCCTCGATGAAGGTGGCACCAGTCAGGGCTGCGGCTCCACCGTGCAGTTCGTCGTTTACACCGCCAACCCCGGCAACCTTCTCGCCACCGCAGCCAAGGGTGGTTCCAAAGATGGCGGCGCTACTCAGCGCGAACCGGAAAACGCCGTCGCAGGCCTGGATGTGCATGAAGAACTGCAAGTCGAGCTCTTTGCTGCCGAGCCGCTGCTCATGAATCCTTCGAACATCGACATCGACCACAAGGGCCGCATCTGGGTCGCTGAAATCGTCAACTACCGTCGGCACAAAGGCAAGCGAGCCGAAGGCGATCGCATCCTCATCCTCGAAGACAAAGATGGCGATGGCAAGATCGATGGCGAAGGCAAGACCTTCTATCAGGACAAAGATTTCAACTCGCCGCACGGCCTGACCGTCTTCGCCACACCCGATGGCAAGAACACCCGCGTCATCGTTTCCATCGGCGACAAAATCATCGTCCTCACCGATGAAGATGGCGACGATAAAGCTGACAAAGTCGAAACGCTTTTCTCCGGCATCAGCGGTACCCAACATGACCACGGCATCCATCAGGTGATCTTCGGCCCTGATGGCAAACTCTATTTCAACTTCGGAAACAGCGGCAACCAGATCAAAGATAAAGACGGTAAACAGATCGTCGATCTCGCCGGCAACGAAGTGAAGGCCGGCCGCAAGCCTTATCAGGAAGGCATGGTCTTCCGCTGCAACCTCGATGGCTCACAGTTCGAAACGCTCGGCTGGAACTTCCGCAACAACTGGATGAACACTGTCGATTCCTTCGGCACCAGTTGGCAGTCCGACAACGATGACGACGGCAACAAAGGTGTCCGCATCAACTTCGTCATGGAGTTTGGCAACTACGGCTACAAAGACGAAATCACCGGCGCAGGCTGGAATCAGAAACGCACCAACTGGGAAGCCGATGTCCCTTCGCGCCACTGGCACCTCAATGACCCCGGCGTTGTACCCACGCTCCTGCTCACCGGCGCTGGTTCACCCACGGGCATCTGCATGTACGAAGCCACGCTGCTGCCCAAAGTATTTCACGGCCAGATGATTCACACCGATGCTGGCCCCAATGTCGTTCGCGCTTACCCGGTCAAGAAAGATGGCGCTGGCTACACCGCCACGATGCTGCCGATCGTCACCGGCACGCGCGACAAGTGGTTCCGTCCTGCGGATGTGAAGGTTGCTCCCGATGGCTCGCTGATTATTGCGGATTGGTACGACCCGGGCGTGGGCGGTCACAACGCAGGCGACCTTGAGAAAGGCCGACTGTTCCGCGTCACCCCCAAGGGCCACACCGGCTACAAGGTACCGACCTACAAGTTCGACACCATCGAGAATTGCATCGAAGCGCTCAAGAGCCCGACGCCTTCTGTGCGATACGTCGCATGGACCGCGCTGCATGCACAAGGTGCCAAGGCTGAAGCGGCATTGAAAAATCTCTGGGCTTCTGATGTGCCTTACCTTCGCGCTCGCGCCCTCTGGCTGCTTGGCAAAATCGAAGGCAAGGGACAGGACTATGTGAACATCGCCATCAAGGACAGCGATCCGGACATCCGCATCGTCGGTCTGCGCCTGGCGCGTCAACTGAGCAGCGTCGATGCCTTCGCCACGGCTACAGCACTCGCCAAGGATTCCGATGCTGCGGTTCGCCGTGAATGTCTGATTGCCATTCGTCACAACAAGACAGATCAAGCCGCTGCGCTCTGGGCCGACCTGGCCACGCAGTACGACGGCAAAGACCGCTGGTATCTCGAAGCACTGGGTCTGGCTTCAGACCTGAATGCAGATGCATGCTTTGCAGCTTATGTGAAGAAAGTCAGCGACCCGACCAAGAGCGACGCCGGCCGCGACATTGTGTGGCGCACACGCGCCAAGGCGGCCCTGCCGCTGCTGGTGAAGATTATCACCGACAAGGCAACGAAGGAAGAAGACAAGCCACGCTACCTGCGTGCCTTCGACTTCCACGCCAAGAGCGCTGAAAAGGATGCGGCACTGGCGGAACTGCTCGCCGCAGAGTGACCGCCGATATTTGACCGCCGCTTGCGGCGTAGCGTCATCAGCGCCTTGCAGCCACGAAACCCACTCAAGCCGCCGCTCGTACAATCCACGAACGGCGGCTTTTTTCATTTGCAGCCGCAGTGTCCTCGCTGCGGCTATGAAGGAACATCATGATCACGCGATTCATCTTCTTCATTCTCCTGGCAGCCACGACGCTGGCATACGCTGATGATGCATCAACATCGCCAACCATCACCGATGAACAGCGATCCAAGGATCAGATCTTCATCGAAACGCTCTCGCGCATCGAGAATATCGATCTCAATGCTTCACCTCGGCTCAAAGAAAAACTCCTGGGCGTTCTTCAGCGCAACCAAGGCAGCGACGTCTTCGTTGAAATCATCGCCCGCTTCAATCTGCGCGATCAGTCCGATGCACTTCTCAAACAGGCACTCAGCAAACCCAATGATTCGGCTGGCGTCGCCGCTGCCAAGCAGCTCATCAAGTTTGATGAAATCGGCCGACTCGAAAAAGCGATTCACAGTGATGATGCCAAGGCCAGCGCTGCCGCGATCACGGTGCTCGGCTTCACCAACGACACCAAAGCGTACGATCTGCTCGAAAAGATTGTCACCGATGACAAAGCAGGCAAGCCGCTGCGCACCAGTGCTGCGATGGCGTTTGGCAACGGCCGCGCTGGCGAGAAGCGATTGCTCGAACTCGCCAAGAACGGCAAGCTTCCCGATGATCTGCACTTTGCAGCGGGCAATGTCCTGCTCGCTTCCAGCGATGCAACGATCCGCGAAGAAGCGGGCAAACATCTGAAACTCCCGCCATCACTCAACAGCAAACCGCTGCCTCCCATCACTGAGCTCGCCAAGCGCACCGGCAACGCAGACGCCGGCCCCGCAGTCTTCAAGAAGGTCAACTGCATTCAGTGTCATCGCGTCGTCAGTGGCGAGACCAATCTCGGCAACGACTTCGGCCCTGCGCTTTCTGAGATCGGCTCGAAGCTGCCCAAGGAAGGTCTCTACACCGCGATCCTCGATCCTTCCGCCGGTGTGGAGCACAACTACGAAGGCACGCGCATGGAAACCGATGAAGGCGAAACCGTCGGCATCGTCATCAGCGAAACCAAAGATGAACTCATCCTTCGCCTCGCCGGCGGCATCACGCAAAAGCACAAGACCAAAGACATCGTCTACCGCGAAAAACTCAAAGGCTCCCTCATGCCCCCCGGCTTGCAACAAGCCATGAGCGAAGAGGACCTGATCGATCTCGTCGAATGGCTGACGACGCTCAAGAAGAAATGAGTGACGAGACACGAGACACGAATCCGCTGCGAAATCACAGCGACTTTGCGAACCTACCTTTTCTGACGCCACGTTATCCGCGAAACCACTTCGCCCGTCAGAGCAATATCGATCAGAAGCCATTGGAGTCATCCTCGATGGGCTGACCTTCTTTTGTCATTGCCGATACAATTGTTGGCCCTGACTCGATGGAGTAACGATCATGAGTGAAGACGAAACAAAAGATGAAGCCCCCGATAAAACCCCGCATGACTCCTGGTCGCAGCAGCCTCGGCGATCGTTCATGACCAAAGCTTCAGCGGTGATCATCGGCGGCATCGTCGGCATTGTGCCAGCGGCGGCGGGACTGTTGACGGTGTTTGATCCGATTCGGCCGGACAGGAAAAAAGAAGAAGGCGGCATGCTCGTGCCGGTGACTTCGCTTGATGCACTTCCCGCCGACGGTAAGCCCAGGCAGTTCGTCATCCGCGCTGATCTCGTTGATGCGTGGAACAAAACCAGCAACGCCCGCATCGGCGCGGTCTATCTCGTGCGCACCAGCGAGACGGATGTGCAATGTCTTTCAGTCATCTGTCCGCACGCGGGCTGCTTCGTCGCTTCGCAAAGTGATGGGTCATTCAAGTGCCCCTGCCACGACAGCGAGTTCAAAGCAAATGGCGAGGTGCGCGAGATCAACGCACAAGGCCAGAAGACCGTGAGCCCGCGCGGGCTCGATACGCTCGATGTTGAAATCAAAAATGGCACGATCTTCGTCCAGTACGCACGCTACCGAGCTGGCGTAAGTGAAAAGATTCAGCAAACGTGAGAGTCAGTCAGCAGGAGCAGGAGCAGTAGGCAGTCAGGAATGACACGCTGCAAACTGCTCCCGCCTTCTGCCACTGCTACTGCTACTGCCTCCCCCGCCCCGAGTTTCCCATGAACCGAATTCTTGACTGGCTTGATTCTCGCACTGGCTACCGAGGCATGGTCTCATCCATGCTCTACGAACACATCCCAGGCGGTGCACGCTGGCGCTATGTCTGGGGTTCCACTCTCATGTTCTGCTTCGCCACGCAGATCATCACCGGCCTATTCCTCTGGATGTCCTACTCGCCCAGTTCGCAGACCGCGTGGGAATCCGTTTACTACATTCAAAACGAACTCTGGGGCGGTTGGCTGCTGCGCGGCATCCACCACTTCACCGCACAGGCCATGATCGTCCTGCTCGCCTTCCATCTCTTGCAAGTCATCATCGATGGTGCTTACAAAGCGCCACGCGAAATCAATTTCTGGATCGGTCTCATCCTCATGCAGATCGTGCTCGGCCTGTCGCTCACCGGCTACCTGCTCCCCTGGGATCAGAAAGGCTACTGGGCCACGAAAGTCGCCACGAGTCTGATGGAAGCGGTGCCGATCGTTGGCCCTTCGATTCAGAAGATCGTCATCGGCGGGCACGACTATGGCCACCACACACTCACGCGCTTCTTCGCTTTACATGCTGGCATTTTGCCCGGCGCGATGATGGTGATGATTGCTGCGCACATCTACGCTTTCCGTCGTCATGGCATCACCGCCAAGCTCGCGCCGGATCGAGAAGATTCACACTTCTGGCCTGATCAGGTTTTGAAAGATGCGGTTGCATGTCTTGCCGTACTCGCGGCGGTGCTGTTCATGGTGTTTTACTTTGGCGCTCCGCTCTCAGCCCCCGCTGATCCGACGCAGCAATTCTCCGCAGCCCGGCCTGAGTGGTACTTCCTTTTCCTCTTCCAACTTCTGAAGTATTTCCCTGGTGAACAGGAACTGATTGGCGCGATCGTCATCCCCGGCGGGATCATGGCGATCTTCTTTCTCATGCCGTTCATCGGCAAAGCAAAAGTCGGCCACGCTTTCAATGTCGTCTTTCTTTTCGCCGTCTTGGCAGGCGCCGGTTACCTCACCTACGAAGCGATGAAACAGGATTCAGGCAATCCCGAATTCAACGCGGCAGTGACGCAATCGCACATCGATGGCGAGCGCGCTGCGGTGCTGGCGGCAGCAGGCATTCCAGAGACCGGTGCGAAGACGCTGATGCGAAGTGATCCCAAGACGATGGGGCCAAAACTGTTCTCGGCGAATTGCGCAAGCTGCCACCGCTATGAAGGACACGATGGTCTGGGCATGAAGATCGATGCGACGCCCACAGCTGCCGAGCTCGCCGGCTTCCCCGGCAAGCAGTGGCTCACCGATTTCCTTGACCCCAAACTTGTCGAAAGCCATCGCTTCTTCGGCGGTACAAAATTCTCGAACGGCAAGATGGCCAAGTTCATCAAGGAAGACATCGCCGAGTATGACGATGATCAGAAAAAGCAACTGTCCGATCTCATCACCGCGTTCGATCTTGTCGCCAAATACGAAGGCCTCGATGCGACGCAAGCCACCGATGCCAACAAAGCGACCGTGGAAAAGATCACGACGCTGATGGGCGATGATGGCCTGTCGTGCTTGGACTGTCACAAGTTTTATGGCGAAGGCGGCAAGAGCGGGCCGGAGCTGACGGGCTATCGCTCGAAGGACTGGATCATCAAGATCATCACCGACCCGTCACACGTGGGCTACAAGAACAAGCGCGAAGCTGATGGTTCGCTCAAGCCTGAGAACAACATCTACAACATGCCTGCGTTTGGCACTTCGGGCCAGCTCGAAGCCAGCGAGATTGAGCTGCTAGCGAAGTGGCTGCACAGCGAATGGTATGAGCCGAAGGTGGAGGCGAAGGTTGAGCCCAAGGCCATTGATTAAACGTTTAGCCGCGGAGCATAGGCTTTGCGCCGCTCCGCGCGAGCCTACGATCTTTTCATGCCATTACCCGCACCCCATCGCTACCGACTGACGCGTGAGCAGCGACTGCGCGGGCAGAACGCATTCAAGCATGTGTTCGATGCGAACATGCGCAAGGATGCTGGGCCGATCTCGGTGCTGGGGGTGCCCAGCGGCGACAAGACAATTCGCTTTGGCATCAGCATCGGCAGGCGCGTGGGCATTGCCGCCAAACGCAATCGCATCAAACGGCTGCTGCGCGAAGCCTTCCGTCTGACGCAGCACGATTGGCCTGCGGGTTACGATCTGGTCTGCGTGGTGAGGCCGCACGAGCCTCGCATTCTCGCCGAGTATCAACGGCTGCTCTTTAACGCCATCCGCTCGCTCCATCTGGAATGGGAGCGGAAGAAGGAGAAAGCGAAAAAGCGGGAAAGCGAGAAAGCGAAAAATAAAGAGGATCAATCTTAGTCAACTGGTCTGTCCACACTTCGTTCGCCAAGGCGAAGGGCTAAATATTCGCGCTATGGCCCGCCATCACCCGTTAGCTCCCCTGCCTTAAATTTCTCGCTTTCCCGCTTTCCCGTTTTCTCGCTTTTCAGCTTTTCCCATGCTCTCTCGTCTGCTCATCTTCTTTGTACTCATCTACCGCGTGACGCTGGGCCGCTTCATGGGCGGACACTGTCGCTATCACCCCACGTGCAGTCAGTACATGATCGACGCCATCCACAAACACGGCCCGATCCGAGGCACATGGCGCGGCCTCAAACGCATCGGCCGCTGTCATCCATGGGGCGGCAACGGCTATGACCCTGCGTGACGAACCGAAAGCAGTTCAGAGTTCAA
>CAZYQL010000059.1:3673-11421 GCA_964650055.1 uncultured Phycisphaeraceae bacterium | reverse complement strand
GCCGCCTGCGCCTTTCCGCTTGTTCGTACCCCCTTTGCCTCTATCATGTCAGTTGGGTTCTCCGCAAACGCCTCACCCCCGGCACCCCCAGCACCTACGGCACCGGCCTGACACCGGCTTGGAAATTCATTCATGCAGCATGTTCTGGCGCAGCTTGAAACTGTTCGTCGCCTCGGTCGGCTGATGCTCATCGCCCGCCGCCTCCTGCAATTCCTCACCACCTTCTGCATCGCCGCTCTTGCCTGCGGCGTCCTCGACTACCTCCTTCGTTTCCCCGGTTGGCTCCGCCTCGCCATCGTCATCCTCTTCATCGCCTTCGCAGGGCTTTGGCTCATCACGCATCTCGGCCGGGCCATTGGTTTCGCGCCGGATCTTTCCACGCTGGCTCTGCGCGCTGAGCGTCTCTTCCCGCAGCTCACCGGTGTGCTCGCCAGTGGCGTTGAGTTTGCCACGCATGCCGATGAGTATGCCCACCCGCAGCGCACGGCGACATTCGTGCGCTCCAGTGTGGCGCAGGTGGAATCGACACTTGGCAAAGAGTCGCTGGCGAAGCTGCTGAATCCGACGCCGACGATTCGCGTGGGTGCGCTGGCGCTACTGGCGACGATTATTTTTGCGAGTGTGATTCTTATCGCGCCTGCATCGAGTGCGATTGCAGCGCAGCGCTGGCTCTTGCCGCTGGGCGAGGCCCAGTGGCCACGCAGGACGCACATCACTTCGCTCACGGGTGAACAGGTGCAGCCAGCCGATGCGCCGCTGCGGCTCGCCGCGCGCATCGACAAAGGCTATAGCCAGGGGATGCGGGCGTGGGTCTATTATCAGGTGCAAGGCAAAGCTGACCAAGCTGGCAAAGCTGGCAAAGCTGGCCAGTATCGCCAGTGGCAATCGGTACTCATGAGCGAGCAGGCTGTGGGAGCAGCAGGAGCAGTGGCAGCAGCAGGCGAACCCGCTGCGCAGTCGGGCCTGTTTGAAAGGCTCATCGACCTCACACCCGACTTCGCGGAGCTACTTGCGGGCAGCAGCAATAGCGCATCGCTTGATGATCTGCCTGCCGATGGTGTGCTGGTGAATTACTACTTCAAAGCGGGTGATGATTTCACGCAGCCACAGACGGTGCGCGTGGTGCCTCGTCCTGCGGTGAAGTCGGTGACGGTGAAGATTACGCCGCCTGACTATGCGAAGGGATTGGTTACCGAAGAAACGATTTCGCTCGACAAGCAGACGGGACGCACCGCCACCGTCTCCGCACTTGAAGGGTCGCTGGTTCACATGAAGGTCGCGGTGAATCATCCCGCCTATTACTTGGTGCCTGCCCTCGGCTGGACTCCTCAAATGATGGGCAATGCCACGCAAAAAAATGGTGCCAACGGAACAGCTGATTTCGAATTCACCTTCACGCTCGGCCGCACCTTTGAAACCCCGATCAAACTAACCAATTCCCATGGCCTCGAAAATCTCTCCGATCGCACCTACCGCATCGAGATGCGCAGCGATGTGCCGCCCACCGTCGCCATGATTCAGCCTGCCTCCGATGAGATGGTCCTCGCCACCGCCACGGTCACTCTCGAAGCAACCGCACGCGATGATGTCGCTGTCGAATCGCTCACTCTCGAAGCCCAACTCCCGCCGCTCGCGGCTTCGCTCCCCGCTTCTGCTCCCCCGGCTGCCTCCGCTGACTCCCGCACCCTCGAAACCGTCACCGCCCGCGCCGATCGCCTCACCGCATCTCACGAATTCGATCTCTCCAAGCTCGGCTTAAAGCCCGGCGACAACATCACCCTCACCGCTGTCGCCCAGGACATTTTCAATCTCAATGACAAGCGCCACGATCCCGTGCGTTCTACGCCGCGCATCCTGCGCATCGTCGATGCAGCTGCGTTCACCCAGCAAATCCGCAGTGAACTCGCAGGCCTGCGTCAACAAGCCATGCGCATCGAAGCGCGTCAGCAGGAACTCAAAGCCAACGACCCCGCCACTGCGCAGCCGCGCCAGGAACAACTGACCCAAACCCTCACGCGCCAAGCTCAAGCTGTGCAGCAGATGAGCGATCGCATCAAGCGAAATAAACTCGATGACCCGGGCATCACCGAGCAGCTCAATCGCGCCAAGTCACTCCTGAATCAAGCCGGTGAGCAATCGCAGAAAGCGTCGCAGACTCTTGAACAATCTCGTCGTGAGGAAAAGGAATCAGCCGCACAAAAGCAGAAGCAGGAGCAGACGAAACAGCATCAGGACAACGTCGCACAAGCGATGAAAGACCTCGCCGGCTTACTCGATGAAGGCAAGAGCGCTCTCGCTTTGCAATCGCAGCTTCGCCAGTTGGATCAGGCTCAGAAAAAGCTAGGCGATGAGACGCGAGACCTGCTGCCACGCACTGCGGGGCGCAATGCCAATGAACTGGGCGAGCAGGACAAGAAGGAACTGGATCGCATTGCTCAGGAACAGAAAAATCTCGCGCAGCAGGCCGATGATCTGATCAAGCAGATGAAGGCTGCTGCCGAGCTTCTCGATCAGCAAGGCGACAAGCCACAGGACAAAGCCGCTGCACAATCCCTCAATGAGGCGGCCAACATCGCCCAGCGGCAAGGCCTCAAAGACAAGATGGATCAGGCCGGCAAAGACACACAGGAGAACAAACTTTCGCAGGCCGCCGCGCAGCAACAGGAAGCGTCGGACACCTTGCAGCAGATGATGAATCAGATGCAAGGGCAGCAGAAAAAGCAGCAGGAAATGCTCCGCCGTATGCTGGCGAAGCTCGAGGAATCCATCGCCAAGTTGCTTGATCAGCAGAAGGCCCAGCTCGCTCGCCTGATCGATGCCAAAGAACTCGCACCGCTCGCTGATCCGCTAGGCACGCTGCGTCGCAACACGATGGCAGTCGCAGAGGAAGCCCGCGGCAGCGAGAAAACCGCAGGCGTAGCCAAGCTCATCGACCAAGCTGCGCAAAGCCAGTCCGATGCGATGTTTTTCCTGCGTGGCAATCAGCAGGACCCCGCCATCACCAGCGAGCGCGATGCAGTGGCCAATCTCGAAGAAGCGCTCAAGCTGGTGCGGGCACAGAAGAAAAAGGAAGAGCAAGCGGAGCAGCAGCAGGAGCGCGAACAGCTCAAGGGCGAATATGACAAACTCGCCAAGGAAGAAGATGCACTGATCGATCGCACGAAAGTGCTGGCTGATCTTGCGGAGCTGAATCGCCGTCAGCGCGCTGAGGCCACCCAGATCGCCCAGGCTCAGAGCGAGCTTCAAGCTGCTGCGAAAAAACTGGCCGAGAAAATCAGCGGCGCTCCGGTCTTCGTGCACCTGCATCAGACCATCGATGAGTCCGCGACCAAAGCCATCGAAGAGCTTCGCACCGCCAAGGCTTCCGCCGAAGTCGTCATCGAACAGCAGACCATCGCGCAGTCGCTGCGTCTGATGGCCAAAGCGCTCGATGATGCCAACAAGGAAGATGAACCCTTCGACAACGCCCAGCAACCCCAGCAAGGCGAACAATCGCAAGGCGAAGGCGCACAGTCCAAACCCAAACTCGTACCCGACATCGCTGAACTCAAACTTCTGCGTGGCCTCCAGGAATCGCTCTACAAACGCACGCGCCTGATCGATGAAAGCAACATCAGCGACTCCAAGCGCGTCCGCCTGATCGATGACCTGGCGAACCAGCAGCAGCGCGTGCGCGTGCTCAGCGAAGCGGTGATCAAGAAGATGACGAACCAGCCCGCGACCGATCTGCCGCAGATTCAGCCATGACTATTTAGCCGTTCACCTTGGTGAACGAAGGCTTGCCGAAATTGAGTAAGTGAACAAATGGAACTCATCATGAAAAAATATCTCGCTTTGATCCTGATGTTTGCATGCTTGTGTAGCGCCGCAGTTCACGGCGCTGACGACGCTACGCCGCAAGCGGCTAAGGACAAAGCAGCCGACAAAGCCCCCGCTGACAACGACGCTTCGCTCGATGATCTACTCAAGCTCACCGATCCTAAGAAGCCTGATGACAAAACCAAGCCCGTGCTGCCCGAGGTTGCTGCCCCCAGTCTCACCGGCAACGAAAGCGTGGACATGCTGCTCAAAGTCATCAGCGAAATGGATCAGGTCGCCCAGCGGCTGCGCGTGCGCCAGGATCCAGGCCTCGATACTCAGCGTCTTCAGGAATCTATTCTCAAACGCCTCGATGAAGCTATTGCGTCCGCACAAAAGCAGAAGCAAGAGCAGCAACAGCAGCAGAATCAGCCAGGCTCCAGCCAACAGAAACAAGAAACAGGCAGCCCTCAAAACCAACAGAAACCCGGCCAGCAAAAACCCGATCAAAAGCCCGGCGACAAGCAAGAACAAAAAGGCGACAACAAAGGTCAAGAGCAGAACAACCCGCAAAACGCCGACGCCAACACACCCAACGGCCCGATCGAAGAATCACGCATCGAATGGGGCCGGCTCCCCGCCCGCATCCGCGGCGAGCTAGACCAAGGCTTGGGCGAAAAGTTCAGCCCGATCTATAAGAAACTTACCGAAGCGTACTACCGCAGACTGGCCGAGGAAGGCAAGGAATGAGTCGTGCGCAGGAGTTGTGCGTGGAGAATGGAAGCTCGTACTCCCCTCCCTCTTAGGGAGGGGCCGGGGGAGGGTCGGGCAAGCGATGAATCATTGCGCTATGTTTCATACAGTTGATCGAAGACACGACCCTCCCCTAACCCCTCCCTAAGAGGGAGGGGAATAAGAAGAATCGCATTCATGAAACATTTTTCGTTGCATCTTGTGATCGTCTCTTTTCTCGCTTTCACCGGCGCCGCGCCCGCCTTCGCACAGAACGAACCCGCTGACACCGACAACAACTTCGTCGAGATCACACCCGACCTGCGCAAGTCCGTCGAGAGCGGCCTCAAGTATCTCGCCTCCACTCAAGAAGCCGACGGCAGCTTCGGCGGCACGCGCTACGGCAGAAACGTGGGCATCTCTTCGCTCTGCTGTCTTGCTTTCATGGCTGATGGTCATCTGCCCGGACGCGGCAAGTATGGCGACGTTGTCGAAAAAGGGCTCAAATTTATTCTCGATTCCGCCAACGAAACCGGCCTCATCTCCGCTGACGTTTCCCACGGCCCCATGTACGGCCACGGGTTTGCCACGCTCTTCCTCGGTGAAATCTACGGCATGACCGGCGACCGGCGCGTCCGCGAAACGCTCGTCAAAGCAGTCCGACTCATCGTCAATTCTCAAAACGATGAAGGCGGCTGGCGCTATCGCCCGGAACCTGCCGACGCTGATGTCTCCGTCACCATCTGCCAGGTGATGGCCCTGCGCTCAGCGCGCGAAGCGGGCCTGAGCGTGCCCAAGGACACGATCGACCGGGCCATCAAGTACGTCAGGGAATGTCAGAACAGCGACGGCGGATTCAAGTACATGATCTCCAGCGGCGGCAGCGCGTTTCCGCGCAGTGCAGCCGGTGTGGCGGCGCTTTATTACGCTGGCGTCTATCAGGATGACGCTCTGAAAAAAGGCCTCGATTACGTGATGATGTATCGCCATCAAATGAACAACTACGCGGTGGGCCATTTTTACTACGGCCACTACTACGCGGTGCAAGCGACGTATCTGGCGGGCGGGCAATATTGGAAGCAATGGTTCCCCGCGATTCGCCGTGAACTGCTGCTGCGTCAGGACACCGAAGGCAAATGGTCCGACGCCCACGGCGAAAGCTACGGCACCGCGATGGCGCTAATCATCCTCCAGATGCCCCAGCGATACCTGCCGATTTTTCAAAGGTAAAACGATTGCGAACATGCGACACTAAGCAGCATCGCAATAGAATGAACCACCCATGACGCGAGCCACTGCAACACGAGCCAGACTGATCACCGCTGATGAACTTCAGGCGATGGGCGATATCGGTCGCTGTGAATTGATACGGGGGCAACTGAACATGATGAGTCCTGCGGGATATCGGCACGGCAACGTGGCGGGCAACATCCATGCGCTGCTGTGGAACTACGTCAAGAAACACAAACTCGGCAATGTGCTTGCTGCGGAATCAGGCTTCGTCCTCGAAAGCGACCCCGACACCGTGCGCGCGCCGGATGTCGCTTTCATTCGCAAGGATCGTCTGCCGGGCGCTGACCATGTGAAGTTTTTCAAGGGCGCGCCAGACCTAGCCGTCGAAGTGCTTTCGCCTGAAGATCGACTGGCTCAGATCGTGCGCAAAGTGGGCGATTGGCTCAGCGCTGGCGCACAGTCAGTGTGGGTCGTCAATCCGAAAACGAACACGATCACTGTCTATCGCGATGATCAGACGATTGCGATTTTTCAAGATGATGACACGATCAAAAACGACCCCGCTGTGCCTGGCTTCAAGATGAAAGTCGAGCAGGCGTTTGAGTGAACCCCGTGATGATTCTTGCAAGATTCCATTTCCTGTTTCGTCTCGCAATCTTTGTGTTGACGTTGTCACTATTCACATCGTTGGCTCTCGCTGCCACCCCCGTCCTGCTCATCGGCCCGGACCTTAAACCTCGTCTTGTAAATCTTCAGGCGATGGGCGGCGGGCGGATGACGTACTTCGATGACCAGCGCAATATGCAGGTGCAGTCCACCAGCGATGTGCTGCAAGTGCGCTTCCCCAAGGAAAGTGATACGACTAAAAGCACTGGCTTTATTGATGCTCCGGAATTGGAATTGACGCAAACTCGCACGACGGTGGAGGTGCCTGAAAAAGGCACGCTGCTCTTAGGTGGCAGCCGCCTGATTCCTGGCCCGCCGCTCGCCTTCATCGAACTCATCAGCGGTCAGCGCATCGTCGCGGTTTACACCGGTGCGAAAGCCGACGGGCAGACGCTGCTATTCAAGCATGATTTACTGGGCGAACTGGCGATCGCACTGGATCAGGTATCGCGGCTCTCCTTTGCGCGATTGTCCAATGAAGGCGCGATGGTCAGCAGCGCGACTCCGACGAGCGATCAAGTGGAGATGACCAACGGCGATGTCGTCACCGGCTTCGTCATCTCCATCAAAGACGCGGGCATCGAAGTGCAGCAAGGCGATGCCAAGCCGTTCACCCTGCCGCGCGATCGGGTGAAGGCCATTCGCCTGGCGAATCCGGTCACGCGCGCTGCGGGCAAGCAGTCGATGGTTTGGCTGCGCGATGGCAGCCGCATTGCGTCGAGTGATGTTTCGATCTCCGCTGACAAACTCACGTTGGACAGTTCGCTCGCTGCGCTGAAAGAAAAGCAGACGATGGCGATTGATCTCAAACAGATCGCCCGCATCGAACTTGCTTCGCCTTCGGGTCAGCTCATTGATCTCGCTGATCTGCCGATGACGGTCACCGAGGGTGGCAAGGTGTTTGGCGTGACGATGGAGCCGCGCATCGAAGGCGATGCGATTCGCCTGCATGCTCCGATCACCGTGTCATTTTCTCTGCCCGCCAAAGCAGCGCGTTTCGCAGCCGTCGCGCAGCTCGATGTCGAAAATGAAAACCCGAGTCTGGCCCACTTCATCATCACTATCGACACCACCAGCCTGACCGCCGCCCGGCACGTCATCACCGCCAAGACTCCTCGCGCTGATATCAATGCCGCGCTCACCGGGAACACTCTCATCATCACCCTCGATCCCGCACGCAACGGCCCAGTCCTAGACCGCCTTCGCCTCACCGATGCCGTGATCTTTGTCGAGCGCTGATCGATCGCCTGCATCACGCGCATCATTCATCACGCCGCGCCTCACCATCACACTCGTCCCCAAAACATCAATTTCTTTTT
>CAZYQL010000059.1:2422-3573 GCA_964650055.1 uncultured Phycisphaeraceae bacterium | reverse complement strand
TTCATCACGCCGCGCCTCACCATCACACTCGTCCCCAAAACATCAATTTCTTTTTTGCGCCTTCTGCGCCTTTTCGCGGCCATCCCCTTCCGCGTTCGCCAAGACGAACGGCTAAATATTCAGCCACCTACCCACTCCGCATTTCCCGCTTTTCCGCTTTTCCCTCTCCGCTATCATCGCCCCTGTGAAACCCCTGCCCCACAAGCTCGCGCTCTACCGCGCTGCCGTGCAGCATCCCCCCGCCGAGGTTGCTTTTCTTGAACGCGCCTATCGCCACTATCACCGCCGCGATCCGCTGCTTCTCAAGGAAGATTTCGCTGGCTCCGCCGCTATCTCCATGGTCTGGGTCGCCTCCAGCGATGAGCACCAGGCCATCGCCATCGACTCCCACGCCCCCACCGTGCGCTGGGCCAGTAAGCAAACAGCGCTCTGGCTGGGCGATCGCGCCGATGATCTGCATCTTGTTCACGCCGATGTGATGTCGCTCACTTCGCCCAAGGTCGATGTCGTTGCCGCTCTCAACTTCAGCGCGCTCATCTATCACGACCGCGCCGCTTTGCTCGCTTACTTTCGTAGTGCCCGAAAATCTCTCGCGCCCGCCGGCATCTTCGCCCTCGACATCTACGGCGGCCCCGGCGCTCTTCGCCCGCAATCCCAACATCGCCAGGCTCGCACCGAAGATGGCCTGCTCTTCGACTACTGCTGGGAGCAGCGAAAAGTTAATGCCGTCACCGGCCGCGTGGAGAATCACATTCACTTCACCTTCGATGATGGCCGCGCGATGCGCTCCGCCTTCCGTTACGACTGGCGGCTCTGGTCGCTCCCGGAGCTTCTGGAAATCATGCATGCCGCAGGCTTCGCGAAAGCCCAAGTCTGGTGCGACAAGTTCGACGCCAAGACCGGCCAAAGCGATGGCACCTACCGCCCCACTTCGCACATCGAGCCGCGCGAAGACTGGGTCGCCTATGTCATCGGTGTCAAGAAATAACAATGCCCTCGGCGGGCGGCCCGCTCAGTTGCCGCGTGGCATAAACCGAATGACTTCAGTCTTTAGGGATAAAGCGCCGTAGCTGAAGACAGGGCACAGGACCCTGCGGACAGCATGAGCCGCGACTCAACGAGTCGCGGACGTCAACGAACTGAAGGAGTGT
>CAZYQL010000059.1:0-2322 GCA_964650055.1 uncultured Phycisphaeraceae bacterium | reverse complement strand
AATTCGCGCCTTGTTTTTGCCTCACCGCAGACGCTGACGCTGATGCACTAGACCATTGAAACAATCAAAGCTCCATCAGGCCTTGGGCGTCCGCGACTCAACGAGTCGCGGACGTCAACGAACTGAAGGAGTGTAATTCGCGCCTTGTTTTTGCCTCACCGCAGACGCTGACGCTGATGCACTAGACCACTGAAACAATCAAAGCTCCATCAGGCCTGGGGCTTCCGCGACTCGTTGAGTCGCGGCTCTAACTGAGAACAGCATCACGCCTTCATCTCCACCACGAAGTATCATGTCCTCATGCCGCCCAAGACTGTCACAAGAAATGAAGAGATCGACCGCATCGTTCAGATGTATGGCGAAGGCGCTCCGGAAAAAATGATGGAGATGATGGAGCGCCAGTTCCTCATCCTGCACCACCGCTCGCAGGTCGCGCTGGGCCTGGCCGGCATCGTCGTCACCACCACCGGCTTCTCGGGCCGCATCATCGCCGGCACCAACGCCCTCGCCCAAATCCTCATCGTCATGGGCGTCTCCCTCACCATGTTCTCCGCCTTGCTCGTCGTCCTAGGCGTCCTCCACCTCCGCTGGCTCACCCAGCAACCAGGCAACCTCATCCGCCCCTGGCTCGAAACCTGCCTTGCATACCGCGACCGCAAAACCCGCTTCTACCGCGCCGGCATCATCCTCCTGATCCTGGGCATCGCCCTCTACGTCGCCGCCATCGCAGTGATGCTGCTGAACCCGAAGATGGATGCGCTGCCGATGGTGCGGTGAGGAAGAGGGAAGTCGAGTGGACATCTTCCAAATCAAAACACGACAATATGCAAGAGGCATGTGGGCGAATGCTTCGGCTCTACTCTCCGAAGCGGCACACAGGCATCGTGAACGGTTTTAGTCCCATCCGAGCAAGGGTGGAGTAAACGTATTCGCGCCAAAACGGCCACGCGTTATAAATACCATTCACATCACCAAACGCGTTGACCTGAGCATCACTAAAACTCGACAGGTTCTCGACCTTGTATTTCAGCGAAAAGGTCGCTTGAATGATTGCCTGAGAACCGGCCTCATCTGGAGGAGGATATTCCTGATCAGTCGCTCGTAACATGAATTTCGCGTGCACTTCGATCACATCGTCGGCCAACCGCGCGGTCGCACATTGCTGCCCATAGCCAATGAACTTTGGATTGCGATCGCCCACCAGCTTTTGCGTCACATGAGTTTCGACGAGTTTGACTTCGACGATTTCGACGCGGGCGGCAATGTCTTGCGCCAATCCCACTTTGGACTTGACACTTTTCATTGGAACTTTTTTCGCTTTTTGTTTCACCATGGGATCACGCAGCAATCTGCTTAAAGTCCTTAAGGTCGCAACGGGTAACGGTGTAGTCTTCATTCGCCCGCGCTTGTTCACCCATCAACGCTTGTTCGTTCTCACTCGACCAAACGCTTCGAATGCGAATCGGGATGTACTCAGCCCGCACTTCATCGACTCGCCGAGGAAGCGCCACAAACGAATAACCGAGAGCGAACAGAGCATCGCTCAACTTGTTCAGCGTGAGATTTCGCCCCTCACCATTGAGCATCTGCGAGACCGCACTCTTCGACACACCCATTCTGCTTGCGAGTTCGGATCGGCTCACGCCTTCCTTCGCCATCACCTCGCAAATCAACTCCGTAATCTCCATCAGCATGTCTTCTCGATGCATCAGTCTTGCTTCATCTTCATTCTTGATCATGAGATCATATTCAGTGGTCATTTTTAGACTCCCTATTTTCTGGCCTGATACTCAGACCGAATCCTCTTCGCACGGCTTAGTTCTGTCGGATCAGCCTTATTTTTCTTTTTCGTGCAACCGTTCGTGATGTGCCAGCAAGGCCCTAGCTGAAAACAGTAGAGCCGCTTCTGGAAAATCTTAAACGCATAAATTCCATCCTCTTCGTGCTTGAACTGCTCTGGGTTCACGATTTTTCCAACGCTGCACAGACGTCTGAAAAGATTCATGAATTTCCGTCGCTCTTCTGGCTTGAGTTCCTTTTTCCAGAAAGCAGCCGCAGGCAAGTTGCCTTTTGCGTCAACCGCAAAAACCACTGCACCTTTCACGTCCTTGTGGAAGACACTTATTGGATCGGCCTCATTGCCCATGTAGTTTAGGTATAACTTAACAAAATGTAAAGGTCAATCCACTCAATGTGGATAAGTGAGTCAAACTATACCAATTGATTTCAACAAATACCACTCTTTGCGCCAAGTTCGTGGCGTGGACACCGTCCACCGCCGCTGATCGTTCACCTACGATACGACCCCACGACACCCCCACC
>CAZYQL010000058.1:0-23020 GCA_964650055.1 uncultured Phycisphaeraceae bacterium | reverse complement strand
GAAGTTTTGAATCCATGAATTGATGAATCTCATCCTTTCTGCCTTTCCTTCGTGGTAAAACCGATTGAGTATTCGACTTCGCAAGCGGAGTTTGAAGCCACATCGCAAAGCCTCATGCAATTGCACTTTGATTGCCTCTCGCAAATGTCGCAATAAAAATTGTTTGTATAATGTTCGGTATGGCTGCCAAGTGGTACGACAATCCGAAAGGCCACAGCGAAGTCGATGAGCATCGCGATGTTCTGCCCGATGGACTCAAGAAGGGGCGCGGGGCCGGGCTCAATCCTGCGAGCCGATTTGAAACGACGCGGCTGCACGTTCTGGGCGATCATCTGGATCGCATTCAGCTCGACGCTGAAGACGACGCCCCCAGCAATCAGATCAAGACCACCATCTACCGCGACAAGAGCAAATCGATCATCAACAAAGTCGATCGCGAAAACAGTCCCGACATCAATTACGACTGGTCGCTCAATCCCTACCGAGGTTGCGAGCACGGCTGCATCTACTGTTACGCGCGGCCTTATCACGAGTATCTCGGGTTCTCCTCCGGCATCGATTTTGAAACGAAGATCATGGCCAAGCTCAACGCCGCTGAGTTGCTGCGCGAGGAACTGGCAGCGCCGAAATGGAACGGCGACACGATCGTGATGTCCGGCATCACCGACTGCTATCAGCCCATTGAAGAAAAATTGAAAATCACGCGGTCGTGTCTTGAAGTGCTTGCTGAGTGTCGTCAGCCGGTGGGGATCATTACGAGGAACAAACGCATCCTGCGCGATCTGGATCTGCTCACCGAACTGGCCTCGCATCATGCGGTGCATGTCGCCATCAGTCTCACGACGCTCGATCCGAAACTGGCCGCCATCATGGAGCCTCGCGCCAGCGCTCCCGCAGATCGGCTCAAGGCGATTCGTGAGTTATCGAAAGCGGGCATACCTGTGACTGTCATGACCGCCCCGATTCTGCCGGCGATCAACGATCGTGAATTGCCCGCGCTGCTCGAAGCCGCCGCCGAAGCAGGGGCGGTAAATGCAGGGTACACCTTGCTGCGCTTGCCGTGGCAGGTCAAGGAATTATTTCTCGACTGGGTCAAGCGTCATTTTCCTGACCGGGCGTCGCATGTGGAATCGCTCATTCGCTCGGCGCACCACGGCAAGCTTTATGACGCAGCTCACTTTGATCGTCGCCGCGGTGTCGGGCCGTTTGCGGAGCAGATCAAGAATATTTTCACTGTCTTCAAGAAGCGCTACAAACTAGGCGAGCCACACCCGCCCATGTCCAGGGCCGCCTTTCGCAAACCGGGCAAAGGCGGGCAGATGAATTTGTTTGGATGAGCTTGGATCATGAGCCGCGACGTAACACGTCGCGGACACCATCGGCATGGAAGAGTGATGATTTCACCGCGCTCGCATGGCCGCCAAACTGACTTGCGATCACAGAAGAACTGCACAGTTTGTCAGGTGTTCGCGAAGAGAAAAGCATTTCCCACGCATTCGATAGGCACAGTCTTTGCTCTTAAACTTAACGAGCCTTGTCCATGCGTTTCGTGCCAACCATCTCATTGAGCCGATAACGTGGATTAACGCGATTGCGCGACGATAAGAAGCCCTCTGGCCTGCATCATTCGCAGCCACACCGCACACAGTTCGCGCTGATGCGCTACAATAGAGTGTCCATTGAACCGAAGATGAAGTTCAGGAACAAATGAGCGAGGCACGATGCCTCTCAACGAAAGCGAGGACGCCATGTTTGAACGATTCACCGACCGTGCCCGCAAAGTGATGGCTTTGGCCAATCAGGAAGCCCAGCGCTTCAATCACGAATACATCGGCACCGAGCACATCCTTCTAGGACTCGTCAAGGAAGGCTCAGGCGTCGGGGCCAATGTCCTCAAAAATCTCGATGTCGATCTTCGCAAGGTCCGCCTCGAAGTCGAAAAGCTTGTCAAGAGTGGCCCCGATATGGTCACCATGGGCAAGCTCCCGCAGACGCCGCGCGCCAAGAAAGTCATCGAGTACGCCATCGAAGAAGCCCGCAATCTCAATCACAATTACGTCGGCACTGAGCATCTGCTGCTCGGGCTTTTGCGCGAACACGAAGGTGTCGCGGCACAGGTGCTGATGAACCTTGGCCTCAAGCTCGAAGAAGTCCGCGAGGAAGTGCTCAATCTTCTGGGCGCTGGCGTGGAACCGGAAGAGACCAAGGAAAGCGGCAGCAGCAGCAAAGAGAGCGGCGGCGAGCCCGGCGACAAAAAGAGCCGCAGCAAGACGCCCGCGCTGGATTCCTTTGGGCGCGATCTGACCGAGCTGGCCCGTGATGGGTCGCTTGATCCGGTCATCGGCCGCGCTAAGGAAATCGAACGGCTCGTGCAGATTCTCTGCCGTCGTACTAAGAATAATCCCGTCCTCCTGGGCGAAGCAGGCGTGGGCAAAACCGCTATCGTCGAAGGTATGGCTCAGCTGATCATCAGCAATGATGTGCCCGAGATTCTCGCCGACCGTCGCATCGTCGTGCTCGATCTCGCCATGATGGTGGCCGGTACGAAATACCGCGGCCAGTTTGAAGAGCGCATCAAGGCGGTGATGAATGAAGTTCGCCGTGCTAAGAATGTGATTCTCTTTATTGATGAGCTTCACACGCTTGTCGGTGCTGGTGGCGCTGAAGGTGCCATCGATGCATCCAACGTGCTCAAGCCCGCGCTGAGTCGTGGCGAGATTCAGTGCATCGGTGCGACCACGCTCGATGAGTACCGCAAGTACATCGAAAAGGACAGCGCGCTGGAGCGTCGCTTCCAGACGATCGTCGTCGAGCCGCCTAATAAGGAAGAGACGTTCGAGATTCTCAAAGGCCTGCGCGATCGCTATGAGGCGCATCACCGCGTGACGATCACCGATGAGGCGCTGCGTCAGGCTGTAGAGCTTTCGACGCGATATATCACTGGCCGTGTGCAGCCGGATAAGTCGATCGATGTGATCGATGAGTCTGGTGCGCGTGTCCGCCTCAAGAGCATGACCAAGCCGCCGAACCTGGCTGCTCTGGAAGAACAGATCGAACGCGCCAGCGTCGAAAAAGATGAGTCGGTGAAGTCGGCTGACTACGAAAAAGCTGCGGAACTGCGTGACAAGGTCGAAAACCTTCGCCGTGAGAAAGAGCGCGTTCAGAAGGAATGGCGCACCAAGTCGAAGGAAGTCGATGGCGTGGTCGATGAGGAAATCATCGCTGAGGTCGTCTCCGTGATGACCGGCGTTCCGCTGACCCGTCTCGAAAAAGCAGAGACTGAGCGGCTGCTCCGTCTCGAAGAAGAACTGCACAAGACCGTCGTCTCGCAAGACGAAGCGATCAAGCGCATCAGCGAGTCGCTGCGTCGTGCAAGATCCGGCCTCAAGGATCCGCGTCGCCCGATGGGTTCGTTTATCTTCATCGGGCCCTCCGGTGTCGGTAAGACACTGCTCGCCAAGAGCCTCGCAGAATTCATGTTCGGCAATGCCGATGCGCTGATTCGCATCGACATGTCCGAGTACATGGAAAAGCACAACGTCTCCCGCCTCATCGGCGCTCCTCCCGGCTACGTCGGCTTCGAAGAGGGCGGTCAGCTCACCGAGCAGATTCGCCGTCGTCCTTACTCCGTCGTGCTGCTCGATGAAATCGAAAAGGCTCACCCCGATGTCTTCAATATGCTTCTCCAGATCATGGAAGAAGGCCAGCTCACCGATTCCTTCGGTCGCCATGTGGACTTCCGCAACGTCGTCCTCATCATGACCAGTAACGTCGGTGCTGAGATGATTCAGAATCAGGGCCAGGGTTTTGGTTTTGGTAAGAAGAGCTCTGAAGCATCTTATGAAAAGATGAAGCAGACCCTCGAAGCGGAAATGCAGCGCTTCTTCCGCCCTGAGTTCATCAACCGCCTCGATGCGACGATCGTCTTCCGTCCGCTCACCCGCGACAACCTCGTGCAGATTGTTGAGTACGAGATCAACAAGGTCGGCAAGCGTCTCAAGGAACGTCGCATGGGGCTGGTGCTCGAACAGTCTGCCAAGGATTTCCTGATCGATAAGGGCTACAACCCTGACTTTGGCGCAAGGCCGTTGCGAAGAGCGATTGAGAGCTACATCGAAAACCCGGTCAGCGAATCCATTCTGCGCGGCGAGTTCAAGAATGGCGCGACCATTCGGGCAGCCAAGCTCGAAGGCAAGGAAGAGATCACCTTCACCATCGATGGTGAAACTCCCGCCGCCAAGGAAGAACCCGCCAAGGCCATTGCGGAAAGCACCTGAGACGCAGCGGTCTTGAAAGACAATTCAAAGTAAGAAACCACAAGGCGCGTCATGGACGCGCCTTGTTTTTTTGTTCTGTGCAAAGTAGTGAATGTTCAAACGATACTGGCGAAGCACCGATTCACATCACGCCACTTCTTCCTTCGGCGCTTCATCGCCGCGCTCGCGCAGTCGCTTCATCAGATGTGCATAGAGCATGGTGCTCGGCGCTGCCGCTCCCGCATCATCGGTGTCATCGGCGTCGGCTGCATCAATGATCTCCGCCTCAGTCTGCAAGATCGGGCCATCAATCTTGAGCGCGGGCATTGCCGCAGGCGGTGTCGGACGAATCGCAACCAGGCGATCGAGCTTGCTCGTTGCCGACTCCAGCAATGATCTGCTTTGATCGAACATCAATTCCGCGCGCTTGACCATGCGTGTCATCCGCTGTTCTGCTTCTTCCCAAAGTTTGTCGAGGGCGTCGAGGCGTTCTTCGGTTTGCTGAAGGCGGCGCGTTAGCGATTCATCGATCGTGCCCACCCACTGATCGTATTGGTGCAGCGCCGCTGCCACATCATGCTCCAGCTTTTCACGCAGCTCATTTTGCTCTTGCCGAATCTGTTCAACGTGACTGTGCGTCTGCGATGCGTGAGCCTCAGCCGCCTTGAGCAATTGCGTGCCCAGCTTGACGCGCTGCTCAGCTTGTCCCTGCACACGGCGAAGGGCTTCGAGCTTTTGCGCCGTCGTCAGCGCAGTCGTTGAACTGTCGGCGGCAGGCATCAAATTGACGGATGGATTTGCGCTCATGGAGTGTCTCCATTTAGTTATTCGGCCATTCGCCTCGCTTTCCTGCATGAAATCTGCATCACAACCGGCTATCCTCCCTGCATGAAAGTCGCTCAAATCCTTCACGCACTGCGTCAACTGGCCCCGGAACACCTCGCCGAGACCTGGGACAAAGTCGGCCTCCAGGTCGGCGACAGCCAATGGAACTTGCGAAGTATTCGCAACAAAAAAAGCCTCTCGCAACCGCGCATTCTGCTTTGCATCGACCTCTCTGAAGCCGTGATGGCGGAGGCGATTGAACTGGGCGTATCAATGATCGTGGCCTACCACCCGCCGATTTTCGACCCGCTGCCCAGACTCGTCGCCACTGATTGGAAGCAGCGCACCATCATCGATGCCATCGCGCATCAGATCGCGATCTACTCACCGCACACCGCGCTCGATTCCGCAGCAGGCGGCATCAACGATTGGCTCTGCGAAGCGGTGCTGCCTGGCATTGTCGATGCGGTCAGTTCGACAAACAAAAGCGCCAAGGCCAAAGGCGGCGCCATCCGCGCTATTCGTCCGAGCAACCCCATCAAGAAGGAGCGGCCATACAAACTCGTCACCTTCATTCCCGCCGCTCAGTTTGATCAGGTACGAGCAGCGCTCTTTGCTGCGGGCGCGGGCAGTATCGGTGCTTACGATCAATGTTCATTCAGCATGGAAGGCGAAGGAACTTTTCGCGGCGACGAAACGACGAATCCCACCATTGGTCAGCCCGGCCGGCTTGAGAAAGTCATCGAAAGGCGCATCGAAACCATCGTGCCAGCTGGCAAGATTGCCTCGGTCGTTGCCGCCCTGATGGATGCTCATCCTTATGAAGAACCCGCGTTCGATCTCATTCGTCTCGACCTGCCTCCCAGCTCAGGCGGCGAAGGCGTCGGGCAAGGCCGACTCGTCACGCTCGACAAACCCATCACACTCGCGCAGCTGACCACACGAATGAAAAAGCACTTGAAACTGAAGACGCTCGAAGTCGCAGCGCCCGTTGCATCACCGGGCAATGCAATGAAGCTTCGCACGATCGGCTTCTGCGCTGGCGCTGGCGGATCGCTGCTCGATGAGGTGGGCGAAGCGGATGCGTTTGTCACCGGTGAGATGCGTCACCACGCTGTGCTCGCCGCAACAGCCAGCGGCAAAGCGATTTTGCTTGCGGGGCATACTCAAACAGAACGGCCCTATCTGCCGATCTATCGCGATCGCATCAAGGCGCTCCTTGGCGATTCAGTGGAGTTGCTTGTCAGCGAGCGCGATGTGGCTCCGAGCCAGATGGTGTGATGGATGGAGTACGCAAATCTTTCTTGCTTTTGATGCGTAAAGTGCAATGAACCGTGCGTCATGTAGATGTACGGATATTTGAGCACGACCAATCGAAATCAGGAGCGAGTCAACCCGGTGCACCAGCAGCTTGAAGCGATTTACACCGAGCATCGACAGGGGCTATTTACGGTGGCCCTTTCGATCACCCGGCAGGCCGATCGCGCCGAAGACGCGATTCACGATGCCTTTGCCCGGCTGTGCCGCGCCTCTGCATCGCAAGCCGATGACCTCGTGGCCTATGCCTTTCGTGCGGTGCGCAATGCTGCGATCGACATCACTCGCAAGCGAACAGAGTTGAGTATTGATCTATCACCTCAAAGTGCAGCTTTGAATGTGGTGCAGACAAATAGTGCTGCGACCGGCTCGATCTACGCCAGCACTGATGCGATTGATGAGCTGGCCGCAGAAGAAGCCAACGGCCTGATTCGGCAAGCCATTGAAGCGCTGCCTGACCCGCAGCGCGAAGTTCTGATCATGAAACTCTACACCGGTTTGACCTTCGACCAGATCAGCACAGCACTGAGCGAGCCGCTATCGACCGTTGCCAGTCGCTACCGCAGGGCACTGGACAAGCTCAAAGAACAACTGGCCAGTCTAGTTTGAATCAGAAAGTTGCCATGGATGAAATTCAAGAACAACACGAACTCGAATCGCTGATCGCTCGCCAGCCTCTGCGACAGTCTTCCGCGAAGCTCGATGAACGCATGAGCAGTCTTTTCCGCGCACAGCCTTCGCAGACTGTTGCATCGGCTGCGCCAATGAGTTTCTTCAATCGTCCAGTTCTTCAAAGTGCACTGCGTGTCGCTGCATTGCTTGCACTGGTGGCGCTCATCGGATGGGCCTTGCTTTCGCAGCTTTATCCTGATGTGAAACCCGATGAGAATCTGGCGAAAGGATCGCGCGGCCAGACGCCTGTTCAGACAGTGTGGAGCGAATTCAATCCTGTGCGTATCGAGCAGTCCTGGAGCAATCTGGAGCCGGAAGGCGTGGTGGTGATTGATGGCGATCCGCTTCGTCGTTATCAGCGAGAGACCTTTGATCACGTGCAATTGATTGATGAAAAAAACAACATTCGCATTGAGTACATGTTGCCTCGCCGCGAGACAATTGTGATGCCAGTGAGATATCACTGACGAGTGATATGTGATGTGTTTCGTGATGACGCTTTGGCAACAGCGTCATTCCTCGCGCTTGAGTGTCGTGTTTTGGTTGCCTGACTTTTGACCTCTGACTTCTAACCTCTGACTTCTAACTTCTAACTTTTTTTGGAGTATCAACATGTTTCGCCATCCTATTCGTCGATCGCTTTATGCGCCACTGATTGTTTGCAGTGCGTTGCCCCTCATGGCTGCTGATAAGCCGGAGATTATTCAAACGCAGGGCCAAGTGACGGTTGTGGCTGTTGACGCAGAACCTGTGCAAAGCACGCCTGGACAGGCCATTATTGTTGCGGTGGATGAGGCGGGTGCAATCAACGCTTCCATCGCCATGAAAAAGGTGGCGTACCTAGGCGTCTCCACGTCGCCAGTCTCTTCGCAGCTTGCTTCGCACCTCAAATTGCAGGAAGGGTTCGGCTTGGTCGTCGATCACGTGCAGGCTCAGGAGCCTGCCGAGAAGGCTGGCCTCAAGGCTAACGATGTCATCGTTCGTATGGGCGATCAAAAGCTTGTCAACACCATGCAACTGGGCACACTCGTTCGTGCTCAAAAGCCCGGTGATGTGATCGATCTTGTCATCATTCGTGAAGGCAAGGAGATGCCCATCAAAGCGACGCTGGTGGAAAAGGAAGTGCCCGCAGTCGAATTGATGCCGTTCCCGCCAGAGATGATTTTTCGCGGTGATGAGGGGCAGCCGCCTCGCATCAAATGGCTTGCGCGCGGTGAACCTGGCGTCAAGTGGGAGCAGCACATCATTCAAGGCTCCGCGCGCTTTGCGGATGAAGAACATCAGCTCGAAATCAGAAACGACAAAGATGGCAAGACTCTCATCGTCAAGGACAAAGAAGGCAAGGAACTGTTTAACGGCCCCATCAACACACCCGATCAGCGCAAGGCTGTGCCCGAGGCGATTCAACCGAAATTGGAGAAGCTGGAAAAATCGACCCGCGTGCAGATTCAGCGATTGCCCCAAGGCGTCTTCCCCGGCGGTCTTCCCGGTGTTGATGTCGATTTCGATTTTCAAATCCAAGGCCCTTTGGAAGGGCAACGCATCAAGGAACTCATCGAGAAGCAACTGCAAGGGCTACCCGTGCAAGGCGAACAGGCAGAGGAACTCCAGAAGCGCATCGAAGAAATGAAGAAGCAAGTCGATGAAATGATGCAGAAAGCCCGGCAGCAGCAGAAAGACATTCAAGGAAGAATCCAGCGAGGCGAGTTACCGCAGGCTGTACCAGGCGGACCAGGCATCACCCTTCGACACGAAGCTCGACAGAGTGAATCAGTCGCGAAAATGAATGATGGTTCGCACATCATCACACTCAAGAGCAGCGAAGCAGGTCGCCATCTGACCATTTCAGATCAAGCGGGAAGGGAACTTTTCAATGGCCCGATCAACACCCCCGAGGAGCGCGCCAAGGTTCCGCAAGAACTGCAAGGCAAAGTCGATCAGTTGGAAAAGTCGGTGAAGCTGGACATCACCGGTTCTGACAGAAAGTGAACTACAGTAGGACATCGATCACTGATCAGGAGCGGCCACCTTCCCATGGCCGCTCCTTTTCGTTACCTTGTGTCCACCTTCATTTTCAGGATGACTCATGCCCACTTCCTTCGCATTCAGCACCGTGGCGTGTCCCGACTGGTCCATTGAGAAAGTCGCCCAGCAGGCCAAGGCTTTCGGATACACCGGCGTCGAGCTGCGCACCTTCGGCCAGGGTTCCACGCGTATCGCCAGTGACCCCGCGCTCTCCGATCCTTCCAAGGTTCGCGATGTTCTGGCAGCCTCAGATATCAAGCCGATCTGCCTGGCGACCTCGTCAAGCCTGCACGATCCCGATGCCGGTGCCAGCAAAGCCAGCTATTACGAGATCATCAAACACATCGAACTCGCCGCCGCCATCGGTGCGCCGAGCATTCGCCTCTTCGGCCAGAAGGTCGGCGTCAACGAAACGCGCAGCGTGGTGATTCAGCGCATCGCCTCCCGCATTCCCGCCTTGGCGGAAAGGGCGGGCGAGTTGGGTGTCGAAATCCTTTTTGAAAACGCAGGCAGTTTCAGCGCAGCCAAAGAATGGTGGTGGCTCCTGAATCTGATCAATCATCCCATCGTCGGCCTGAGTTGGAATCTCGCCAGCGCAGCAGCCGTTGACCCTGCCGAACGCGGCGGCGGTATGGCGGTGACGATGCTCAACAGCCGCATCAAACTCGTGAAGGTCAAGGACCTGAAAATCGGCGAAGGCACCGGCTTCACCGCGCTGGGCGATGGCGATTGCAACGTGCCACTCTTCCTCAAAAAACTGCGCGGCATCGGCTACGAAGGCCCCATCTGCGTCGAATGGGATCGCATCTGGCTCCCCTCACTCACCCCCGCAGAAGAGTACCTGCCCGATGCGCTGGAGCGCCTCAAGAAATGGGACGCCGAGATCGATGAACTGATGGCCCAAGGCCGTAATGATGCCGCGAAACAAGCGAGCAAAAAGGCCCCGAAGACGATGGCGGAATTGAAGGCGGTGGGGGCGAAGTAGCTTCTCTAGTCGCCGGACGAAGACGGTTCGTTTTTCAAGAATGCGATTGTTTGTCCTCTACGGCGATTGGAAAATGGATAGTTGGCTGTGGATATGGTAAATGATATTGTTATCTGGCCGTGTGTTGTCAGCTAGCGAATTGAACGGTACGAATGCTCAAATCGATCAACATCAAGAATTTTAGGTCCTGTGTGGATTCCCAAGTTCAACTCGGCGAGAGTGTTATTGCACTTGTCGGCAAGAACGGGGTCGGTAAGACGACAGTGCTTCATGCAATTCAGTTGGCATGCGAACTTTGTCTAGGAAGTACCGAATTCGGCTTTCAACTGAGTCCGCGTGATCCAAGTCAGCCATGCGAATTCGTGTTGGACTTTTCAGTGAACGGCAAAGATTGTTCATATTACTATTCGAGAGTAGTTGCCCCTACAGCGAGTGAAAGTATTCACTATTGCGAGAAGTTGTCGCTCGGGGGAGAGATTCTGTTTGATCGTCACGGTGAGGCACTAGAAGTTCCGGACGGCGCACCTCTGGCAAGCGTGCGATTAGGTGTTCGTGCATCCGCTTTGTCAGTGCTGCTTCAAATTCTTCCAGAAGATCATGCGTTGCGATCCCGATTGCAGCCCGTGGCTTCGTTTCTCGGGTCCGTGCGTTACTATCCGCTGCTGCAAGGTTTTCAAGAGCATTCCTACGAGGGGTCATCTTTCATTGAGAAAAGTAAGTACGATGTATTGTTTAGCGAACTGAAGCAGGGGCGAAGAACTAAGTCTGTTCAAATTCGGTTGATATATATGTGGCTTTCCGCACGGGACAAATTCGACGAGTTAAAGGCACTGCTTGGTCGCGACGGTCTTGGACTTCTGGATGATATACAAGTTGAAGAAGTGGAGGCGAAGGGGAGTGTTGGTACATCTTCAGCGGCAGAATCTACCTATGTGATTTCATTCATGCCGGGTGCGGGTCTCGCCGGATCGCGTAGATGGTTTATATTTAGTGGTTTATCCGCAGGCACATGGCGTATTTTGCAACTGTTAACTTGCTTGGTATTCGATGGAACTTCTTGTATGTTATTAGAACAACCTGAAGACTGCGTGCATTCTGGACTTTTAATTAAAGTCATTGATATCCTTCAGACCTATTCGGAACGCACTCAATTAATTTGTACTACACATTCTGCAAGTGTAATGAACCTAGTTGGTGCAAAAGGCATTCGATTTGTAACATCTGCGAGGGGTGAAACGGTGGTCACTAAATTTGATGACGATGGACTGGCAAGCGCTTCTGCATATCTACAAAGTGAAGGCACTCTCGCCGAGTTTCTCGAGACTCTTTAATGGCCATTTTGCCCGCATTTGCAATTCTCGCCGAAGATAACTCTGACAAGGAGTTTTTGTCGATTGTCTTGCGGCGTTATTATCAATCCGACAACATGACCATTAAGGGCAAGGGGTATGGGGGTTGTTCGGAAATGCTAAGAAAAGGGCAGCGTGACGTCGAGGCGTGGTTGCGAAAAGGTGTCGGTCGATTTGTGATTTGTCATGACGCTGATAAGTCTTCTCCTGATTCTGTTTATACTGATGTAATTAAACGTATTGTGCAACCAGCTGGTCTGGAGAGGGTTTGTTGCATCGTTGTTCCGGTAGAGGAAATTGAGGCGTGGGTGATTGCGGACGAGGAGGCTGTTTGTCACGTAATCCCGACCTTTTTGTTCAAGGGACATCACAATCCGGAGACAATATCGGATCCAAAGGAGTGGTTAATTGCCAAGTCCCGGGCCGCTAACGGCAAGCCGTTGTATTCGCCTGCGACATTCAACCCTGCGGTTGCGCGGCATTTGCGTCTTGATGTAGTAGCGAAGAAGTGTCAGTCTTTCACAAGGTTTTTAGGTGATCTCGATTTTTTGCGGTAGCGTCTCGACGATGTAGTTGGAGTTGGCTCCTCACTTCCCCACACACACCACCGACTCCTGTCTTTTTCCGTTCACGTACTCCGCAATGCGCAGGTAGATTTTTCCGCCGACAATCGTTGGCGTTGCATACACCTCGTCGCCCAGTTTGTTTTTGGCGATGAGTTCAAACTCGGTGGGGGACGCTTTGAAGATGTAGCCGGTGCCTTGTTCGCTCATGGCGTAAAAATGGTTGCCGACGAGGACGGGTGAGCCGCTGAAATCGCCGCCCAGTCGGCCTTTCCATTGTTCTTCGCCGGTGGCAGCTTTCCAACACATCGCGACGCCGCCATCGGTGACCGCGTAGAGATATTCACCCTTCACGATCATCGAAGGCACGTAGACGCGTGTCGTATTTTCCCAAGTGATCTTGCCTGAGCCATCGGCGACGACAGCGGCGATGTGGTTCTTCGGGTAGCCGCCGCTGGTGAAGACGTGTTTGCCATCGGTGACAATGGATGAGACGCATTCGGTCGTTGCGCCTTTGTGTTCCCAGATCACTTCGCCCGTCAGCGGCGACAGGCTGGTGAGCAGATCGCAGCCCATGAAGATGAGTTGATCTTTGCCCGCGATGTGGTGCACGATGGGCGAGGCATAGTTGGGGAACTTGGGGCGATCGCGTTTCCATTTGATTGCACCAGTCTCGCGATCGAGGCCAGCGAAAGCGCCGCCTGCTTTGTTGTCAGCAGAGACGAGTACGAGCGACTTGTACACCGTCGGCGACGAGCCATAGCCCTGGTGTACGGTGTAGTCAGTGATCTTCGTCTGCCAGACTTTCTTGCCGTCGAGCGAAAGGGCGGTGGTGTGAACTGCGCGATTGTTGAGAAAGTTGATGTAGATGTGCTGGCCGTCACAGGCAGGGGTTGATGAGGCGAGCGAAGCCTTTTTGTTGCCTTCGACGATCAGGCCGCCGGTGTGGACGACGGTTTTCCAATTGACTTTTCCGGTGGCGCGATCGAGGCACAGAATGGACTGTTCCTGAGCGTCGAGGTCAGCGGTGGCGATGAAGACGTTGTTGCCGACGACGGTGGCGCAGCCGTGGCCTCGGCCGGGGATGGGCGTCTTCCATGCGATGTTCTCATCCTTGCTCCACTTCAACGGCGGCTGCTGATCGGATGATGCAATGCCATCCTGCGAAGGCCCGCGCCACCACGGCCAATCAGTCGCCTTGATGGCCATAGGCAGCGATGCGCGCTCGCCATCGGCGGCTTTGCTGTCATCAGCCAGAATGAGCGTGGCCAGCGGCAGCAGGATGAAAAGTGTGATTCGCAGAAATGTTCGCATCGTATTGGTTATCTCGTGAAAGCAGTGCATGAAACGAATGCAGAAAGCGTCCGTGATTGTAGTGGCAAAGTGCTCGCTTCCAATTTGGAAAATACACTGGACTTGACTCTGGTTTCATAGGACAAGAGAACTTCCCATGTGCCCTGAGCCACGCTTGGTATGATCTTCGCCAGCGTGTTTCGCTTCTGTGTTCCTCCAGTTTTTCAGCAAGCAATGCCCATGGATACCAACGCCCTCGCCAAGGAAATCAACGGACTGATCACCACCGAGCGTCGCAGCTTGCTGGCGCATTTCACGCATGCCACGCCTCATGTGGATGCCCGCACCTATCGCATCTGGAATCAGGTCAAGCAACTGGCCCATCGCGACAGCGATCATGTGGGCAGGCTCTCGGCGTTACTCACTTCGCTGCATCTGCCTGAGCGAACGCGTCCTTTTTCGCAGGATGTCGGGCACTATCACTACATGAGTCTGGACCGGGCCATGCATCTGCTCATCGAAGAAAAGAAGAAGCAACTGGAGACCTATGATCGAACCGTGCGCCATTGTGCCCGCGAGGTGAGTGTGATCGATGAACTCGAATCGCTTCGCGCTGACAACCTGGCTGAGCTTTTGACGCTTGAATCACTGGCGAAGCAGTTGAAACTGAAACTGGCAAAGTCAGTGCCCATGGATCCCGCTCTGTCACCGGACATCAACAACGCTGCCAACGCCGTCGTCGCAGCACAAGCTCTGGCCGCCGCCAAAGCGCAGTGATGCGCGCCAATCAATTCGCTTCTGATTTCTGACCTCTGACTTCTGACCTCTGACCGCTGACCTCTGACCTCTGACCGCTGATCCTCGGCTTTCTTCCGATCAAGCCCCACGTCCACCAGCCCAGCCAGCCGCCCATGATGTTGAGCATCACGCTGGTGCTGTCGGCATAGCGCGTGAGTGTGGCAGCCTGCGCCACTTCAATCGTGCAGCCGATGACCAGCGCGATCATTGTCACCATCAATCGTCCAAGCCACGGTGATGATGGGCCAGAGGGGAAAGCCCATCGCAGCAGGACGCCGTAGGGGGCGAAGTACATGACATCGCGCATCACTTTGGTCATCGCGTTGAATTCGGTGCCTACGTAGTGGCCGGTGAAAGGCAGGGCGATGGCGTTATGAAGATGTTCTATGAACTGCGCGTGACTGGCATCAAAATCGAAGGGCTGCAAGGAGAAGGCGAGCAGTGCGAAGGTGTAGCCGAGGCAGAGTCCCAGAGCGATAGGGATGCGTACCGCGCGGGTTGCTATTCGCTCATGGTCAGGCAGTTGGAGTTGATGGAAGAGTTGGCCTGCGATGTAGGCACCGATGATGCCGCCGATGGTGGAGGTGATGAGGTCGGTGGTATCGACGTAACGGGAGAAGATGAAAAGCTGCGTTGTCTCGATGGCGACGGCGACGAGCAGTGCAAGGAGGCAAGCCGATACGAGTGATCGCAAGTGATGGCGACCCAGGCGAAGCAGAAGACCGATGGGAATAAAGAGCAGAATGTCGCTGCCTGCCTGCCAAAGACTGTTGAACTTGAAGAGGCTTCCGCCCCAGCTTTTGAAGGGCATCAAAAGCACCCGGCCATCGGCGAGTTTCTGTTTGATGGAAGCTGGGCTAAGCGCGATATCGAGCGGCTGAATGTTGTAGAGGACGAAGCCGATCGCGTAGAGCAGCAGGAAGCGGCGCCACCGCTGGATGAGGGCGATGTTCTGCTCCTGCTGTGTTGCGACGGGTTTGCCAGGTGAAAGCACAAGTCGCACCCGCTGCATCAGCCAGTGGCCGATGGTGAACCAGAGCACGATGCCGATGAGGCTGCCCACAGACTCGGCGATCATGTCGTTCTGCGATACCGTTCGCCGGATGGTCCACTGCTGCGCAAATTCCACTGCAATAGCCAGTGCAATGAGGATCGCCAGCAGCAAGGGCGCTGCCAGTATCGCTCCCACTGGGCTGCGCCGATTCAGATCGAGTGCCCCAAGCCAGAAGAAACCCAGCGGCACGAAGAGCACGATATTCGCCACGAAATCAGCACGTTTATAAACGCCCAGGTCCAGGTAGGGCACGTGCCGAAATTGAGAGACCGCCTGCTCCCACGACAACGTCTTGAACGTCATCGGCACAAACGAACCATATACCGCCAGCAGCGTCATGATGATCGCCATCGCCAGCAGATGGCGGCGCAGCGGCGAAGCGAGCGCGGGTTCGTCTTCATGTGATTTCGCATCGTGGGTCATGCCGTCGCATCATAGTGCTTTGATTACCGCGGCGGCGATGACGATGGTGCAGACTCAAGCTTGTGATTCATTTGGACAATGGCACATTCATCTTCGAGAGATAGTCATTGAAAATGCGCTGCGGCTTTGCGGTGGTGAGCATCGAGTTTTTCTCGCCTTCCGTATAGACAGCGATCTGTAAGCACTCGAAACAGATCAAATAGTCGGTGAAAACATCGCCCTTGATTCCACGGTTGCCGTGCCTTGCATTGAAGCAACCGGCCAGTGTACTGGCCGGCTGTTCGCAATTTCAAATGGAATCGATTGCTTACTGCTTCGCCTTTAGAAGGTCGCGAATTTCTGTGAGTAGCAATTCTTCCTTCGTCGGCTCCGGCAGTGCTGGCGGTACTGCTTCTTCGTGCTTCTTCATCCTGATGATCCAGCCGAGGAACTTGACGACGAAGAGGAACACCGCAAACGCGACAATCACGAAGTTGATGATGTCGTTGAGCAACAGTCCGATCTTGACCTTGCCTAGTTGCCAATCCTTGAAGTCCATATTGGGCGTGATATAGCTGATCAGCGGCATCAGCACGTTCTCCACCGTCGACTTCACGATCGCCCCAAACGCCGTACCTATGATGACCGCGACGGCCAGATCGATGACGTTGCCTTTGAGCGCGAACGCTTTGAACTCGCTCAAAAGTTTGAATGCATGCTTGTTCGGATTCAATTCCATTGGTTAATCCCCTGTACTCAAAAGCATGAAAATATGACTGGTTGAGACGGTCGTTGACGTAGGCCATCTCGATCCCGACGACGAACTGGGGACAGGATATCAAAGCGGCGAGGCTGGGCAACGGCGACGAAATACGTACATTCTTCGGCGCAGCACGTTGCCGGTATAATCGCACGAGTACCCATAACATCAGGAGGCTCGCCATGTCCAATGATTCAACCCGTCGCCGATTTCTCCAACACTCCGGCCTGGCGGCAGCAGGCATCGTCGCAGGTGGCTTTACCTCCACCGCAGCAGGCTTCGCCAAGAACGACACGATCACCATCGGCGTCATCGGCGCAGGCGGCCGCGCTGGCCAAGCACTTCTCCCCAAACTCTTGAAACTCCCCGGCGTGAAGGTCGTCGCCGTCTGCGATGTCTTCGATCGTCATCAGGCCCGTGCCAAGGCCGCCATTCAAGCCGCTGCTGAAACCGGCGGTAGCAAGGACGTGTTCACCACGCGCTATCACGAAGAACTGCTGGCCCGCAAGGACATCGATGCTGTGCTCATCGGCTCGCCCGATCATTGGCACGTGCCGCATACCATCGCTGCATGCGAAGCGAAGAAGGATGTTTATGTCGAGAAGCCGCTGACTCATTCACTCGAAGAAGGCGAGATCGTTATCAAAGCTCAGAACGATCACAAACGCATCGTGCAGGTCGGCACGCAGCAACGCTCCATGCCTCATTTTCAAAAGGCCCGCGAAGTCGTGCAAGCCGGAACGCTCGGCGACATTCACAAAGTTCACATGACCTGGAACCGCAACGCCACACCCTTTCGCAAGTACGTACCCGACTACAAGGAAAGCGAACTCGACTGGAAGCGATTCCTCGGCAAGGCGAAGGATCAGCCCTTCGACGCCTATCGCTTCATCGGCAACTGGCGATGGTTCTGGGATTTCGGCAACGGCATCCTCACCGATCTCATGGTGCACTGGCTCGACTCCGTGAACTACCTCATGGACCTGCCCATGCCTGACAGCGCCACATCCATCGGCGATCAGTTTGCCACGCAAGGCGTATGGGAAACGCCTGACACCATTTCAACGCTGCTGCACTACAAGCAGCGCAAACTTCATCTCCACTTCGAAGGCACCTTCGTCAACGCTCACACCAAGGCGCACCTCGTGCTCATGGGCACCAAGGCGACCATGTACGTCGATCGCGGTCGCTGCGAAGTCACCCCCGAGCGCGGCGGCAGCGCCACTGCCATGAAATTCGGCGAAGGTACCAGCGAGCGCGGCGCGGACTTCGATGCCAATGTCGATGGTGATGCGTTTCACTTATCCGATTGGCTCAGTGCTGTTCGCAGTCGCAACAAACCGAGCGTCCCCGCCGAGGCTGGTGTGCTCTCTGCCGCCGGTGCACACATGGGCAACTTGGCATTCAAGCTTGGAAAGGTTGTCACGGCGAAAGGATGAGGATCAGTAACCAAGTGATGGCGTACAAATTCACTCGCTCTTCTTCTGATCGCTGCCGCCCTTGATGCTCATCACCTTCACGGTGAATGGGCCTTTGCCCTGCACCAGCCAGCGAACATAGACGACATCGTTGCCGCCGATGTTGCGGAGTTTCATCGCCTCCGGTTCGCGCTTTTGTTCTTCAAAGCGATCGAAGTAGCGATCGGTGGATTTGAAGCCGGTGATGATCTTCGCATCCTTCGCGGTGAGTGTGGCGATGTCTTGGGGCGTGATTCGGTTCTTCACATCCACACTGGCGTGCGTCGGCGTGATGCGCGTGTTCTCGATGGCGGCGGTGACTTGGGTGAGCCCGCCAGATAAAGTTTTCACCTCGACCGATTGCACCTTCACGAGCGGCATCTGGTCCGCGTGATAAAGCGTGAACGCCATGTTGCGATGGCACTCTTCTTCGAGCAGGAACGAAGGCGGCTGGCGCGTCCAGTTTTTCTTGAAGCCGCCGACTTCGATCTTGCCGTAGGTGGGATGCTCGACCTCGTGCCACTTCACGAAGCCGTCGTCGAAGAGCAGATACTTATTGAAACGATGGCGTTCTTCGCTGCCGCCAAAGAAACCTTCGGTGGATGCTTGTCGGAAATAGTTGAAGGGCGTGAACAGTTCGTTGGTGTAGCAATAGACACCTTGCATCGCGTAAAACCAATCGAGCAGTCCGCCATAGACTTCGTAGAGTTCCACGCCGGTGACGATGTAGCGGTAGCCGGGCAGCATCATTTCACCCTTGCGGGCAATCTGGTCATAGACGCTGATGTCGGCACTGTCGTAAGAGCGATCATCTTTGGCGCCGGGGCCGCGCAGGATCATACCGCCGGTGTTGTGATAGCTCTGTGCCCCGGCAATGTTGGGGCGGGTCATGATGAAGTCCGCGACCATGCGATTTTCGAGGATGGAAAATGGATAACGGTACGCTCCGCTTTGCACGTAGCCAGGCTGCCAACCCCATGCCCAGTCGCGATTGGGATCGTAGGAGCCGTCGCTGTCTTCGTTGACTTTGCCATCACCATCGTTGTCGATGCCTTCCTGGCCGAGCAAGGTGTAGGAGCCTTTCTCACCGGGCTTGGTGCGGACGAGCAGTTCAGGAAATTCCTCGTGTGGCTTCCATGCACCATTGGGATCCTTGACACGCATCTGTGTGATGTGGCCGTCGCCATCCAGATCATCAGGCCCATCTTCATCGACAAGACCATCGCGATCATCATCGACAGGGCGCTGGCCGGTGCGAGGCGAGTGCGTGGTGTTGGGTTTTTCCATGTGAGCATCGCGCGAGTCAGGGCTCATCATGGGCAGGATGTAGAACGCGCGCTCATCGAGCAGTCGCGTGATGAACTCATTGCGGCCGTACATTTCGAGCATGTACCAGGCTGTGTAGAGCGGGACTTCGACAGCTTGCAACTCGTTGGCATGGATACCGCCGTCGATCCAAAACGCGGTCTTGTCGGTGTCTTTGCCGGTCTTAAAGTTAGTGATTTTGAGCAGCCACATTTCGCGGTTGCCGTAGGATTTTCCCAGTGATTCCAGTTTGCAAAGATCGGGGAAAGTGACGGCAAGCTTCTTGAGAATCTCCGTGGCCTGGGCGTAGGAATTGAAGCGATTCCACTGCACAGTGACCTTCGGATCAGCGGGAGCGCCCACGGGCTGATAGACCGAAGGCCGCTTGAGGTTTTCAGGTTGAGCGGTGGCGGGGGAGGGGAGAAGAAGGCAATGAAAAATGGCCAATGCTAATTGCAGAATGCAAAGTGGAGTGGCAAGCGCGGTGGCGAGGCGCTGGCGGCGATGAGACTGGAGCATCGTCGGTGTCGGCATCTGATTTTCAATTTTCAATTTGCAATGGGCATTGGTCATTTTTCAATTTCCGGTTGGATCGCAAAGCCCGCCCCTTTGGGGCGGCGCTAAACGGGGGTCTTCGTAGCGCGTATTACTTGAGGTTGATCACGACATCGTGCTTGCCGACGCTGGGGCTCCAGACTTTGATCTTCGCGCTGCCGCCGGTGGGCGCTTGGATGAGCCAGGTGTGTTCATCGGTGCCGCCGTTGCCTTTGAGGACGCTCAGTTGCGTGCGCGGCGTGCCTTGGATAACGGTTGCATCCTTGGGCAATTCGATGGCCAATTGCAGCGGGAGCGGCTGCCGCGTGATGCCGCCCATCTCGCTCATCGTCGGAAGGAATCCGCCGTTGATCACCGTGGCTTTGATGCGAAACACATTGGCACCCAGCGCTTCCACCTTCGTCTCGCTGATCGTCACCTTGGGCATCAGCTCGGCCAGTTGCGAGAGCCAGTCCAGATGTTTGCCCGTCAGTGCATCGAGTTCTGCGATAGGCGGATTGAGCAGGACGAATGGTTTGAAGCCGCCCACTTCGACGACCTTGCCTTTGAAGTCGGGGTGATCGACTTTGGTCCAAGGCACAAAGCCATCGATCGTATTTTTTGTGAGCCAGCGCAAGGCGCTCAGTTCATCGCTGCCGCGTTTTTCGTCGGAGGTTTTTTTCTTTTCCTTTTCAGGAATGTCCACCTTTTCAACAGCGCCCGCCCCTTCGGGGACGGCGCTAAACGGAGTTTGTGGAATCCACCATCCTCGCGCTGCAAAGCTCCATCGGCCATAGTGAAAGTAAGCCCATTCAGAGAAACTGCCTTCGCCGCTAGGCGATGAAGGAGCATCTTTGCCACCGTGTGTTTCGCGGTAGGCTTTGGCGATGAAATCCTGGTAGGGCGCATCCTCGCCGGTGATGACGGTTTTAATGCGGGCCTTGTCCTGCTGCGGATTGGTTTTCCAGGGATGAAAGAGATTGTCTTCAGGCGTGAAGGTGAACACAGCTGCAATGTTCGTGTGATCAAAAGCAAAGTCAGCGACGGCTCGCGTCTCAGGTTCGCTGATCTGATGCGGACCTGCACCGGGTTTGAAGTAGGGGTACTGGTGAGTGAAATTGCGATTGAAGGCGACGCCGCCGGGGCCGTCTTCGTTGAACTGTTCATCGTGATCGTTGTCGATGCCTTCGGTGAGCAGGCGGTATTTGCCTTGTTCATTTTTGAGCGGGTCCGCCTTGATGAGGACACGCGGATCATCAGGATGCTCGATCCACTCGCCCGTGGGATCAGCGATTCGCATCATGGTGACGAGGCCATCTGCGTTGAGATCATCGGGCCCATCTTCGCTGATCTTGCCATCGCGATCATCATCGGTGGCGCGGTCGTTGCCTTCGCGTTCTGTCGAAGGTTTGCTGAAGGCTGCCTCAGTCGCATCAGGTGAAGGTCGCGGGATGATGTAGAGCGTGAAGCGATCGAGGATGGATTTGTTCTGCTTGTCATCGGGTTTTGCAACGATGGCCTGCGCGAGTTTGAACGCCATCTCGCCGCCGGCCAGGTGCGGAGCGTGGACATTGCCCACGATCAGCAGCGCAGGCTTGTCCAGCGGCATCCCTCGGCTGATGGTGATGAGCATCACCTCGCGGTCGCCCAGTGTTTTGCCCAGTGTTTTGCCCAGGGGCGCAACCGAAACAAGATCGGATTCCCCGAGCGCTTCGAGCTGCTTCTTGAACGCTTCGTAGTTTAGATACCCCGGCAGGGCATCAGCCCGGCTGACATGACAGAACGAGGCGATCAGCAGCAATTGCACGGCAAAGCAGGCAAAGGACAGGCGCGGGCGTAAACTCATATCGCAGGTACTCCTGGTGTCATCGTAATCGCAATCAGCTTTTGATGGCTGAAACGAACTGTGGAATGCACTTGTTTGATCGGTATTCAAAGCGAATGAGGCAAGTGTTGAAACGGCGTAAGGTCATTGCTATACTGCCGTGGTCTAGATTATTCAGTGCCCCACGTCTTGGGCAACGCTTCATTTCCGGTTGCGTGGTTTCTGCTTCGCTTCATTCGAAGAGAGGTTCCATGATCCGAGTGAAAGTTCCAACCCGAAAACCAAAACAAGCGTTTACCCTCATCGAGATGCTGCTCGTGGTGGCAATTATCAGTCTGCTGATTTCGATGCTGCTGCCGGCGTTGAAATTTTCCAGAAGCGCGTCTCAACAGACGGTGTGTCAATCCAACCAGAGGCTGCTGCTGGAGGGGTACCAAAGTTATTCGAGAGATAATGGGCGCAAGCTCATGGGTTCCAACACCCGTGATACTTGGGACTGGCTTCGATCCAGTTCTAACACTGCGGCAAGCATCACAGATGGTGTGCTCTGGCCCTATACCCGTGCGATGAATACTTACGTTTGCCCTAATCAGGTTTATCCCAGTTACCTCAACAGTTACTCGATCAACGGAATGCTCAATGGCGAGCAGGTCAATGATGGCATCACTTCCAAGCGCCACTGGACATCCAACATCCGCGACTCCGTGCAAATGGTCTTCATCGAAGAAGATGATGGCCGTGGCTGGAACTTTAATTCCTTCATGCTTGGTGGTGCGCAGGGAAGTTATGTTGATTGGGTCGCTGCCAATCATTTCGGCGGTGACAACTTGGGGTTCCTTGACGGCCATGTCGAGTACTGGGAATGGAAAACTCCCCATCTTCGTAAGCGGCCAAAACCCAATCCCCCAGCTCCCAGCGATCCGGGAAGCGTTGATTGGGACCGGCTCAAACCTGTCTTTAGATCCTGGCCTACGAACAATTGAGTGCCGTTCATGAATGCTAGTTTTCGTTCAATCCAAAGTTCTCGTAATGTTGTTCGCTGCCATGATGTGGGGGCCGCATCCAAGCAGATGGTCATGGCTATCGCACTGATCGTCGTGATTGGTGTGTGCGCTGTGTTTATGTGGGGGCAGCTTTTTGGCGGCGACAAAGGTGGCGGCGACCGCATTTCTAATCTCGGTTACCAATGTCAGGTTTGCGATCACCAGTTTGTGATCACCAATATTCAACTGCGTGAACAGATCCAGGACAATGCATCCCTGAACAAGGATCCAACACGAGCCATCGATCAGGCTCACTGTCCAAAATGTGGTGAGAAGCACGCGGGTATTCCAATGTTTGAATGCCCCAAGTGCGCGACGTTCTTTCTACCTGCGAAAATCAATCTGCGAACTAACCCGGATGCGGTGATGCCGCCGGCGATTTGCCCCGAGTGTAAAACGAATCTGACGGAGTGGATGCGCACGCATTGACTCGACCTTGTCAGAATGTGTCGCGTGGCTGATGCTTAGAAGGGCACGAATCAGTAGCCATCATTTCATCGATGCTTTACGTATCAACACGAATGCAGTTCCGCCCATTGCCGCTGCCAACGTGAAGG
>CAZYQL010000057.1:20700-23578 GCA_964650055.1 uncultured Phycisphaeraceae bacterium | reverse complement strand
GCCAAGCCCGATGGTGAGGCTCTGCGAACCGTCGGGGTACAAGCCCCCGCCTTTCATTTCTCGCTTTTTTGCTTTTCCGCTTTCCCACTTTCTCCACTCTCCCACACCACGCGCACCACTCGCGGCATCGTCGCCAGTCGCTGCATCGTGGACATCTTCATCTGCATCGCAAACGGGTCGCCGCCTTTGGCGATGAGCTTTTCCAAGCGCTTGAGAGCAAAGACGCCCACCGCTGCAAACGTTCGCCTGGCTGACTCATCGGCGAGAGTTGAAAGCGATTTGCTTCCGCCGCGAAATAGATTGCGAACACGATCGAGCTCAAACGCCATCAGTGCCTGCCATCGCTCATCGCCCTTCGCACTGGACGCCATCGCGAATGCAGCGATGTCCCTTTCGCTTAAGCGATGTCGCACCAGATCTTCGAGCGGCAGCATGATTCGCCTCGCCTCGAAATCGCTTTTCACTTCGCCGATGAGCTGACACCAGCGCAGCCCCGCGCCCCATGCAAGCAGTTGCGATTGCACTGTCGCAGCAAACGGCAGCGCACTATCGGACAACGCCCGCGCCATCATCAGCATCAGCGTGCCCGTCGATCGCTGCATCGTTTCACTCAATCGCTTGCTTGTCGCATAGCGCGGCAGCGTGCGCTGCGTCGCCATGCCTTTGATCCAATCTTCAAACCACTGCCGCGGCAATTGCAGCGACCCCTGCACATCGACAAATGCATCGAGCTCCGGCTTGCCCGTGAGCTGCCCGCTCAGCAGATGATCGATGACGGCCAGGCATACTTCCTGTCGTTTGGCGATCGATTCACCATCACAAGAGCCGCCGCTGCAACAGGCAGCCGCCTGCTCTGAAACAATCGCTGGCGGATTGCCTCCAATCTGCGGCGGCCCCATGATCTCGCCCAGTTGATGCGACAATGCCGCCAGGGCATAGAGCGCATATCGCCGAGACTTGGAGGTGAAATGCGAAGCAAAAAAAAGATCAGGCCACTGCCTGCGACACTGCTCCCGAGCAGCGCGGTAGCGCAGAGGATCAATCGTCGGTGTAGCAGTGGATGAAGAAACCATCGTCGCCATGCTCGCGATTCTAGCAGGAGAGTAGAAGGCATCTTGCGAGGCCAGAGCGCACTGACTTGCCATCAATTGATTCCCCTTTTTCTCACATCGCGATTCCGCCTACCATGTCACCGTGACACAGACCCCCACCGCTACCGTCGTTGCTCCCGCCCTTGCCGCTGCTCCTGCTGCCAGCCAAGGCTCCAATCTCGCCTTGCCTGTTTACACGCTCTGGCGACGTGAGATGGTGCGCTTCTTTCGTCAGCGCAATCGCGTGATGAGCGCCTTGGTCACGCCCATTCTCACGTGGTTGATGCTCGGCTTTGGCCTCAACCGGTCCTTCAACGCGCCGGCTGCGGAGGGCACAGCCACCGCCAATTCCACCGGGTACCTCATTTATTTTTTCCCCGGCACAGTGACGATGATCCTTCTCTTCACCGCCATCTTCTCCACCATCACGGTCATCGAAGATCGCCGTGAAGGCTTTCTGCAAGGCGTCATGGTTTCGCCGGTGCCTCGGCTGGCGATCGTGCTGGGCAAGGTGCTCGGCGGCGCGACCATCGCTTTGATTCACGCATTTATCTTTCTGCTGATCTGGCCTTTCGTCGCGCCGAGCATCAACATCTGGCTGATTCTCGCGTCGATTCCGCTGCTGGTGATGCTCTCGGTAGCGATGACTTCGCTGGGATTCTGCATTGCCTGGCCGATGGATTCCACGGCGGCGTTTCACGCGATCATGATGGTCTTCCTCATGCCGATGTGGTTCCTTTCCGGGGCGATTTTCCCGGTGGAAACCGCGCCCATCGGCCTGAAGATCGTCATGATGATCAACCCGCTCACCTACGCCCACGAAGCCTTCGCCACCACCCTCACCGGCGGCAAAGCGACCACCGGCATCCCCGTGCATCTGTCCATCTGCATCCTCATCACCATCGCCTTCACCGTCGCCATCACCGCCATGGCGGTCCGTATGGTCATGAAGCCACGCAAAGACGGGCAAGGATGAAAAGTTCAAAGTTCCGGGTTCAAAGTTCAAGGTTATGAGCGCTGCCTCAACTTTGAACCTTGAACCTTGAACCTTGAACTTTGAACCTTGAACCTTGAACCTTGAACTCATCCCGCCCCATGACTCAACTCGCTGCACAACGTCTTCTGATCGCTCTGGTGCTGGCGGCTCTTGTATCCGTCACGGCGCTGTTCATTGTCGGCTCGATGCGTAATCGTCAGCGCGATGGCGGGCCGCCGCTGCAAGGTGGCAGCTATGGGTCGCAGCAAAACTCGGCGCTGGATCAGCGCAGGCCGCTCAAGGATTTTGTGCTGACGGACCGATTTGGTCAGCCGTTTGATTCCAGGAGCATCAAGGGCAAGGTGAAGGTCTATTGTTTTTTCTTCACGCGTTGCCCGACGGTTTGTCCGCAGGTTCTCGCACAGACGGCTGAGCTTCAGAAAAAACTCAAAGCCACGCCGCAGTGGGACGATGTTCGGCTGGTGAGCATCACAGTCGATCCTGAATATGACACGCCAGCGGTGCTCGATGAACGGGCCAGCTTGTGGGAAGCGGATGCAACGCACTGGCTGTTTCTCACGGGCAGCAAGGAAGAAATCTGGTCGCTCACCAGTAGCCGCGATGGTTTTCAACTGGCGGTTGGCGATGCGAAGCCGGGCGAGAAGATGTCCATCGCCCACAGCTCGCGCTATGTCCTCGTCGATCAGCAGCAGCAGATTGTGGGATATTACGATGCTCTGGATGAGGCCAAACGGCAGGAGCTGATGCGCGATCTGATGCGACTGCTGCAGGAGTAGAGGTCAGAGGTCAG
>CAZYQL010000057.1:18416-20600 GCA_964650055.1 uncultured Phycisphaeraceae bacterium | reverse complement strand
AGAGGTCAGAGGTCAGTAAGACCAAGCCCGATGGTGAGGCTTTTCCGGGGACGCAAACCGTCGGGGTACGCCAGATTATCACGCTGTTTTTTAAGGATGCACTCGTGGACTTATCGTTTCTTCCCGCCGTCAATGCAGCTCTCAATGGCAGCGCGTTTGTGCTGCTTGTCGTGGGCATGGTGTTCATCAAGCAGAAGAAGATCGATGCCCATCGCCGGTGCATGATCGCGGCATTTGTGATGTCCTGTATTTTTCTGGTGACCTACATCACGCACTACGCCTGGCGGGCTTCGGTGCATGGCGGAGTCCACACCAAGTTCACCGCCGGCGGCTTCCTGGGCGCGATTTACTACCCCATGCTCATCAGTCACATCCTGCTGGCGATGGCGGTGCCGGTGCTGGCGATTATCACCATTCGCCACGGCCTCAAACGGCGCGACGATCAGCACCGCAGAATCGCCAGGATCACCCTCCCCATCTGGCTCTACGTTTCCATCACCGGCGTGCTCATCTACGTCATGCTCTACCACCTGAATCAGCCTTGATGCAGGCGAGTAATCGACGCGCACCTCTCCAATGCAATCCGACCTGTTCGCCGTTTTCTTCGCGCGGGCATCAACCGCAAACTACCCATTTTACCCAGTTTAACATTTCAATGTAGTTCCAAGGTATTTTCTTGTCTTTTCTTACCGGTTTACGGATCATTCTTATTGCATCGACGGGGCCTGATGTGGTATGATCCGACAGTATCTGAGGCGATCATTTTTCCAAGATTGATCGCACTCACCCATCTGCTGGTTTCCGTGTACACACGGCCATGGGTCGCATATGAAGGGGAGCATGTTCCGCTGATGCGGTGCTGGTGATGAGTCATCATTCACAGCACAAATCCAGTCGAGCATCTGGCTCATCAATTCAACTACCGGACGGGCGGAGCTGTAGGAGAATAGCGGGGCGCAGGAGCCGGGAGAACGGCCAAGGGCCATCCGAGAAGAAGGAGGCGGAGATCGAGAACCCGATCGAGGTGAATAACCTCGCTCGGGTTTTTTCTGCGCTCCTGAATCGGTAGCTGATCGTGCGGGACAACATCGTGCGGGACAAGATTGCTGTCGCCGGCCTTTGCGACGAGCTGCCGCCGACTGTTACCGATGGCTTCGGCGGAGCGATGGTTGAGCGTCGCTGGCGCGGATGCGGAGAATGATCAGCGGTGCCGCGTTTGCGGCGAGAAGGGCGGTTGAAAGATTGAGGATGAGAAACTCGCCCCAAAGAAAAACCCCGACCGGCGTTTAACGGCCGGACGGGGCGGAGGAGAAGGAGAAAGAGAATTGGGGAGAAATTTCTGTTTTAGGGGATTCGACTAATCAATCGTAAGCAGTAACGGGGAACTCGTCAATCCTGAATTAGAAGATTATCACAATTTCGATAATTCCGCAAGAGGTTCCCGTCCAAATAGGGTAAACATTTCTTGGACACGCTACATGTAGCTGTCTGTAGCTATCGAACTTCCTGCGAACAAAACTTGAATCTGTATGCCGGTCTTGCAAGCTCGTTACAGGCCAACGACCATCATAATATCATACGCCAGCGATCGTGGCTGTGTTCAGCAAAAGCCGAATATTTCCGACATTTCTGACCATCGGCTACGCTCGTGAAGATTCTTGAAGATTTTTTCTACTTTTTTTTACCCCAAGGGAACGAGACCACTTTCCAGCGTCATTTTTGTCGGAACAGCGATATGCCAAGGCCTCCAGAAAAAGCGCAACGGCTGTGTAACGGCGATGTGGAAAACCTGTCGATTAACGCCACTTTTCGCTTCACCGCGTCATTACCCAGATACACATCGCCAGGCTCAGCAGCAGTCCGAGGACGCCCAGGGTGATCCCCGCGAGGCACAGCCGCCGCCCTTTGAGGCTCGGCTGCTCACGCAATTCTTTGAGTCCACGCGTGCCCAGGACGATCGCCGCCACCCCCGCGATGACGCCCAGCACCATCGTCCAGAAATCGACGACGGAGAACAGGCCTGCTGCCGCGCTGAGGATCGCATAAGGCGTTCGCTGGCTGAACCACGCCTTGAAGCGCTGGGCCCGCTGGAGATCCGCCTGACTGTCGCGTCCGAAAAGGGCCATGGGAAGTGAGTCGCTTGGGTCTTCCGAAACGAGCCGCGCCCGTGAGGAAGCGGGGTTT
>CAZYQL010000057.1:14886-18316 GCA_964650055.1 uncultured Phycisphaeraceae bacterium | reverse complement strand
GTTCGATCAATCCCACTCCCTTACGGTCGTGGCTCGTTACGGCACCGTTCGTTGCGATGTTTACGCGTTGTTCGACGTGATCTGCCGGGAGATCGGGGCGAGCAGTTGCGGAACGAGGCGCTCAGTCGCCAACGTCTCCGCGATGGTGGCCATTTCTTTGAGCGAGGTGTTGAGGTCATCGATCACTTCGATGGGCCCGAACTTTCGCACCGTCAGGAACAGACTGATCGGCTCATGCTTGAACCTTCCAGTCGAACCCTTGCGGCCACGCGTGCGGGTCTTCACTTCAAAGAACGCCTGAAGCGTGCCTTGCGGATTCAGTGCGAGATTGAAATAAGGCTGCACATCGAGAATCTTCGAGTCGCCGACCTTCAGCAGATCGCCCAGCGGCCCGCCCGCATAAAGCGCTTCATAGACCACCTCATCGTGGTTGCCTTTGCACTCGAGATCGAAGCCCAGCGTCAGGTCGAGCGAGTCCACATCCAGCGCGCTGATCGTCAGGTGATACGGCGCCAGTTCGAGGATCATCTTGTGATAGTTGTAAGCCCGCGTCATCGAAGGCGGATTGAAATACGCAGTGCGCAGATGACGACGCGCAAGCCCGAGCAACTGGTACTCAGGGTCGCGGCGGGAAGACTCGAGAACCAGTTCATTCTCGAACGGCTGAAGCTTGTTCATTGCCGGGACCGACTTGCGAACGCGATCCATCAGGTGCAGGATCGTTTCACGATCGCCTGGCAGGTCCATCTTCAGTGCGAGCTTGTGGCTGACGGAAAAATCGGTGCAAAGGGCACCAAAACTGGTGGCCATGGGATCCCTTTCTACAGCCGGGGCAGGCGATTGAATCCCCGACATCTTGAGGGATTATAGCAAGGTAAAAGTGCAGAGTTCAACGAGAATACAAGGCACGGTGACTTCGGCTCGTACTCCCCTCCCTTCCAGGTCTCCATAGGAGGGCGGGGAATAAGAAAACGCCAAGAATCAGCCGACGTTCAAGGCTTCTTGGGCAGCGCCACGTCCGCAATTGCGAACTTGAAAGGCTCCACCGTCAGCACTTTATCGCGCCAGTCGTTGAGCATCAGCTGCTTCTCCAGCTTCGTGCCTTTGGTCTTCACCAGCGCTGGCACATTAATGTTAGCCCCGCGCTCCACCAGCCATTTAGCAGCGGTATTGGAGATGTAATCGCAAGTGTCAATCAGTTGGCTCGTCGCTTCGTTCGCGCTGGCCATGGTCAAGGCATAATTCAGATACCGCACACTTACCAGCGTGGCCAGGTGCAAGGTCTTGTCGTTGACTTTGATGGCCGCATTGCTGCCTGCGGATTTGACCAGCACGAGGCGATTGTAAAAGGCTTTGAGTCCCTCGGCCTCGGCATCGATGCCCGCGTCTTCTTCTGCGACATGCACCGCCAGGCGTTCATTCATTTTCGTGAGCACCGCATCCCAGCCAGCCGGGTCATCAATGGCGACCAGCGCGCTGTAGAGGAACGAGAGTACGTACGAAGATGATTCCTTCTTGAGCGATTCCATGAGCGGAAGGCGAAGGCCCAGCTTCACCTGATCGCCGACCTTTGCATTTTTTGTCAGCGCTTCCGCCGCGTAGGCCGCCTGGTAAGCGACGGCTGAAGATGCATCCCTGAGACCCGCCTTGATCACGTCCGCCACTTTTTCATGGCGAATAAAACGGGCCACGATCTGCGTGTTGAGCCGACCTGCTACTTCCTTGGCGGACATACCTGCCGCGATGCGGTTCGCCAGATTCTGATCGTAGTAATTGATGAACGTCTCGGTGCCGCCCTGGCTGTAAGCTTCGATCAGGCGGCCGCGTGCTGTGGCGACTGCTTCGGGGTCGCTCGATTGCAACTGCTTCACCCAGTACTCGATGTAGGCGACAATCTGCTGCTGATCTTTTTCGCTGACCTGACCTTGAGAACCCAGCGCTGAGCCGGGCAGCCGCCCCGGATCGCTCTGCGCATGCAGCGTGCCGGTGAAGAGCATCGCGCTAACCATCATCGCCGCCGCCAGGTAAGACTTTCTCATGGGCTTGGTTCTCCGGCAGGCGGTGGTGCTGCCGTGGTGGGATTGAGGGACCGCCATTCAAACGTATTCTGAGCCACGGAAATTACCCGTAAACAGGGGTCGGTGTCAAACAGAGACCCATCCATGAAAGCTCCAAATCTCAATAATCCAAATCACAAACAATCACCAATGGTCAAATGCCAATCAGCTTCAGCCCAAAGCATCCGTTTGATTTTCTCCCCTTTGACAATTGGAGCTTGTTTGTGATTTGAAACTTGTGATTTGATTATTGTCCGTAAACACCGCCCCAAGTTTTCATCACAACTGACGGTATCCTTCTGGCATGTCAACCACCCACAACATCGTAGTCATCCCCGGCGACGGCATCGGCCCGGAGGTCACTGTCGCCACGCAGCGCATTCTTGCAGCCGTCAAAGCTCCGATTCACTGGATCGAACACCTCGCCGGTTTGCCCGCCATCGAAAAAGGCCTCGATGTGCTGCCCAAAGCCACGCTCGATGCGATCAGCCTGCACAAGATCGCCCTCAAAGGCCCGTGCACCACACCCGTGGGCAAAGGCTTCAAGTCGATCAACGTGCAGCTGCGCAAGACGCTGAACCTTTATGCAGCCGTGCGCCCCGTGCGATCGCTCGAAGGCGTTGCGACGCGGTACACCGGCGTCGATCTCGTCATCTTCCGCGAGAACACCGAAGGCCTCTATTCAGGTATCGAAAACGAAGTCGCGCCCGGCGTTGTCACGAGTCTCAAAGTCGCCACCGAACTGGCCTGCACACGCATCGCTAAGTATGCGTTTAAGTATGCCTCCGAGCGCGGCCGCAAGAAAGTGACCGTCTTCCATAAAGCCAACATCATGAAGCTCACCGATGGCCTGTTCATCCGCTGTGCTCAGCAGGTGCATCAGATGGAGTACCCGCACGTGCAGTATGAAGAAATCATCATCGATGCCGGCTGCATGCGCATGGTGCAGGACCCGAGTCGATTTGATGTGCTGCTCATGGAAAATCTCTATGGCGATCTCATCAGCGATCTCTGCGCCGGCCTCGTCGGCGGCCTGGGCGTCGCACCGGGCGCTAACATCGGCGACGACGCAGCCATCTTCGAAGCGGTCCACGGCTCAGCCCCGGACATCGCCGGCAAGAACATGGCCAACCCGCTTTCGCTCCTGATGAGCAGCGTGATGATGCTCAACTACCTCGCCGAAAAACGCAACGATGGCGCATGCAAAACCGCTTCTGACAGAATCAAAAAAGCTTACAACAAAGCCCTGGCTGACGGCGCAAAGACCGGCGACCTGGGCGGCAAACTGGGCACCCGCGAGTTCGCAGATGCGGTGATTGCAAGGTTGTAAGCGAGCCGGGGCGTGTCGCCCCGGAAAGTTCAAGTGTGAGTTG
>CAZYQL010000057.1:0-14786 GCA_964650055.1 uncultured Phycisphaeraceae bacterium | reverse complement strand
GCGAGCCGGGGCGTGTCGCCCCGGAAAGTTCAAGTGTGAGTTGAATCGGGAGCATCGGGAGCATCGGGGCGACACGCCCCGGCTCGCCATGGTGTTGTCCGTTGATTGCAGATGTATGGGAATGCGTTGTTCAAATATTCGATGTGTTTGACAGGCTTGGTCGAACCACACTGGGCCCACCAGTCGCCACCGGGCGGCTTGCCGAATTTGCTGTTAAGAGCTTCGGTTAGCCAGCGTTTAAGCCATTTGCGAACATCCTTGCCGTGGATCTGCCGCTCCGCATCGAGCAGGATGTGTACATGGTCTTCCTCAGCAGGGGCTGCGCAGGTTCGATAGGTCCAATTGCCGCGAATACACAGGGAGGGAATGCTCTGCTCGATGAAAGATCGCACTTCTATGGGCAATACAATTGCGGAAGTTCGCATCGCATCACGCTCGAATTTTTCACGCTCAGCATTGCGGGCGATGAATATTTCTCCGCGATGATTGTGTTCTCGATCGACAGTCGGACGATCGCCGCCATGAAGGCGTGTACCGTAGGTGCCTAAGGTGATGTGCCATGTCGTGCGATCTGGCGCGAGGAATTGCTGGGGTAATTGAACATTCATTCACGAATGATTAATTCGTGATGGACTCTTGTCAATGATTATTTATTCATGGATCGGGAGTTCTCGGGGCGACACGCCCCGGCTCGCTTGCAACCTTGACGTGCCGGCGCGACTATCCTTCCATATGAAGCACCTCGCACGCTTATCATCCCTCGTCATCGCGATCGCTTGCGCCACCGCCTCCCACGCGCAAACCGACAACATCAAATCCTACATGCGCGTCGTCGATGTCGATGACAACACGCTGCGCATGGACATGGCCTTTCGCATCTTCGCTCCCATCGACGGCCAAGGCCCGACCATCATGCTCGGCGGCGCGATTCACATCGCCGATGAATCCTTCTACGAACTCGCCCAGGCCACGCTCGATTCGCAGGACCTGATCCTCTTCGAAGGCGTGGGCCATCACGATCAGGATGAGAACACTCCCGCAGGCAAAGTGCAGCGAACCAAGGACCACCTGCGCGCCACCGCGATCGTGCTCGAACGATACAAGAACGGCTTCAAAGAATATCCCGCCAGTCTCGATGCGCTGGTGAAAGCGGTGGGCGAGCAAAGCAAAATCAAGCAGAGCCGAACGCAGAAGGTGGTGGTCGATGCGTGGGGTAAGTCGCTGGCTTATAAAAAGAGCGAGGAAAGCTTCACGCTGATCAGTCACGGCGCTGATGGCAAAGCGGGCGGCACAGGTGCGGATGCGGATGTGAGCTACGCGGATCAGAAGCCGGTGACGCAGGCGGAAGTGACCAGCAGAGGCGGATTGCAAGGCGACATGGCGCACGCGCTGGGCTTGACGTTTCAGCTAAGTGCTTTCGATACTGACAAGAAACATTACCGCAACAGCGACATGAAAATGGAAGCGATCCAGGACCGCGCCAAAGCCAGCGGCGGCGATGCGGACGCGCTCATCAGCATGATGCAAGGCTCGGGCCTCATGGGCGGCATCGCGAAAATCGGCTTCGCCATCCTTCGCTCAAGCCCGCGCATGCAAGGCACCATGAAAGTCATGATGATGGAAATGCTTCAGCAGGTGGGCGATGACATGACCAAACTCAAACAGGTGCCCGAAAGTATGAAGGCCCTGATGAAGGTGCTCATCGAAGATCGCAATCAGATCGTCATTGATGACCTCAAGAAAGAACTGGCGAGCAAAAAGGCTGCGGACGCTCCGCAATCCATCGCGGTCTGGTACGGCGCAGGCCACATGAAAGACATGGAAGCCCGGCTGGTGGAACAGCTCAAATACAAACCCGTCGCCACCATCTGGCTGCCCGCCATCACCACCGACCTCAAAAGCGCAGGCATGACCCGCACCGATCTCAACGCCACCCGCACCATGCTCCAGCGCATGCTGAATCAGTAGCAGTAGCAGTTGCAGTAGAAGTAGCAGCGCGTGCCTTTTCATAGCCGCAGCGTCCTCGCTGCGCGCTTCACCCCAGCGGCGAAAACCGCCACACCGCGCGGTACATCCCCGCAATCTGCTGCCGCTCCAACACACGCGGCGGATAGTTCGCATTTAGCGGCTGCAAACGCACCAGCCCCGTTTTCTTCTCAATAAAGACGCGCTTGAACGTCGTCTCGTGATCAGGCTCAAGCCGCACGAAACAATCGCAACCATCCGTGAACGTTGCCGCAGGCGAGAACACGACAATGTCCCCTTCGCGGTAATCAGGCTGCATCGAGTCGCCCACGACACGCGCCGCAAACGCATCATTATCCGTAATGCCCGGCACAGACACGTATTCATCCGCAACATGGCGCGGAAAATCCAGATCAGTGAAATCACGCGGATAACCCGCAGCCACGCGATTGATCACCGGCACCTGATAACGCAGGGGCACACGGCCATCAATGGATTCGCTTCTTGGTGAATTTGCGCGCGATGACGCAGCCGCACTCTTCTTGCCTTTGCGAAGCAGCCCGTTGATGCGTTTCGATAGCTCACCCGACTTGTGCAACTGGTCGAGACTTTTCGCGCCATCGCTTCGCTGACTTGTCGCGCTCTTGAGCCAGCGGGCCAGTTCCTGCCCCTGCTCTGCCGCATCAGCGACCACTTCAAACTGCTCCTTCACCGGCGCAGGCGTGTTCTGCCAGGCAGCAGCGCGCTGAAGTTCGCCTTTACCAATGGCGAGGGCGATCTCCATCTGCGCCAAGATTTGCTGCGAAGGCGGATTGGTGACGCGGTGATTCTCGATCATCGAGATGTACCCCTTGGTCACACCGACGGCCTGCGCCAAAGCTGCGAGGGTCAATCCTCTGTTCTGGCGCCGTTCACGAACGATCTTTCCTACGGTTTGCATGTGTTGTCTCCACAAGTCTTCCACAATCACCGAAAAACGTTCAGCAATTGTTGAACCTTGGTGCGATTGGGTGTATAATATCACCTGAACATATCGATAAGTCTAAGGAGTTCTAAACATGTGTCAAGGGGCAACAGACTTTCAGAGGACAAATCTTGCAACCGCGCAGGATCAGATGCGCACTGGCAACCAGCGAACCCAGGTGGAACGCCTGATGGCCCGCGCTGCTCACCTGCCTGCGGGGGATCGCATCCTGCTGCATCAGGTCTATGAACTGGGCCTAAAGCCAGCCGACATCGCCAAGGCCGCCCAAAGCGATCGCCAGATCATTTACCGCAGAATCCGTGCACTCCTGCGCAGACTCGCCGACCCGCTCTATCTCTACGTCGTGGCCCATTTCGAAACGCTCAGCCCCGCCGTGCAGCCTGTCGCCAAAGCCATCGTTCTGCACGGCCACACCCAGCGGCAGACCGCAAAGCTCACCGGCCAAACGACCCATCAGGTCCGCAGTCATCTGCTCGCACTTCGCGCGCTGGCCCAGCGCGAAGCTCGCATCGGGTTTAATCGCCATTAAGTCTCACCGCTTCGAACCCATCTCTTTCCGGGAGGTCTTCATGCAACTGGAACTGTCACTCAGTCGCCCCACGCACGTCCATCCTTCGCCACGCGTGCTGCAAGTCGCTGCAATGTTCGGCCTGGGCGTCGATGAATCAAAACAACTTCAGATCATCGCCCCCACCACCCTCGAACTGCGCGGCAGAAGCATCGTCTTCATCACCGGCCCCAGCGGCGGCGGCAAATCGAGCCTACTCGCGCTCATCGCCGCAGCAGCGCAATCACATCCCGATGAGGCGAGCGTCATCTCCTTTGGTTCATTGCCTGCGCTGCCTGATCTTCCACTGGTCGATGCGCTGGCGCAGCCGGATGATGGTGATGACATCAACCCCGCGCTGCGACTACTAAGCATCGTCGGCCTCGCCGATGCTTTTGTCATGCTGCGTAAACCCAGCGAGCTTTCCGAAGGGCAGCGCTATCGCCTGCAACTGGCTCACGCGCTGGCCTTGGCGCAGCAGTGTGCCGCGCCGCTGTGCATCATTCTCGCTGATGAATTTGGTGCGACACTCGATCGCATCACCGCGAAGGTCATCGCCAGGCAGCTGCGCAAATGGATTTCACGATCACCAGTGCCCATCTGTTTCATCGCAGCCACCACGCATGATGATCTGCTTGAACCGCTGGAGCCTGATGTGCTCATCGAGAAGGGATTGGGCACTGCGATGGAAGTGGTGGATCGCCGCTCGTGTGAATCGGCCTCGACGAAAGCGCAGGTGCAGCCATGTTGAGCGCGATCTTGAATCAGCGGTTTTATGCAGTGAAACAGCACGGTATTGAAGAGAGCTTGGCGCTGCGCTGCGGCACGCGCAAGGATTATCTCGCGCTGAGCGAGCATCACTACCGGGCGGCTTGTCCTGCCACGTTCATGCGTGTGCTGGTGCTCGAACACGATCAGCCCACCGTTGTCGGGCGCTTTCTAAATCGCAAGGGCGAGAAGCAGATCGTCGGTGTACTGGTCGAATCGCTGCCTTCGCTTTCTTGCCGACTGCGCGACGAAGCGACAGCGCGGCGGTTCGCATCGATCAGCAATCGCAAGATGCGAGCGCGGGCTTTGAATCAGGAAATGCGCTGCGTCAGTCGCGTCGTGGTGCATCCGCAGTGGCGCGGTTTGGGCTTGGCAGTTAAGCTGGTCAAGCACGCGCTGCAAAGTGCGACAACGATGATGACCGAAGCGATTGCCGCGATGGGTAAGGTCAATCCCTTCTTCGAGCACGCCGGCATGACGCCGTACCACGCTGTACAAAGCGAAGTGGATGCAAGGCTGATCGCGGCACTGGATCGAGTGAGTATCGCAGCGGTGGACCTGGCGATGATGGACCGCGTCATCGCTCGCATCACTGCGCTGCCGATCGCAGAGCGACAGTTCATTGAGCGCGAACTGAATCGTTGGCATCAGCGCACGATGCTGCAGCGCGAAGGCGATCTTCGCGATCACATTGCGGCAGCGCGGCAGTGGCTGCTTTGTGATGCGGTTTACTACTTGAAGGTGCATGTCTGATTGGCGCGGCCATTGTCCGCGAATCGTGTTGCCCACCGGCAAGAGGCCGGGGCTAAAGGGGGTTTCATTTCTTTGCATAACGAAAGAAGGTGTCACATGGAAATGGTTGAACTGGCACTAACGAGCCTTGAGGCTCATCCCATGAACAGCAACGTGATGGAGGAGCGACTGCTCGCCAAGCTCACCGATCACATTGCAAAAACCGGGCAATATCCACCGGTGATTGTGCGGCTGCTACCCGTTCGCTGTGATGCAGCTGATCAGAGCGCGATGCAAGATTCTTCATCGCCTCGCTTTCAACTTCTCGATGGTCATCATCGCGTCAAAGCTCTGGAGCGCTTAGGCCACACGACAGCTCGCTGCGTGGTGTGGGACGTCGATGATGAACAGGCGCTTGTGCTGCTGGCGACGCTCAATCGTCTGCAAGGTCAGGATGATCCGCACAAGCGGGCCAGCCTTCTTGAAAAGCTGCAAGACAGTCGCGGCATCGAACTCGCCCGATTGGCACTGGAACTGCCCGAGCGCACCGAGCAGTTGGAAGCGCTGATCGCGCTGCGCCAATCACCCCGTCAGCAGCCGCCTCGCAGCGCCGATGACCTACCCGTGTCGGTGCACTTCTTCCTGAAGCGCGAGCAGCGCAGTGAACTGGAGAAGGCACTGCGGCAAACAGGTGGAACGCGTGAACAAGCGCTGATGAAGTGCGTGCTTGGCGATGGACAACAGTGATCAATCAAGAGCGACTTATCAAGGAGTGTCTCATGCTTTACAAAACGAAACGAAAACGAGATCAGGAACTGACCGCCGATGTGCTCAAGGGGGAACTCGATCTTCAGGCTCTGGCGAAGAAGCACGCCATGTCGCTGCGCGAGCTGGCGACGTGGGTGATGTCCGATGATGTTTTTCGGTCGCTCACCGCCTTGTGCGTGCTGGCGGATTTTCAGACGCAGTTCATCCTGAGTCAGCATCGTGTCACCGCAGCGGCAGCGTTGATTCACATGGCCAGCGGCGAAGGGACTGATGTTGATTTGCAGCGAAAAGCGTGTGTGGATGTGCTGCGTGTGAACATGCCGCGCGTTGATCCGCCGGTGGCTGCGAGTGATGGCGCACCTCCGCAGGCGATGCCTGTCGATGCGCTTCGCAAGCTGGTTTACGGGGAACAGGCGATCGAGCGTACTTGAGACAATTGAGATTCGCGGAGCACATGCTCCGATTCATTTCTATTTCACGGGAGTCATTCAATGAAAGCGAAGAAGAACAAACGCGTGGATGAAGCGCATGTGATGAGCGTGGTGCGCGAGATGGAAGCAATTCGCCCAAGTAACGCCGATGAGCTTCACCGTTTCGTAAGGCTCGCCTTTGGCATCGATGTGGTGCGCAGCGCCATCGTTCCAGGCAATGCTGCCCCATTCGATTATCTGTGCGAAGCATTTTTTGAAGGCGACTGCGAGCCTGATAAAAACAAGCAGCCGTTGGCCAATGATCTGATCGTCTGGGCCAATCGCGGCGGCGGCAAGACCATGCTCGGCGCGGTGGCCACGATGCTCGACATGATGTTCAAGCCTGGCATCGAAATCTGCATTCTTGGCGGCAGTATGCACCAGTCATCGCGCATGTATGAATATCTGCGCGAGATGGCGCGCCGTCCGCTCTTTCGCGGACTGCTCAAGCGCGAGCCAACCGAGCGCACCATCGAACTAATCAACAGCAGTCGCACCCGGCTGCTCTCTCACTCGCCTCGCATGGTGCGCGGCGAGCACATTCACAAGCTGCGCTGTGATGAAGTCGATGAATTTCAGGAGCACGTCTATAAAGCTGCACAGATGGTGACCAAGTCAGCAACGCTGGGCGGAAGAAAAGTGCGCGGGTCGATTGAATCGCTTTCGACGATGCATAAACCGTTTGGGCCGATGAGCCGTGCGATGGATCGTGCCCAGCGCGGCGAAGGGGCGAAGATCATTCGCTGGAGCGTGCTGGATGTGATGGAGCGTTGCGAGGTGGAGCGCGATTGTGCGACCTGTCCGCTGCATGGCGATTGCAAGGGCGCAGCGAAACAGGCGCGGGGGTTCATGCCTATTGACGATGTGATTGCGATCTGGCATCGCAGCAGTGCCAACACGTGGGCCGCCGAGATGATGTGCCTTCGGCCACGCACCGATGCTTGTGTCTATCCGCAGTTTGATGCGATCACCGGCGGCAAGCATGTGCTGCCTGTTTCGCCTGCACGAAAACACGAAACAACCGGCATCTTCATCGCCGCAATGGATTTTGGTATCCGCAGTCAGTTCGTCGCGCTGCTGGCCAGGGTGATTCCGAGTTCAACCGGTGACACCGATGCGAGCACCATCGAAGTGCTCGATGAATATGTGCAGACGGGCCAAACACTCGATCAGAATTTACGTGCCATCGAGCAGTTGCACTGGCCTGCGCAAAGCTGGGTCGGCGTCGATCCTGCGGGCGGACAGCGCAACTCGCAGACGGGCAAGACCGATATTCAATTGCTTCGCAAACGTGGCATGACCGTTCGGCATGAACGCGCTTCCATCGAGCAAGGCATCGAAGCGATTCGCCGAAGGCTGGATCATGGCACGCTGCGCCTTGATGCGAAGTGCGAACGATTGATTCGCGCGATGCAGGAGTATCGCTTTGATCCTAGTCGCCCCAGCGAAGAGCGCCCGCTCAAGGAAGGGCCCCAGGGTCCAGACCATGCCTGCGATGCGCTGCGGTATCTGGTGATCAATCTCGATCGTGCGAGTAAGCCGGCGATGAGTGCGGCCTGGTGATAGGAGTCTCGACGTTTAGCGCCGCGCCCAAGGCGTGGCCTTGTTTGGTATTCAACAGGGAGAATTGGAAGATGCGCGGCGGCGAATGAGATAAGCTGAATCCTGCGAGGCGGATGGTTCGATAATGGATGGGTGATCGAGCCGACGTGAGGCTTGAGGGAACGCAAGGATGCCAGCCATGTCGGAAGATCAGATGGTTGTGAGTGAGCCTTCGCTGTCTGGCGAACCGCTGTCGCGCCGGGCGGGGTGGTCGGCGTGGTTGACATGGGTGGCGCGGCCGGCGCTTTTTTTCTACTGGCCTCTGTTGTTTTATCTGACGCATGCGCCCGAGTCGGCATCGATCAATGCGGTGCTTGCCCCCATTGAACATGTGCATCCGGACAAGTGGGCTCACGTCGCGACCTATATGCTGCTGACGGTGCTCATGGTTTTTGCCAAGGTGGCCGGACGCAAGGCGAATTTTCTTCTCAACCTCACGCTCGGCTGCACCATCGTCGGAGCGTATGGCTTTGTCGATGAACTGACGCAAGGGCCTTTCGGCAGAACGGTGAGCGGGGCCGATGTGACCGCTGATCTGGCGGCTGTCGCAATTGTCTATATCACCTTGCTGCTGGCGCATCCGCAAGGGCGTGCACTGCCCAAAAGTGTGCTGATTGCTCGCATTCTGCTGGCGATTGTCGTGCCCACGGCGGGCGTGCTGCTCTTCAACGAAAGAGTCGGCGGCGGCATCAAGCTCTGGAAAATCGTGCCCGAGTGGATGGGCTACATTCGCGGCGATTACGTGGCCCACTTCCTGGGCGCTTTGATTGCGACGCTTCTGCTCGCAGCCACAGCTCCGCTGGGCGCTTCGCCCAAACGAGCACGCATCAATGCGATCTTCACGCTGATGGTGATGGCGATTGTCGGGCCACTCATCGAATGGATGCAGTACAACTTCGCGGACCGCGGCGCAGAGTGGCAGGATGTGCAGGCGCACACGTGGGGCATGTTTGCGGCGACGATCATTTGGACGCTGTGGCTGATGATGATGAAGCTGCTGCGGCGCGTAGGGCTGGTGCGCGGCAAGAGCGATGTTGATGTTGATGTTGATCGAGAGCAGAGGGCGGGGAGCGAAGCGGGCGAGCCGCTTGCAAGTGACCTGGCGAGGCTGGGGCTCAGTGGTGAAGCGAAGAAGACCGATGATTCGCGTCAGTTCGTCGGCCACGCGATTGTCGTCGCGCTGATGACGCTGCTCTCCCGTTTCACCGGGCTGGTGCGCGATGCGGTGCTGGCGGCGGCGCTGGGCCTTTCCGCGACAGCCGATGCGTTTTCCATCGGCTTTCTGATTCCCAATCTGTTTCGCAGGTTGTTTGGTGAAGGGGCGCTCACAGCCGCCTTCATCCCGATCTACTCCGACCTTGTACAAAAGGATCGCTTGACCGCGGGCAGACTCGCCTCGCTGTGCATCGCGGTGATGCTTGTTTTTCTAGGCGGATTGACACTGGTGGGCGAGCTGGTGCTGCTGGCGATGATGAATGCCACGCAGTGGAGCAGCGACACGGCGCTGGCGCTCAAGCTGACGATGATCATGCTGCCTTACATGCCGATGATCTGCATCGTTGCTCTCATTGGCGGCATTCTTCAAGTGCATGGCCGATTCGGCGCACCAGCAGCCGCGCCGATTTTTCTGAACCTCGTGATGATTGCAGGCACGCTTGCTGCAGTGAAAATCTCAGGTGGCACTGAGACCCAAGCAGCCACGATGCACGCGGTGGTGATCATTTCCTGGACCGTACTCATTGCAGGTCTGGTGCAACTGCTCTGGCAACTGGCGATGGTGGTGCGCGTGGAGAAGTTCACGACGATCTTCACCGGCGCTGGGCCTGCGTTTCGCAAGATGATCACGCTGATGGTGCCGATGTTCATCGGACTGGGCGTGTTCCAGATCAACACGCTGGGCGATTACCTCATCGCGTTTCTCCTCTCCGCCAAGACCGATGGCCCGGCGCAGCTGCACGTGCTGGGCATCACGCTCGACTACCCGATGGCCACGGGCGATGTCGCAGCGCTGACCTGGGCGCAGCGCCTCTACCAGTTCCCTCTGGGCGTCTTCGGCATCGCCATCGCCACCGCGATTTTTCCAGCGCTGTCAAAAGCGGCAAGCAGAAAAAGTCCAGAGTCCGGAGTCCAAAGTCCGGATTCTGCCTTGTCCTTATCCCCCGACTTCGCCACCATCTTGCATCACGGCCTTCGCCTCACTTTTTTCATCGGCCTGCCTGCATCCCTCGGCCTGATTCTCCTGCGCGTGCCCATCACCCGGCTCATCTTCGAGCGCGGCGAGTTCGGCCTGGCCGAGTCGCAACGCGTGGCGATGGTGATGGTCGGTTACTGCTCGGTGGTCTGGGCTTATTCGATGACGCACGTCTTCACCCGCGCGTTTTATGCAGTGAAAGATTCCAGAACGCCACTGCGCATCAGCCTGGCGATGGTGGTGTTGAATCTGCTGCTGAATCTCGCTTTTATTTGGCCCCTGGGTGTGGCGGGACTCGCGTGGGCCTCGGCGATTTGCGCAGCGCTACAGGTGGTGCTCATGGCGCGGGCGCTAAGGCGCGTGGTGCCGGTGGTGGTCAGTGATGATGTACGCCGAGGCTGGAAGATCACCGCGATGCTTTCGCTGGTGATGACGCTGGTGCTGCTGCCCTTGACGCTCATCTTCGATGCGACGCAAATGTCGCGCAGTCAGTCGGCACTGTTACTCTTCGTGCTGCTCCCTGTCGGCGCCATCATCGTGCTGGGCGGGGCCTGGCTCCTCAAAGCTGATGAACTGAAATGGCTGCGAAAACGTAGCGTCAAGTGAGATAAGCAGGATGAACTCCACACAAGCAGCACCGCAGGATGAAGCATTCATGAAGCTGGCCATCGCAGCGTGTCAGCGCGGCATCATCGCAGGCCAAACGCCCTTTGGTGCCTGCATCGTGCGCGGCAATGACGTCATCATCGCCACCCACAATCACGTTTGGCTGACGACCGACATCACCGCGCACGCTGAAGTACACGCCATTCGCACCGCGTGTCAGAAACTGAGCACCATCAAACTCGATGGCTGCGATATCTACTCGACAACTGAGCCTTGCCCGATGTGCTTCAGCGCGATCCACTGGGCAGGCATGCGGCGAATCATTTACGGCGCTTCGATTGCCGATGCGAAGGATGCCGGATTCAGTGAACTCTCTTTATCGAATCAGCACATGAAAGCAGTGGGCGGCTCGCCGGTGCTCATCACGGCAGACGTCCTACGCGATGAATGCGCCGCGCTCTTTGATGCATGGAAGACGCAGGGGCAGGCCAAGCGGTATTGAGCCGCGACTCAACGAGTCACAGACGCCAACGACATGAAGGCGTGTACGATCGCGCGATGGATCGTCGGCCTGTACCGAGTTGTGGCTGAAGAATTTCAACACGTACGCAACAGCAAGGTGATCGTCAGCGTCCGCGACTCGTTGAGTCGCGGCTCATGTTTTCTTAACTCGCACCACGCCTTCAACATCGCCTAAGATGCTGCCATGAAGTATCGACTGATCGGACTGGATCTCGATGGCACGCTGCTCAATGAGCGTGGCGTGGTCAGTGAAGCCAATCGCGCAGCCGTGGCCAAGGCCCGCGCTGCGGGTGTGCTTGTTGTGCCCTGCACCGGGCGAGGCTGGCAGGAATCGAAGGAGCCGATGCAGGCAATCTTTGGCGATGTGATGTTCAAAGAAGGCTCGCGCGCCGCTGCACAAACTTCCGCTGATATGCCCCAGCCTGGCGTCTTCAATACTGGCGCCGCGGTGTGCGATGTACGCACCGGCTGCGCCCTGGACCTGGCGATCATCGAGCCACACCTGGCGCTTTCGATTGTCCAGACGATGCACGACATGCCCGAAGCGGTGCTCGTCTTCCGCGATCTGGCCCAGGTCGGCCACGACTATCTCGTCACCGGCCGAGGCAGCCTGACACCCAACACGCAGTGGTGGTTTCAAAAGAGCGGCGCCACCGTGCACTATCAGCGCGAGGTGACAGCCGAGGACCTCAGACACAGCCTGCGCGTGGGCATCGTCGCTCAGCCAGCCAGAATGGAAATCGCCAAAGCGAAGCTGCGTGCAGCAGTGGGCGATCAGGTTTTCTTCCACAGCTTCGAAGCCTTGCAGATGCCTGATCGTTCTGAAAGCATGCACATCCTCGAAATCTTCGCATCAGGTGTGGACAAATGGCGCGGCTTGTCATGGGTCGCGCAGGCGCACAGCATTGCGCCTGAAGAAATCGCCTGCATGGGTGATGAAGTCAACGACCTGCAAATGCTTCGCGGTGCAGGCTGCGGCATCGCCATGGGCAACGCCATCGCCGATGCAAAAGCAGCAGCGAAATACATCACACTTCATCATCGAGAAGATGGCGTCGCACACGCCATCGAACAGCTCATGAGCGGACGCTGGGTGTGACTCATCATCGCAACGAGCCACGACTGTACTGTCAGGGCGTCTCAAAAAAAGCGCAGCGTTCAAGACACCGCGAGCTAACGCATCACAGCTCGGAGGGCATCCCTACGCCCGAGCCTAGCGCCAGTCCACCTCAAAATATTCCAGCGCCCACTCACGCATAAACCGCACCCGCACCGGGTCGATGCGATAAAGCACAAAGCGCGGATCATCAGCAGCAGGAATATAAGCCCGAAGCAGCGGCGTCCCCTGCCAAAGTTCCAATCGCTTAGCCGCATCGGCAATCTCAACCGCAACCCCCGTGAGCCGAACCTGATCGTGCCCTTGCGTCATATAGCAAAGCTCAACTTTCCCATTCGCCGCAATCTCCCCCGTCTTATGACTATCGCGCAGCGAAGCCACCCAGATGGTGAACGCATCATTACGCAGCGGCGACACCGGCCGCACACAAGGCTGCCCGCCCCCCACCGTCGCCAACATCGGAAACTTATCCGCCGCAATGACTGAAAGCGCAAGCTCACGGAGCTTGGCGACATCAACAGGTTCAGGGGTGGGTCGGGGCATAGTCTCTCAAAATGGTGATCAACAACATTCCCTCGATATAAATTAATATTCACTTCGTATAATCACAACACTCACTTTTATTGGCCAATTGAGCTAACGCCAATTTAATCTTTCTCATCTTGCCTTTAGCGTCTCCCGCTAAATTTCGCTTTACTTCACGAATCACAACGTGCCCCGGCAGATCATCATTCGGTGTAGGATCAATCGTCAATTGAAATTCCTCGTTGGATGACTCGTTGACAAGCGGAGAAAGATCACAATACTTTAGGCGCACAACGTAGTATCCAGAAGGATTTTTTCCAGCCTCTGCCACACTCTTTGCATCTATAAAATACTCCCGAAACAACGAGATCCCATCTGTATCACTTGATGACGGATCAAACGCCCCCTCTTTGAATATCCCCTCTACACGTTGACTGTATAGTATTCGGCGAAGCAATATTTCGTCCGGACTCAAAGGATCTGTCTGGACTAAAGTCGGGCGATCAATGGACGGCACGGTGGCAATATGCCACCAATTCGAGATCGAGTGCCACAAGCGCTTAAAAAGTCCAATCACCTTGCGCCCCGGATCGGAGTCTCCCACGTTTGTTCCTCATAGATTGTGGGGCGTCCTTTTCGTGAACGTAGAATCTCCAAAAGGCCCGCATGGTGGATTTCAATTTCGGTTCGTTCTGCCGATTCCGTCCACTCTAATACAATTCCGCCACTAGGCAATGCAGCGACATAGTTCGGTGGACAGACGTTCACGGCTTTTTGGTGCTCAAGAAAGTCTAGTGCAGTTTGAATGGCATCCGGCTCAGGAGCGATCGCACCGTCGAAGTCCCAATTGTTTCCGAGCGCAAAAAAATCAAAGACGCTCTTCAGAGCCCTATCCCATTCCCAATTTAGTTCTAGCAAGTCCATTTCGTGCGGTCCGAAACAGTCCATTTCATAACTCAAATTTCGAGAGTTGGATTGAGCATACTCTTGAATCAATGCTTTGTCGCCCGGCCATGTTAAAGTTAGTGTCATGACGTTTGCCTCCGCCAACTTACATCTTGGACCGTTTTATTAAAGAGCGACGCGAAGGAGCGATCTATAGCCTCGCGACCTCTGGATAGACCTGCAGCCAAACTCCACTCTTTTGCGTCATCGATTTCACCACGAGCCGTTTGCTGTACGATAAGAAGTTCCTTCTCAGCACTTCCCACCAATCGCGCTTTACGAATATTAATATGCAGGCGACCACGATCGCCATCCAAGTCATAGTGCCACTCGCCATTGAACGCATCAAACGTTTGGCCACTTACGTCTGTCACTATTGGCCGAAAGGATGGCATAAGTTGAGACCAGTCGCCAGGGTCTGACCATAAATCCCCTTTTGGGATATGGTTGACATATGTTAGTTCCCATTGGTTCTGCTGCATTTCACCTAATTCAGCGGCTGCAATAAATTCTTTAAAACTAAACAGAAGCGACGAGAACTCAGAGAACAAAATGTCGAATGTCGGGTAAGTTCCCGCACGCTTCCGCCAATTATAAATCAATCTAGAATTCTGAACTTGAAGCATTCGCTCCTCGTCTTTACGAACATATTGAGTTCTATCAGTCTGAACGCCGGGATGGAATTGAAGAGTCGGCCCCTCAGGCATCCATCGGCGAAGTGGGCCAAATTTCTCAAATTGATCTGGGATGGTGGGCGCAACTTCTATCTCAGTCCATTCTTTCCCAAGAAATTGCTTCCAGAACCACCCAGAATGAGGATTACGATATTTTTGTAGTGGTGAAAACTGGACACTTATCACCGATTCGATCAACGGTGGGTTTTCATACTTTTGCAGAGGATCGTTCATTTGACAGGCTCGTAGACACAGGATGAGCATTCAACTTTAAGGGGTGGCATTACATTATTCGACAATTTAATTTAGCAGACTGAACACCGAGATGCCACAAAATACCACATATTCTTCTTTCGACAAGACCCCCAC
>CAZYQL010000056.1:18902-23784 GCA_964650055.1 uncultured Phycisphaeraceae bacterium | reverse complement strand
CTTTTCACCCCGCCAACGAAACCACCGCGATGGCCACCGTCACTGTGCCTGCGCAGAAGACGGTGGACCAGAAGACGCAGTCGGCAGCGAGCTGCGAGTCGCCTTCCAGTTCCAGGGTGATGAACAGCACATTCACTGCTGCGGGTCCTGCTGCCGAGATCACCAGCTGCGCCCCTGGCCAGGGCCACATGCCTAAGCCCAGCACCAGCCCGAAGGTGATCACCGGCATCACCACCAGCTTCACCGCCGCCACAGGCACCACGATCTTCCAACTGGGCCAGCGGGCACTGCGAACCAGCTGCGCCCCCAGTGTGATGAGCATGATCGGCACCGTCGCCTCCGTCAGCATGTGCAGCGGAAACGAAATCACTTTGGGTAGCACAGCGCCAGTATCGCGCAGCACAAAGGCGAGCACGGTGGCATAAATCATCGGCAGCTTGAAGTACCCCAGGATGCCGGTGGCGATGCTTTTGCCCTGAGCGATGGACATGGCAATGTAGCCAAAGCACCAGAGGGTGAGGTTGGAGATCAGGACGCACAGGGCCTGAACCGCGATGCCATCGATGGGCATCATGCCGGGGAAAGAGAGCAGGGGCGGGCTGGTGGATCCGGGCGGGGTTTCGTAGGTGAGCTGGGCGACGGGGATGCCGAAGTTGCCTGCGTTGACGACGACCGCGCTCATGATGATGGCGGAAAGGGCGGCAGTGGGGACTTGGAGCTTCTTAAGGATGGCATAAGCGATCAGGCCCACGACGATCATCGGGCCCAGCAAGGCCACGCTGACGCCGCCGATCTGCTGCCAGGTCAGGTTGCTTTCATAGACGCGAACGAAGAGGAACGAGGGCACCAGCAGCCAGATGGTGACTTTGCTGAGCGTGGTGATATCGAGCGGTTTGGCCTTTTGAAGGGCGGCGCCTAGGCCGACCATGACCAGAACGGGGAGGACGACATCGGTGAAGATGGTGAGAAAAATGGCCACGCGGCAAGTGTAACCAGAAGGGCGGTGAACATGGAGGTGCCGTGCTGCGTAGGGATGGGGTCTGGGTATAATGGAGTAGGTGGCATCCCGAAGTTTCGCCCCTCTGGAAAAGCCTCTCCATCAGGCTTGGTGGTATGAAGGCCAGTTGCGAGGAGCCTGGCGATCAGATGACACTGTTGATTTTGCGTTCAGGGCGTCAAATAGGTCTTGACAAGCGGCTTTCGTGAGGTAGTTTATTGAAGGTGGCGTATTGAGTTATCATCCAGGAAGCCCATGTCTTGAGAAGGGGCCGATCTTTGATGCCAGTTGGCTCGTGTTTTCCGCAAGGCGTGAAGCGACAGTCGCATCGAGTCGATGGTTGAGAGATATGCCAGCACGCTCTTGTCGGTTGTGAGAGGCTCATCTGAGAACAGAGACGTATTGTCAGGATGTAGGTCAAAGGGTTGGAGTGTTATGCCCGAACCAATTACGGTAGCGATGGTAGGCGTCGGCGGTGGCGGGATCCTCTGGGGTCTTGCGCGTCGTCAGTTTCGCATCTTCAAAGAGCTGATGGATATCATCGGCGGGGCGATCGCGCTGCTCATCTTCTTGCCGGTCATGCTACTGTGCGCTGCCATGATCAAAATCAGCGACCCGGCTGGCCCCGTGCTTTATCGCCAGGTCCGCGTCGGGCTCAACGGTCGGCTGTTCACGATCTACAAACTGCGTTCGATGTATGTCGATTCCGAAAAGGCTGGCAAAGCGGTTCGCGCTGGCGCTGATGACCCGCGTATCATTCCGCTGTGCAAGTGGATGCGCAAGAGCCACGTCGATGAGCTGCCGCAGCTATTCAACATTCTTCGCGGCGAGATGAGCCTGGTAGGGCCGCGCCCGGAACGGCCGGAGTTGTTTGAGGAACTGAGCCGCGCGATGCCCGATTTTGAACGTAGGCTTGCGGTGAAGCCCGGGCTGACGGGTTTTGCTCAGATTCACAACGGGTACGACACGGATATTGATGCGGTCAAACGTAAACTTGAAATGGATCTGTTCTATATTGAGAACATGAGCCTGGGCTTGGAAGTAAAACTGCTGGTGGCGACCGTTGCGAAATTCCGCGATGAGGGATCGCGGTAAAGCCACGATACACCCTACGGGTGCCTGCCTTACAATGACAAAGTTGCCATGGTCGCCGGTCCGATAGCTTGTTTGCTTTGAATCATCCGCATACAGAGCTATAGCGGTGGGGTCTGGTAGCCGACGTTAGACGGGAAGTCGCGTCGATTGTGTTTTATTTTTCACGATTGACCAAGGTTATGGAGCACCGGTAATGCAAGAGTCGCGAACAGAACGGGGTCTTTTCTCACTGGCTTGGTTTGCACCCATGCTGGCAGTGATCGCAATGGCGCTGAGCGCTACCGGCTGCGGCCCGCCCAAGTACACCGATTACGATGACTTCATCAAGACGCCGCGTCCGATCGTTGCGGGCAAGCCTTATGTGCTCGAGCCACCCGATGCAGTTCGCGTGATTGCTCCCAGCGCTCCGGAAATCAACGATCAGGTTCTGTCGATCCGTTCCGATGGCTTTGTGACGCTCCACCTGGTGGGCGACATCTTCGCCGCCGGTAAGACACCGACGCAGCTCGGCGCCGAGATTGAAGAGAAGATTCTCAAGTATTACCAGGATGTCACCGTTCAGATTCAACTGGTGGGTGCCAACTCCAAGTTTTACTACATGGCAGGCGAAATTCAGGGGCCTCGCTCCTACACCGGCCGCGACAACGTGCTGCACGCGGTGATGAGCAACGGCATCCCTTCCTCAGCTTGGCCTGAGAAGGCAGTGCTTCTGCGTCCTAACGAACGCAGCGAGCTGATTCGTCGTATGAGCGTTGATGTTCGCGAAATGGTCGAAACTGGTGACCTCAAGTACAACGCAGTGCTCGAAGAAGGCGACATTTTCTGGATGCCCACCAACCCGTTCGCGTGGTTCGGTCGCATCGTCCAGAACCTGATCGCACCAGTGCAGCCTGCCATCCAGGCTTACACGACGCCTTACCGCGTTTTGGATCCTACGACCTATGAATATCAGAGCGACAACAACAATAATCGTCGTTAAGGCAAGCTCACGCTAAAAGTCTGGTGGCCACCTGAGGGTGCTCACCAGGCCTGCCAAGGCAACGAACAGAGTGGACCGTCGAACAGGGGTGGGCCTCGAAACCCACACGGCTTAGTTAACGATCAGACGATCATGGGGACTGAGATATGGCATGGCGAAAACCAGCGAACCTTAATGAATGGTTTGGCATCATCCTTCGGCACAAGAAGAAGTTCTTCTACCCGACCGTTGTGGTGATGATCGGCTTCATCTTCTCCAGCCAGTGGTGGCCGCGAGAATACTCCGCAGAGGCCAAGTTCCAGCGCCGCAGCGATTTTAATTCCAACGCGGGCAGCGGCACCAGCGCGCTGGGCGATGCCTACGGTCGCATCCGCGCTCTCATGCATTACAACTTCAAAGGCCGACCCGCCATTGAACAGCTCATCACCGACCTGAGTCTGACCAAAGGCTTTGGTCGCTCCGTCGATGGTGAACTCACCTCCGATGGCAAGATTCAGTACAACGACCTCATCAATCGCCTGACCAATTCCATCAACATCGGCACGCAGGTCGCCAGTGAACAGATCGATCTTCTATCGGTCTCCTTCACCGATACCGATCGCGCGCTCGTTCCGCAGGTCTGTAACCAGCTCGTCGAGAATTACATCCGCAAAGTCCGTACGGAAATGGACGACACGCTGCTCGAGCAGAAGAAGTTCTTCGATCAGGAAGTAGCTCGCTATCGCCGCAAAGTCAGCGATCTCGAAGGTGCCCGTCTTCGCTTCACCATCAATCAGGGTGGCGTCAATCCTGATGATCCGATGGTCATCTACAACAAGCTGGCCGAAGTCAAGGGTGATCGCGAACGCCGCAAGGCGGAACTGGATAAAGCCAAAGCTTCTCTCGAAGCGTTAATCAAATGGGAAACGGAAGAGCCGGACTTCGTTCAGAACCGCAAGACAACTGAGAACGAAGAACTCATGGCACTCAAGGAGACGCTCAAGGCTCTCCAGGCTGCGCTGGATGAAAATCTCTTCGGCTTCCGTCGCACCGAAGCTCACCCCGCCGTCAAAGACCTGCGTCGCCGCATTGCCGACAAGAAAAAGGAATTGGCCGAATTCGCCGGTGGCGACAAGGTTGAAGTCGAAGAAGTGCCCAATGTCGAAAAGATTGCTGCCAAGAAGGATATCGCCACCAAAACGGCCGAACTCCAGGCGATGGAAAAGGGCATGGAAGAACTCACCGCTGACATCGAGCGGTTCGAGGTTTACAACCGCAACTTCTTCCAGGTACGCAACGAGTATCTGAAGATCGAACGTGAACTGTCGGAATCCACCGAACAGCTCAAATTCTGGGATGACAGTCTTCGTCGTACGCAGATGGCCTTGGCGCTGTCGGTCGGCGATCGCGGCCTTCGCCTGAGCTTTGTGCAGCGTGCACCCGAACTGGGCAAGCCCAGTTCGCCGACGCTCTTCAAGATTCTCGCCGGTGCGCTGGCCTTGGGTCTGGCTGTGGGCACCTTGATGATCGTACTCGCCGAGCTTCTGGATCACTCTTACCGCTCGGTCGAACAGGCCATCGAGGAAATCAAACTACCCGTTCTCGGCGCCATCAACGAAATCGTCAGCCCTTCTGCGGCGATGCGTCGCAAGATCTTTGGCTGGGGTGTCTTCCCGGCTGTCACCATGGGGCTGCTGCTTGTACTGGGCGGGGTCTTCTTCATGACTTACCTGAGTCTGGAACTGCCGCACAAGTACGATGCATTCAAGGCCAACCCCGTGCGCTTTATCAGCCAGACATTCCTCGGCGGTGCCTGAACTCTGACTTCTGAC
>CAZYQL010000056.1:0-18802 GCA_964650055.1 uncultured Phycisphaeraceae bacterium | reverse complement strand
CGTGCGCTTTATCAGCCAGACATTCCTCGGCGGTGCCTGAACTCTGACTTCTGACCCCTGACCTCTGACCTCTGACCTCTGCTTTTCCCATAAACGGATGTACGAAAACTTTTACAACTTGGCCGTCCCGCCTTTCAACAACACGCCTAACTCGCGGTTCTTCTTCGAAACGGAGCAGCACCGCGAAGCCTTGGCGAAGTTGGAATACACGGTACGCAACCGTCGCGGCTTTGCCCTGATCACCGGTGAAATCGGCGCAGGCAAAACAACCCTGACGCGCACGCTCATCCGCAGACTCGGTGCCGATGCCCGCATCGCTCTGGTTAACAACACGCGCGTTTCCTCTTCGCATCTGCTGCTGAAGATGATCGCTTCCGAGTTTCAGATCGAAACGCCAAGTGATAGCGACAAAGCCACGCTGCTGATGCAGCTCAAGAAATACATCGAGAGCCAGCACTCGATGGGGCGCACGGTGGTGGTGGTGATCGATGAAGGCCAGTGTCTGACGATTGATGAGTTTGAAGAGCTTCGGCTGCTGACGAATCTGGAAAGCGAAACCGACAAGCTGGTGCAGCTTCTGATTCTGGGTCAGCCGGAACTAAGGGCGACACTCAAGCATCCCAGGCTGGCGCCGCTGATTCAGCGCATCGTGATGTACATGCATCTTCAGCCGATGAGTTTTGATGATACGACGCGCTACATTGCGTATCGACTGGTGCGGGCGAGCAAGGGCCGTCCGAACGTCGATTTTTCGCGAGAAGCGCTGCAAACGATTTTTGAGTACAGCAACGGCGTTCCGCGCATCGTGAATTTGGTGTGTGACAACGCATTGCTTGTGGGGTATTCGTGTAACACGAATCTGATCGACTCTGCGATAGTAAGAAGAGCGATTTCTCAGATGTTGCCGAATTTCGACGGCTCAGTAGCCGATATGTTCTCTAGTGAGGCGACCGGCCAAGTGAGCGGAGACCAGGAGCTCAACGATGGGCGACGTATTTGACGCAATGAACCGTGCCAAGCGAGAGCGAAGCGCGAAAGATCCTTCGGGCCATCCACCCGACGAAGACGCGACCAGCGCGATGGGCCAGCATGCTGCGCCCGAAAGCGGTGGCCTCGTGTTCGACGAAGTGGAAGCCGAGGCGCTGGTGAAGGAAGTCGAGCGCGAGATGGGCCTGCCGCCCATACCGCCGCCGCCTTCCGCCACTGCGATTCCCTCGTCGCCCGTCTCTGCCGCTGCGGAGCGCGCCCGAGCTGGCGCGATGCCTCCCATGGAGGAGTACGAGAATCGACTGGACATCAGCGAGCCTACCGCGCTGCCTGTCACGTCGCCCTCCAAGCTCAACGGCTACTCCGCCGAGGTGGTTGTCCACCATGATCGCGGCTCAGCCGTCACCGAGCAGTACCGTGCCATCCGCACGCAGCTACTCGCTCGCTCACGCAATCGCCCGATGCAATTGACCGTGCTCACCAGCTCAACGCCCGAAGAAGGCAAGAGCGTGACCACCGCCAACCTGGGCATCGTCTTCTCCGAACTGCGCAATCACAAGACGCTGCTCATCGAAGGCGATCTGCGTCGGCCATCGTTCTCCAAACTCTTCGATCGCGAATGCTCACCCGGCATGCTGCAACTGCTGCGTGGCGAAGTGACCAACCTTGAAGAGGCTGTTCACCCGACCATCTACGAAAACCTTCAATTTATCCCCGCTGGCGGTCGCGATTCGACGCACTCCACTGAGCTGCTTTCGAGCCCGCGCATGCACCAGCTCATGGATCAACTCAAGGATCGCTACGACCATATTTTCATCGATTCGCCTCCGGTCATTACCGTGACCGATGCCTGCATCTTGGGTGCCATGGCCGATCAGGTGCTGCTGGTCGTACGTCTCAACAAGACGCCCTCGGGTGCCGTCGAACGCGCCAAGCGTCTGCTGCGAGCCTCCAACTGCGAAGTGTCCGGCGTCATCCTCACCCACATGAAGCATTACATCTCCCGCTACCTGTATAAATACAGCTACGGGTATGGCTATGGGTACGGCTACGCGGATAAGAAGTAAACCAGTCAAGGCGAATACTTATTATTTAATACTTATTACTTAATAGCTATTTCAGAGGAGTACGCGACCATCGATGCAATCGAGGGCCCGCAAGCTGCACTCCGATATAGCCAATAAGTAATAAGTATTAAATAATAAGTATTCGCCTTTTGTATTGATACACCCATGACCACCGCCACCCAGGACATCCCGGTCGCCACGTCGCCGCTCTCAACCTTCGGCGGAACGCTCGCTCACATGCAGGGTGACGGCGCCGCTGAACCGGCAGTGCGCCGCAAGCGCGTGCTGATGCTCACGCATCGCCTGCCTTACCCGCCTGATCGTGGCGATCGCATTCGCAGTTTCCATCTGCTCAAACTGCTCGCCAAGCACTTCGATGTCGCCATTGCCTGCACCAGTGATGAGCCGGTCTGGCTTCAGCATCATCAGCTGCTGAGCACCATGGCGCAGCGCGTCGAGTTGCAACCCATCACCGCGTATGGCAGTAAAGCGCGCGGCGCTGCTGCGCTGCTCACCGGGCAAGCCGCAACGCCTGCCACCTTCTATCGCAGAGGCCTGGCCGACGCTATCGAACTCTGGCACGAACAGAAACCATTCGACTGCGTGCTCACCTTCTGCACCGGCATGATTCACTATGCCCGCATGCTGATGGAGAAAAAAGTTGCCACCGGTGGTAAGCCGCTGCGCCATGTGCTGGACCTGGTCGATGTCGATTCGCAGAAGTGGGCGTCCTACGCCAAGGCTGGTTCCATTCCCATGAAGTGGGTCTATGGTGCTGAGGCTCGCAGATTGCGCGTGATCGAATCCGGCAGCCGCGATCACTACGACGCCATCACCGTCGTCAGTCAGACCGAAGCCAACTGCTACCGCGAACACGTGGGCGACCATCCCGGCCTCACCGTTGTCGGCAACGGCGTGGATATGAACTACTTCGCGCCGCAGCCTGACCCTAGCAATCATCACTTCTGTTTCGTCGGTGTACTCGATTACAAACCCAACTACGAAGGCGTGGAATGGTTCGTCGAAAACGTCATGCCTCGCCTGCTCAAACGAGTCCCTGATGCGGTCTTCCACATCGTCGGCCGTAATCCCACCGAACGAATCAAACGGCTGTCGCTTAAGCCCGGTGTGGAAGTCGTCGGCTCCGTGCCTGATGTGCGCGTTCATTTGCGTGAATGCTCTGCCGTCATCGCACCGCTGCAAATTGCGCGCGGCGTACAAAATAAAGTCCTCGAAGCGATGAGCAGCCAGCGCGCTGTCGTCTGCTCACCCGGCGCAGCGCAAGGCGTTCAAGGCACGCACGATGAACACTTTCTTGTCGCGCAGAATCCCGATCAGTGGGTGACGCATCTCGAATCAATCCTCACTGATAGCGACCTGCGCAATCGCCTGGCGACGACAGCTCGCAAGCGTATCGAGGAGCGATACACTTGGGACAAGCAGCTTGAGCCGATGCTGCAGTTGCTCAGAGGCGAGTGAGGGGTGATCACAAACCGCGTACCCCAGATTAATTTTTGGTTTCTTGAATGTTTAGCCGCGGAGCAAAGGGCCGCCGACGCTCCGCGCTGGCCGCCGCAAAGCCTTTGGCCAGCGGCTAAACGAAATTCACAACAGCTCGGAACAATTCCACTTCACCCTTGAGCGTTCTCCTCCACGGCTGTCACATCAGAATCATCAAACCCGATGTGATCCGCTTGAATCGCGTTCTCGGAAAGATAAGTCACGAGCATGGAAATGTAACTGGCGGAAATCATCGGCAGATGATCGAGCGCCAGCTTTCGACGCACTGACAAAACGATCGGTTCACTGGGCCCTTCGATCTCCACGAAGCCGCCCAGATAGGGAAGCGTGTCAATTTCAACGCGGCAATCATCGAGGGTCCAGCGCCGTCTTCGCTTCTCGAAACTGACGACTGAAACATAACCCAGCGCGGTGAGCAGGTGCGCCGCTGTGCGGGCATCGCTGACGATCACTTCACTTTCATCGCGCGTCTTCATTCGGCCGTGCGCGCGTGGGCCTTTGTGCGTGATCGTTGCTTCAACGTGCTGACCATCGGTGGAGCGCTCCAGACGAATGCGCAGACCTTCATCAGCAGCCTTGAGATCGCCGCGCGGCGTATCGAAGAAAGTGTTGACCTCCAGCAGTTCTGACACATGAACCGCACCGGCTGCCGCAAGACGTGACTCGAGTGCGGCCACATCATCCAGCTTCATTTTGGCTTCGATCTCAACGGGCACGAAAACCTCCAAATCATCGGAAACACAAGGGGAAAATCATTCGCCGGGAATGTAGCTGATGACGCCGGTCCACGGGCTGCTTGCGGTGGCATAAAGGCGTTTGGGAATGCGCCCAGCCAGGTAAGCCAGGCGGCCGGCCTGCGTGGCAAGACGCATAGCGTGCGCCATACGAAGGGGGTCCTTGGCGTGGGCGATGCCTGTGTTGAGCAGCACGCCGTCGGCGCCGAGTTCCATGGCGATAGAGACATCGCTGGCGGTGCCCACACCTGCATCGACAATGACGGGAAACGCCGGGTCGCCGCCGTGTTCTTTGCCTTTGAGCAGTTCCAGAATCAGGCGAATGTTGTTGGCATTGAGCACGCCCTGACCAGACCCAATGGGCGAACCCGCAGGCATGACCGAAGCAGCGCCGACGTCGCGAATGCGCTGCGCCATGATCGGATCATCGCTCGTATAGCAAAGCACCTTGAAGCCATCCTTCACAAGTTCGCGGCAAGCTTCGAGCGTGCCCACGGGATCAGGCAGCAGTGTCTTCTTGTCGCCGAGTACTTCGAGCTTCACCCAGTCCTGCCCGGGATTATCAATCTGTTCCAAAAGCTCCCTGCCGAGTCTCGCCACACGCACCGCATCCTCCGCGCTGAAGCAGCCTGCGGTGTTGGGCAAAATGGTGTATCGCTTGGTGTCGATGAAACTCAAAAGGCTCTTGCCCTGAGCATCGACGAGCCGCTCTCGGCGAACGGCGACGGTGATGACCTGTGCACCGCTGGCATCGAGCGAATTTTGCATCAGCTCATAGTCAGCGTACTTGCCGGTGCCCACGATCAGGCGCGAAGAAAGGGTGCGGCCGCCCACGATCAGCGGCGAATCGAGCTGGGCTATAGGATCAGTCACAGACATCTTGGGTACACCATTCAAGGAAAGAATCATCGGCTATCGGTGATGCAGACATGATCTGCGAGGTACTCATCCGCCGCCAACGAAGGTGACGATCTCGATGACATCGCCAGCATTGATTGCCGTGGATTCATGCTGTTTGCGCGGGATCAGGTGCTTGTTGATCTCAACGGCGACAGGCTTGCCTTGCATACCCAGCGTGTCCAGAAGCTGGCGGACGGTTGCCCCGTCGGCCAGCTCTTTGTCATCACCATTGACCTTGATCTGCATCACAGGGTGATGGTAGCGAAGATCGCCGCGTGAAGCGATTTTATGAGCGTAAACCTAATGCTTGTGTTCATGCTCAAAGCCTGGGGCCTTAAAGCCACCCGCTTCTAGGAAGGCCAGCAGATCGAGGATGTCATCTTTCTTGAGGGTGTTGAGCATGCCGGTGGGCATTGAGGAAATCTTCGATGCGGTTCTGCTCTCGATCTGTTTCACAGGCACGGTGGTCAGTGCGTTGGGTGTGAGCAGATTCTGTGCGACGTGCACCGCTTTGGCATCTTCCTTGACGATCACGCCAGCGACGACTTCGCCATCGGTTGTGAAAATCTGCCAGGATCGGAACTGTTCGTTGATCTCGGTGGAAGGTTCGAGAATCTCTTTGAGCAGCCGCTCGCCCTTGTACTTTTTGCTGACTTGTGTGAGGTCGGGGCCGATGGTGGCACCGTGGCCATCAATGGCGTGGCACTGATTGCAGCGGGCGGTCATGAAGGCCTTCATGCCGTTGGAAATGTTGCGGTCTTTCAGGTTCGCGGCATCTTTGCTCAGGTCGGCAAATTGCCAATCCTTGACGATCGTCGGGGTCTTACGTGCCGCCAGCAAAGCAGCAGCGCTGACGTTGTCGCTGGTGACAAACATCTCGCCGTTCATGCCGATCCAGTGGCCGGGGAAGGTGCAGACATAAGGATAGATGCCCGGCTCTTTGGGGGCGGTGAATCGCAAGACATGCACCTTGGCGGCGCGGGTAGGGCCGACCATCGGTGTGTGGTGCAGGATGAGATCCTTCTTGTCGCGTGGAATGAAATCGGAATCAGCATTGCGCGGGTCCTTGGCCATTTCATTGGCAGCCACGCCCACTTCCTCCATTGCGCCAGGCGCGGTGATGACGAAGTTGTGATCGGTCGCATCAGCGTTGATGAAAATAATCTTCACCGGTTGGCCGGCTTTCACTTCAAATCGCTCTTGGGCAAACTTCATTCGCTCAGGCAGACAGGTGATGGTGATCGTCTTGAGATCGCGCTGCGTGTCGAACTGCGCTTGGGTGGCAGTAGGCGCCTTGGGTTTGAACTCATCATTTTTCTTCGACTCTTTGATCATGTTGGCCACGCGGGAGTAAGCCTTGTTGCCTTCCCAGAGCGGGCGCAAGGTGCGCGAGCCCAGTGCGGTGTTAAAGGCGTATGCCAGATGACCATCGCGCGGATAGCGTGCGATATCGAGCATGGCATCGAGCGCCTCTTTGCTGCCGATGTAGCTGGCGGCGATGGCGGCTTCCATGCGCACGATGGAGTTGGCATCGTTGGCGCTCTTGCGCAAAAGCTCAATGGCATCGGGCAGTTGCGGATGCCAGTAGCGAAGCTGCTGCGTCGCCGCAGCGCGAGCGTGATGATCGGCACTACCTAAAAGCTCGCGCAGCACCGTCGTGTTCACCGCACCGATCCAGCGGTAGGCCCAGACCGCTTCAATCTGATGATGGTGAAAGCGTGCATCATCGCGATCGAGCTTTGTCACCCACAGATCCAGCGCGCTCTTGACCAGATCAGCAGCACGTTCGCGCAGCTCGCGCTTGGCCCAGTAGCGATACCGCGATTCGGGACTCTTGAGGAGTTCAAGCAGCTCTTCAATCGAAGCCTCTGCAATCTTCGGAGGATCCTGTAGCGGCAAGCCTTTGGTGGTGATGCGCCAGATGCGACCCGAATGGCGATCGCGGCGATCATCGCGCAAGGCATACTGCGCGTGGCCCTTCACCGGGTTGTACCAGTCGCAAACATAAAGATCACCACGCGGGCCAAAGCGAATATCCACGGGAATGAAGCTCAGGTTCTGCGAGAAAATGAGATCGCTTACGTACTGCTCGTCATACCCGAACTCACCTTCGTTCCACTTGTGAATCTCCACGCGATTGGTCGGCTTATAGCGCACCTTGATGAAGCCGCCTTGCAGCTCTTTGGGAAACGTTTTGAAATCGACAAACTCCTGGCCACACGTGCCTGAGTAAGCGCGAAGCTTTCCCGGTGCAGGATGTTGCTGCGGATAAGGTGGATCGTAAGCATGAAAAGCGGCGGCATAAATCGGATGGCTGGCGACATGTTGACCCCAGTCGTCGAAGGTGACGCCCCAGGGGTTGGTGCTGGGGTAGGAGCCGAAAGTGGTGAGTCGCTGATCGCGTGGTTGAAATCGGAACCAGCCGGAGTTGCGCTGACGCACCGGGCCATAAGGTGTTTCAACTTGCGAGTGATGAAAGATGGATTCGCGCCAGATCAGATCACCATCGGGTGTCCATGTCATGTCATGCACAGCGTGATGTGAATCCTCCGTGCCAAAGCCGGTGAGGAGAATTTTTCGCACATCCGCTTTGCCATCGCCATCGGTGTCCTTGAGGAAAGTGACATGAGGCATTTCGGAGACATAGACGCCGCCGTCGCCGAACTCGAAAGAGAGCGGGATGTGCAGATCATCAGCAAACACGCTGGATTTGTCAGCTTTTCCATCGCCATCGGTGTCTTCCAGAATCACGAGTTTGTCATTGGGTTTGTTGCCGGGATAGACGTGCGGGTAGGTGGTGGAGCAACTGACCCACAGCCGACCTCGCGAATCCCAGCGCATCTGAATCGGAGCGGCGATGTCGGGAAACTGTTCTTCGCCAGCGAAGAGCGTGACATCGAATCGCGGATCAACCTTAAATGACTTGAGTTCATCAGCAGCGCTCATCCATTCATTGACGCCTCGGCTCTGACTGGCCAAGGGCAACAGAGGCACGTTGCTGTCGTCGATTTTTGCAGGCACGGTTTTGCCTTGCGCGATGGCCCAGATGCGTTTATCGCGGTTGGCGACCATGATGTCGAAGTTGCGCATGGCGGGAAGGAAGTCGAGGTAGCCGTAGCTTTTGCTGCGGCCGCCGGTGTAGTAAAACGTATTGGCTGGCCTGAACCGGCGGAAATATTCTTCGTTCTTATCGACGATGGCCTGGCGCAGCTCTTCGTTCACGGAGGCAGGCACATCGCCGAAGATTTGCTGATGAATTGTGCGGGCCATCAGCTCGTAGCCTTCATGATTCAGGTGCGCACCGTTGATGGTCAGGTCGGTGGTGCCATCAGCCATGGCCTTCTGCATCGGCGAAAAGAGATCGACAAACGCCACCTTCTGCTCGCTCGTCACCTGTTTCATCACCGCGACATATTTGGCAATGCGCTCATTATTGAGATCAGCGGCCTTCACGGCGGCGGTGTTTTCATTGGCGATGGGCGAGAGAAAAACGATGCGTGCGCCGGTCTTGCCATTGAATGATTTGCTCTTGAGGTTGGTGAGATAGCTCGTCAGAGACTTGGCAAAACCCTCGAGGCCGCCGTCACCTGCGAAGGATTCGTTGTAGCCATAGGCTGCGAAAATCACATCGGCTTGTTCATGCTTTAAGTGCTGAAACGTGTCAGCGAAATTATCAGGGCGCGGCTGAAGGTCGAGTTCATCGGCGGACCAGGCGAGATTGCGAACGACGAGCGCGTGCTCAGGAAATCGCTGCTGGAGAAGTGCTTCAAACTGGCCGAAGTGTTGCTCGCGATCGAGGAGCGTATTGCCGATGAGTGCGATGCGATCGCCCTTGCTCAGCTTGAGCGGGAGCGTGGTATCGATGGGCGTGGCATTCGCTGGACGCGGGGCGGTCTTTTCGTAGATCGCATATTTGTTGAAGTCTTCCTTATCAGCGGAAGACTCGTCCGCATTCTCTGCGTCCTCTTTCGTTTTTCCGGCGTTCTTGTTCTTCTGTTTCGCGGGTGGATTTGCATCCTGACCGGCCAGGGGCAGCGAAAGAATAGTCGCGGCGCAGAGCACGCTTGCAGTGAGCGCCAGTGAAAGGAAGGGGCGAGTGTTCATTGGCTTGAGTCCGGGGGATTATTCAATGGGGCGGCGGTTCGCAAGTTCGTTCACCAAGGCGAACGTCTAAATAGATATTGACGGCAACTTCACTACATCAATACGTTTCAAACTGATTCTTCTTGCCTTGCTTGATCCAGCGGTCGTACCAAGGCTGATTGTGTGGTAGCGGATCACCTTCACGTGTCCAGCCATCAGGCCTGCGCTGAGCTGGGATCTGATCGTTGGTCTCTTTGCTCCACTGCGCCAGTTTCGTGCGCAGGCGCTTTGCATCAGCCGCGTACTTGGGGTCGTCAATGATATTGTGAAACTCGAAAGGGTCTGTCGTCAGATCGTACAGTTCTTCCTTTGGCCGGGGCTCTTGAAAAAGGTATTGCTGAGCCGGCGTGAGCTTGCCCGCAGCATTCATTTCCATGTAGCCAACCCACGTGATGGAGGAAATGGAATCGACGCTGTTCCACAAAGGCAGATCGTTGTACTCATTGCGGATCAGTTTGAAACGATCGTCGCGCACCGCCCTTGTGAACTGTTCATAGTCGTGCCAGTTGGCCTCGGCGATGATCGCATCACGGCCACGGGCATTCACATCCTTCCACATGGCCCATTGGCTTTTGCCTTGCATCGTCTGCGGCTTGATGCCTGCAAGTGCAACAAGCGTTGGAGCGAGATCGACAGCGCTGAACAGATTTTTCTGCACGCCCGGTTTGATCTGCGAAGGCCAGTGAACGATGAACGGAGTGCGAATGCCTGAGTCATAGAGCGTGGTCTTGGCGCGGGGGAAGGGCATGCCGTTGTCGCTCATGATGACGATGATGGTGTTCTCCAGTTCGCCTGCTTTTTCCAGTGCATTGCGCACGGTGCCGACGCAACCATCAAAGCGTTCGACTTCGTCGTAATAGAGCGCGAGCTCTTTGCGGATCAGCGGATGGTCAGGCAGATAAGGAGGCACGATCACGCGATCAGGTGAGTGCGGTTTGTCAATGGTGTTGAGCTGGTACGGCCGATGCGGATCGGTCGTGGCGACCCACAGAAAAAAGGGTTTGTCTTTGGGGCGCTCTTCGATGATCTGTACGGTGTTGGCAGCGGTGGGCGCAGCCTGACACTCGACGATCTTGTCCCACTGCGGACGCACTTCGTTGCCCAGATGCCACTTGCCGATGGAGGCGGTGTAGTAGCCGCGCTGGCCTAGAAAGTGGGCCATGGTTTTCTGCTCGGCCGGCAGTGGATCGTGCAAGTCCTCAGCATGTGTGCTGTGCGGATACCGGCCGGTGAGGATGCTGCTGCGACTGGGGCTGCACGAAGAAATCGTGAGAAACGCAGCGTCAAACCGCACGCCTTCACGGGCCAAACGATCAATGTGCGGCGTGCGCAGAATCGGGTGCCCATAACAGGAGAGATCGCCATCGCCCAAATCATCAGCAATGAAGATGACGATGTTGGGCCGTCTGGCCAGCGCGGGATCGCTTGTAGCAATGGATGTATTCATGCATGCGGGCATTAGCGCAAGCAAGAGGATGCACATCAACAACACAGGCCGACAAGGTGGGAAAAATGTCATCGCCTCATGTTAACCATCTCCCGCTTGTTTCAATGAATGGGTAGAGTGAGGTTGAAGGAAGTGCTGCGAGCTTAGCGCATTTTGAATTTTGTGATCCATCGAAAGGGTTCCCATGTCCAAGGCTACCGTTCATCCCACTTCTCGTCCCACTTCCCTTCCCATCTCACGTCGTCGATTTGTGCAGGCCACTGCTGCCAGCGCGATTGCGTTCAACTTCGTGCCCAGTCGCGTGTTTGGTGCCAACGAGAAACTGAACCTCGCATGCATCGGCGTGGGCGGCAAGGGCGCAGGCGAAGTGAAAGATCTGCACGGCGCGGGTTGCAATATTGTGGCGCTGTGTGATGTGGATCTGAGCCGTGCTGCGGGCACCATCAAGGCTCATCCTGATGCGAAACTGTTTCGTGACTTTCGTCAGATGTTCGACAAGGAGGCAGCGAGCTTCGATGCGGTGTCGGTGAGCACACCTGATCATGTGCACGCACCTGCATCGGTCTGGGCGATGGAACTGGGCAAGCATGTCTATTGCCAGAAGCCGCTGACGTGGTCGGTGCATGAAGCGCGGGTGATGCGTGAACTGGCCCGCAAAAACAAGGTCGCCACACAGATGGGCAATCAGGCTCACGCAGGCGAACCGATTCGGCGAGGCGTCGAGCTGCTTCGAGCTGGCATGCTTGGCGCGGTGCGCGAGGTGCATGCCTGGACCAATCGCCCGATCTGGCCGCAGGGCATCGCGGAGCGTCCCGCTGCGCAGCCGGTGCCTGAATCCCTCGACTGGGATCTGTGGCTCGGGCCTGCGCAGCATCGTGATTACAACAAAGCGTATCTGCCGTTCAATTGGCGTGGTTGGTGGGATTTTGGCACTGGCGCACTGGGCGACATGGCCTGCCACATTATGGACATGCCGTTCTGGGCACTTGATCTCGAGTACCCCACCAGCATCGAAGCGGAGCACGGCGGCAACACCATCGAATCGCCACCAAACTGGGCGACGATCACTTTCCAATTCCCCGCTCGCGCCAAGCGCGACAACGGCGTCGAGCAGCCTGCGGTTAAGTATGTCTGGTACGACGGTCGCAAGAATGGCAAACAGAACGCGCCTGCCGCCGCACTGATCGAAGATCAGCAGCCTAATAAGTGGGACCTGATCGTGGTGGGCGACAAAGGCAAGATGTGGTTCAACCGAGGCAGTCGCAATTTCCTCGTCAAGCCTGCGGAGCTGCTTGCGGAGTTTGAAGAGAAGACACCCAAGTCGCTGCCACGCGTCGCCAATGAAGATGCGGAGTTTGTCGCAGCATGCAAAGGCGGCCCGGCGGCGGCATCGAATTTTGATTATGCCGGTCTGTTCACGGAAACAATTCTGCTGGGCAACGTCGCCATCCGTGCAGGAAAGAAAATCGAATGGGACGGTAGCAAGATGGAAGTGACCAATGACAAAGACGCGAATCGCTTTCTTCAGCGCGAGTATCGCAAAGGCTGGTCGCTGCATCGGCCACGCGTGTAATTAGGTCGCAATGCAAGTGTGTCGATCTTCTTCTTTCTTGAATGTGATCCAATGCAGATTCAACGATGTCGCCAAAACCTGCGAGCACTCCTGACGATGGCCAAGAGCGCCTTGGTGGTTGTCTCGTGCTGGATGTGCTGCATACAGGCGAGCGCGGCTGCCGCACCTTCTTCTTCTTCTTCTTCACCCACTGTTTCAACGCAAGCCACGATGTTCGATGCGAAGATCGCTCCGATTTTCGTGGCGCACTGTCTTGAGTGTCACAGCGGCGCCAAGCCTAAAGGTGGACTTGATCTGTCATCAAAGCAGACCGCCATGCGCGGCGAGAGCGGCGTGGTGGTTGTTCCCGGTGAGCGTGAGCGCAGCGAAATGTGGAAGCTCATCAGCGAAGGTGAGATGCCGCCTAAAAAGCCACTGAAGAAAGAAGAAATTGAAGCACTCGGACAGTGGATCGAAAAGGGCGCTATCTGGGGCACGAAAGAGACGATCAGCCACTTCTCGGCCAGCACCGGCAATCGCGCGGGCTATGACTGGTGGTCGCTTGCGCCGCTTGCTTCTGCACCGGTGCCGCAAGTGAAAGCGACACATCGCGTGCGCCAGGCTATCGATGCTTTCGTGCTTGCGAAACTTGAAGCCAGTGGTCTCTCGCTCTCTGCCGATGCCGATGCGCGCACGCTCATTCGGCGAGTCTATTTCGATCTCATCGGGCTGCCTCCTTCACCTGAAGAGGTGGATGCGTTTGTTCGTGAGTGCTCCGAAACACCCACGAATCCTGACGCAGTGGAACAAGCCTACACAAAGCTTATCGATCACCTTCTCGCCTCGCCTCACTACGGCGAACGCTGGGGTCGGCACTGGCTCGATGTCGCACGCTATGGTGAGAGCCACGGCTTTGAACGCAATGATCCGCGTCATCATGCCTGGCATTTCCGCGACTGGGTGATTCGCTCCTTCAATGAGGACATGCCCTTTGATCGCTTCGCCGCCATGCAGATCGCTGGCGATGTCATGACGAAGGATTCGTACGACGGCCTGGCCGCAGCAGGGTTGCTCGTCGCGGGCCTGCACAACACCGTCGTCGGTTCCAGTCCGACCATGAAGCTGCAAGCCCGCCAAGATGAACTAGAAGAAATCGTCGGTATGGTCGGCCAAACTTTCCTGGGTCTGACAATCAACTGCGCTCGCTGTCACGATCACAAATTCGATCCGATCACACAAGAAGAGTATTACCGCTTCACCGCGTCACTGGCCGGTGTGACGCACGGCGATCGCAAGTTTCAACACGAACCTGATGCGCCGCGCGCTACTGCACTCATCGCATTGCTGAATCAGTTCCGTGAAGCCATCGGCCAGATCGAGGAACCTGCGAGGCAAGCAGAATTAGCTGCACGAAAGCAAGGCAATGCGCCGCAGCCCGAGCCTCCAAAACCGATCGCTCGCTGGGAGTTTAATGACGACCTGCGCGACTCGATTGGCAGCCTGCACGGTCAAGCCTCAGGCGGCGCTGACATCAAGAATGGTCGCCTGATTCTCGATGGTAAAGCGGCCTTCATCTCAACATCGCCGATTCAGCGGGACATCACCCAGAAGACACTCGAAGCCTGGGTGCAACTAGCCAACATCGATCAGCGCGGCGGCGGCGTCATCTCGCTGCAAACGACAAACGGCAGCACCTTCGATGCCATCGTCTTGGGCGAGCGCGAGCCAATGAAATGGATGGCGGGCAGCGATTTCTACAAACGCACCGCACCCTTGGGCGGCGCTGATGAAAGTGACGCGAAGGATCGTCTCGTACACATCGCCATCACCTATGCTGGCGACGGCACCATCACCGCCTACCGCGATGGCAAACTCTATGGCAAGCCTTACAAGAGCGCTGGCCCCGTCACCTATCAGGCCAAACAGTGCAACATCGTTTTCGGCATGCGTCACGCCCCAGCCGGTGGTACCAAAATGCTGGCAGGTGCTATCGATCGCGCTCAGCTTTACGATCGCGCGCTGACTGCGGAAGAAGTGGCCATCTCCGCAGGCGCTGAGCTTCAGTTCGTCAGCACGCCGCAGATCATTGCAAGATTGACGCCCGCGCAGCGCGCTGAATATCAACGTCTGATTGCGGAACGCGACAAAGCGCAAGCCTCACTCGATGAACTGAATCGTCGCCGCACGGAGCAGGCGATTTTCACGGTCATTTCAACGAAGCCTCAGGTCACGCATCTGCTCTACCGCGGCAGCGTCACCGAGATCGGCCCCGTCGTCATGCCGGGTGTGACGCAAGCTGTCGGGCGCGTTCCTTTTGATCTGAAACTTCCCGTCGTCGCTGGTCATGATGCTGGCGATGGCGAGCGCCGCCTTGCACTGGCCAATTGGATCACGCACAAGGACAACGCGCTCTTTGCCCGCGTCACCGTCAATCGTCTCTGGCATCACCACTTTGGCACAGGCATCGTGGAGACGCCCAGCGATTTTGGTTTTAACGCAGGGCAGCCGAGTCATCCACAGTTGCTTGAATTTCTTGCTGCGAAGCTCATCGATCATGGCTATCGCCTCAAACCGATCCATCGCATGATCGTGCTCTCTTCTGCTTATCGTCAGCAGTCTCGCGCTGCCGCAAGCGATGATCCGGCTCGCTTGGCCGATGCCAACAATCGGTTGCTCTGGCGTTTCGCACCGCGCAGGCTTGAAGGCGAAGCGGTGCGTGATGCGATGCTGCTTGTCAGTGGACAGCTTGATGCGCGACTGGGTGGGTCGCCGTTTGTTGATGTGTCGATCACGCCCAACAACGGCACGACCTACTACGAACCGATGGATCGTGAAGAGGCATCGCTGAATCGGCGAACGATCTATCGCTTCTCGCCGCGTGGCGGTCGCAGCGCGCTGCTCGATTCTCTCGATTGCCCCGATCCTTCCGCCACCGCGCCTCGCCGCAGCGTCACGACCACGCCGCTCCAGGCACTGAGCCTTTTGAATAACGCCTTCGTCCTGCGCATGGCAGGTCACCTTGCACAGCGCGCTCAGATGGAAGCGGGCAAGGAAGTCGCTTCGCAGATCGATCGCCTCTACGCCTTGACGATTCAGCGAAGGCCCGATGATGTCGAGAAACAAGCCGCCATCGCGCTCGTTCAAAAGTACGGCTTACCCACCCTCGCCCGGGCGCTCTTTAGCAGCAACGAATTCATCATCGCGGAGTAACCCATGATCACCACCCGACGGCAACTATTTCAGTTGGGCGCACAAGGCATCGGTGCCACCGCGCTGCTCTCGCTGCTAAAGCGCGAAGGTCTTGTGCACGCAGCACCCGCACATTCATCGCCTCACACATCAACGCAGTCCGCAGCGCAGTTGCCTCATATACCCGCCAAGGCCAGACGCGTGATTCAGATTTGCCTCGTCGGTGGACTTAGTCATCTTGATTCATTCGACTACAAACCAGAACTCGAAAAACTGCACGGCAAATCACTGGGCTCGAGCGAGAAGCCAGACATTTTCTTCGGCCAGGTCGGTCTCCTCCGCAAAAGCGATTTCGCGTTTCGTCAGCGCGGCGAGAGCGGCCTTTGGATGTCCGATCTCTTTCCTCATATCGCAGCCTGTGCGGATGATCTTTCGATTGTTCGCTCGATGGTTTCCGATTCCGCGAATCACACACCCGCACTCTTCGTCGCCAACAGCGGCTTTCAATTTAACGGCTACCCCTCAATGGGCAGTTGGATCGTCTATGGTCTGGGCAGTGAAACCGATTCGCTGCCGTCGTATGTCGTGCTGCCTGACACGCGCGGCGGACCTAACGGCGGCTCATCGAACTGGTCCAGCGGCTTCCTTCCCGCTCAGCATCAAGGCGTGGTGATCTCCGGTGGCAAGCAGCCGGTGCGTGATCTTTTTCCAAGCGGTGACACCAGCGCTGATGCAGATGTAGCCGCACGTGATTTTGCGCAGCTGGTCAACCGCAGACACATGCAGCGCACCGGACACGAAGGCATGTTCGAAGCGCGGCTGCACAGCTACGAACTGGCCGCGAAGATGCAGCTCTCTGTGCCATCGGCCACTGACCTTTCCATGGAAACGCAGGCCACGCAGGAGATGTATGGCCTGGATCAGCCGACCACCGCCGATGCAGGGCGCAGGTGTTTGCTGGGGCGAAGACTGCTCGAGCAGGGCGTGCGCTTTGTGCAGATATTCTCCGGCGGGCCCATCGGCGGTAGCCCGCGCGCCAGTTGGGATGCTCATGAAAATGTGAAAGAGAATCACACCGCCGAGGCAGCTCGCATTGATCAACCTGTCGCCGCCCTGCTCAAGGATCTGAAACAGCGAGGCATGCTCGATGACACGCTCGTTCTCTTCACCACCGAGTTTGGTCGCACACCCTTTGCGCAGTCAGCTGCGAATCAGGTTGGCCCTGGTCGCGATCACAATCGTTATGCCTTTTCCATCTGGATGGCAGGCGCAGGCCTCAAACCCGGCATCACCTATGGCAGCACCGATGAGATCGGTTGGAAGGCCGCCGAAAATCCTGTGCCCTGGCATGACCTTCACGCAACCATCTTGCATCAGCTTGGCATCAGGCACGATGCGCTGACCTATTACCACAACGGCATCCAGCGAAGGCTCACCAATGTGCACGGCCACGTGCTCAACGAATTACTCGCTTGAGGGTGTAGTGGATCATGCAAAGAGAAATGAAAACTCAAATATCCACGGGTGGATTCGAACCACCAACCTTCGGCTTCGGAGGCATCCCTGATATTTTAGTTAAGTAATCATCGTTGAATTACTTACGATTTTTGCCTCTTGATAGGAGGCAGAGATTGGAGGCAAATAGGAGGCAATTAAGTTGCTCCATATCGCTACTCGAAAGGGTTCGATATGGCTTCGCAAGTTGTAAAACACTGCAATATTGGAAGGGGAAAAGGAAAGCGTAAATCTGATTGCGGTTCCTTCACGGTTGGAAAGGGATACCGCAAAACCATCGGATTAAAAAGGGGGAACATCCTTGCACGATTTTGGCTTGGCTTCGATGAGAGAGAAGCAACCATCAAGGCAAAACTCATTGAAGCAATATGGCTTCGATCTAATGCCTCTCATTGGAGCCCTGAGGCATTGCAAGAGGCAGAGAGGGTAAGACGAACCCTGATAACTTCCAATGAACCAGAAGCCAACCAGAAGCCAATGATTGAAAGCGTAGTTGCTGATCGCTCTAATCAACTGACTATTGCCGATGGAGTTGAGAAGTACTGCAATATGGTTGATATGAAAGATTGTTCCCCTTCCCATAAATCATCAACTCGACATAGGCTGAAAAAGATAACTCGCTTGAAAGGTTCATTGCCTCTTGCCTCATTGGATACGATGGAGTTGTCTTCGATTGTTTCCCTGTTGAGAAGCAAAACCGATACTCATAACATCATCAGAACCACCAAGGCATTTCTACGATGGTTGGATGATATGGAATTGTGGGAGGCCCCTAGAAGGTTTGAAAGGATATTCCCGCTTGCAAGGAAGGTTTCATCATCAGTAAAAATAGCAACTTTTACAATTGAGCAACTTACCCAAATGTACTCCGCTGCTGATAAGCGTATCCGTTTATGGATGTTGTTATCTCTCAACTGCGGTTTCGCAAATATGGAAGTTGCAACATTGAAGCAATCAGAAGTTGACTTGCAATGCGGATATATTGAGAGGGTAAGGGGGAAGACTGGAGTTTCGGGAAAATGGAAGTTATGGAGCGAAACCATCGAAGCATTGAAACCATATTGCAAGGGTAAGGATGATACGCTTGTTCTGACTTCGGAAGCCGGTACTCCGCTTGTTTATTATTCTGAACATTATAAACGAGTTGACACCTTGGGCCAATGCTGGGTACGTTTTATGAAAAGAGCAAAAGTACCTTTTCTCGGATTTAAGTTTCTGCGAAAAACTGGGGCTACGATGATACGCTCCATCGATGGTATCGAAGTCAGCGAAACCTATTTAAGCCACGCTGATAAGGGGATTGCAAGGTTCTACTCTATTCCCGACGCTTCCAGACTTAACAATGCATTAGAAGCGATGAGGGAGCGATTGGCATCGATGTTCTCCAATATTTAGGGATAGACTACCTACCATATTGTAGTTAGTTAAACCGCCTGCTTATGGCGCGGTTTTCTTATTGTATTAAAAAACCTCCCTTGCAAAATGGAAGTAATGCAAGAGAGGCAAACAATGAACAACCAAGGCAACGGTTTCATCGGTTATTTTTCTGGTTTACTAATCCCTAAAATCCCTAAAATATTAGGGAAGTGATTCTCTGCTTTACCTAGTCCCTGGCCGGCTACTCCTGCCTTTTGCAATTCGAGTCTTGCCTCATCTTCATCGCCACACATAATAGCGTATTTCTTTTTCATTTCTGTAATTTCGTTATTCATCTTTTCAGCGTATTTAACTTTGGTTTCTGAAAGTT
>CAZYQL010000055.1:9994-23819 GCA_964650055.1 uncultured Phycisphaeraceae bacterium | reverse complement strand
AAACAGGCGGTACTGATTACGCATGGGGGCTCGCATCGAAATGGCAATCTTAACACACCACGCGACGTTGCAGCGACAGCCGGAATTGCTGCACTGAACATTGTTGTTACGCTATGCGCCCGCCTTCTCGCAACGTGGATTTTGAATTCCACCTGACTCATGGAACGCATCATGCAACTTCGTAAGCTGGGCAAAACCGAACTCAAACTGTCGAGCCTTTCCTTCGGTGCTTCATCGCTGGGTCAGGAGTTTCGCAAGGTCGATCTGAGCGAAGCGCTGCGCTGCGTCAATGTCGCTCTGGACATCGGCATGAATTTCATCGACACCTCGCCGTTCTATGGCCGAGGCACCAGTGAATGCCTGCTTGGCTTTGTGCTGCGTGACATTCCGCGTGACAAATACATTCTGGGCAGCAAGCTTGGCCGATATGATGCGGCTCACTTCGATTTCAGTGCAAAACGTGTGGCCGAAAGCGTGGATGTCAGCCTCAAACGCATGGGTGTAGACCATCTGGACATCATGCTCTGCCACGATATTGAGTTTGTCGAAATGTCGCAGATTATCAATGAAACACTGCCCGCCCTGCGCAAGATACAGAAAGAAGGCAAAGTACGATACATCGGCATCAGCGGCTATCCGATGAATATATTCAAATATGTATTGGATCAGACGGACCTGGATGTGGTACTTTCATACAATCACTATACACTTCAAAACACTATGTATGCTGACCTGGTGCCGTATCTCAAATCCAAGAACGTCGGCATCATGAACGCGGCCCCCTTCTCGGCCCGCCTGCTCACCAATGCTGCGCTGCCCGTTTGGCACAAGGCCACGCCACAGGTGCGCCAGATCGCCAAAGCAGCCGCGGATCACTGCGCAGCCAACGGCGTGGATATCGCCCAGCTTGCACTGCAATACTCCATCGCCAACGAAGACATGACCACCTGTATTGTTGGGTCCGCGTCGCCGGACAATGTACGTAAGTGGGCCCAGTGGGCCGATGCACCTATTGATCAGAAACTACTGAAGGAAGTCCTAGATATTCTTAAGCCGATCCATAATTGGTTCTATATCGAAGGCCGACCGGAGAATAATGACAAACCATGAAAGCCATGCTCCTGGAAGCTCCGCAGAGCTTTAAATCTATCGTGATCGATGAACCCGCTGCCCCTGCTGCTGGTGAAGCCTTGGTGCGCGTGCATCGTGTCGGTGTATGTGGCACGGATATCAGCGGATATCTGGGCAAGATGCCGTTCTTCAGCTACCCGCGTATTCCGGGGCATGAACTGGGCGTTGAAGTACTCACCGTGGGCGACGGCGTGACCAACATCAAGCCCGGCGATCGCTGCTCAGTTGAGCCTTATATGAACTGCGGCAAATGCCTGGCCTGTCGCAAAGGTGCGAGCAACTGCTGCGCCAGTCTCAAAGTACTGGGCGTGATGATGGATGGCGGCCTGTGCGAGCGATTTGTACTACCCGCACAAAAACTCCATCCATCCGCGAAGCTCGAATACGATCAACTCGCACTCGTCGAAACTCTCGCCATCGGCTGCCACGCAGTCAATCGCTGTGCCCCGCAGCCTGGCGAAAATGTACTGATCATCGGTGCCGGCCCCATCGGCTTGGCCACACTGGAGTTCGTCAAAATCACCGGCGCTCGCTCGATCATTCTCGATATGAACGAAGCTCGCCTTCGTTTCTGCAAAGATAAAATGGGCGCTGATGTCACCGTCAAACTCGGCGACAACGTCGAGAAAGATCTACGCGATGTCACCAACGGCGACCTGCCTGATATCGTCATCGATGCGACCGGCAGCAATAAGTCAATGTCCAATGCCTTCGGCTATGTCGCCCCCACCGGCCGTCTGGTTTATGTCGGCATCACTACGCAGGAAGTGACGTTCAAACACACCACCTTCCACAAGCCCGAAGGTACGCTGCTGTGCAGTCGTAACGCGGTACCTGCCGACTTCACCCGCATCATCAAGCTTATTGAAGAAGGCACGATCGATACCAAGCCTTGGATCACTCACCGCACACCGTTTGATCAACTCATCGAAACGTTCCCTTCGTTCACGAAGCCTGAGACCGGTGTGATCAAGGCAATCATCGACGTTGTATAGTCTTTATATTTAGCCGTTCGCCTCGGCGCACGAAGTATTTCCTTTGTATATGACCTTCATAAATATCTGTAACTGCCCATGAAATCAGCCATCACCATCAGTCTTGTACCCGAAGCACGCGGCGGCCCGTTCGTCTATTGGGATGATCTGCCCGCTGCGTGCAACAAAGCTGCCGCCCTTGGATTCGATGCCATCGAAATCTTTGCGCCGGGTCCGGAAGCAATTGACACCAAGTTCGTCAAGAAGATCACGAGCGATCTTGGTCTTGCTGTTGCTGCCGTGGGCACTGGGGCGGGCTGGGTGAAGCACAAACTGCATCTCGTGCAGCCCGATGAATCATCACGGCGTAAAGCGATCGACTTCATCAAGTCCATCATTGACATGGGTGCTACGCTGAGCGCCCCTGCCATCATCGGTTCCATGCAAGGCCGGTGGGGCGATGGTGTCGAAAATGCCACTGCGTTTGAATGGATCAAACAGGCTCTAGAAGAACTGGGCGAACATGCTGAAGATGCCGGTACGGTGCTTCTGTATGAGCCGCTCAATCGCTATGAAACAAACATGGTCAATACGACTGCTGCTGGCGTCGAACTGCTCGCTTCGCTTTCTACACAGAACGTGAAGCTTCTATCTGATCTGTTTCATATGAATATCGAAGAAGCGAATATTGCTGATGCCTTGCGCCTGGGTGGCTATGCGATTGGCCACATCCACTTCGTCGATTCCAACCGCAGAGCCGCTGGCTGGGGCCACATGGATCATGTACCCATCATCAGCGCCCTGCGTGACATCAACTACACAGGCTACCTCTGCGCGGAAGCGTTTCCCTGGCCCGATTCAGATGGCGCTGCCCGGCAGACGATTGATACTTTCCGCAAATTGACGTCCCTTTCGTAATTCCCGTTTTGGCAACCTCGATACATAGATACAACACTCGCATATATACTGGTGAATCTGACTATGGCAACCAAGCTCCCCGCTCCTGTGACTCTGGGCCTTTCCCCTTCCTTTGGCTTTGGCGATCGCACCGGCCTGGCCACGCCCGGCCACGTCGCCTCCATGAAACGTGCGGGCAAAGGCATCGTGCCCATGTTCCCACAGCAGTCAATTCGCGAGATGGCCCGCACTGGAAGACAGCCCAAAGATGTCATGAATGATGCCCTTGCAGGCATGGTGGCGGCAGGTTGGAAAGGCAAAACCGGCGCTGATGCGGATCACCTCAAGACGCCCGAAGATGTCGATCGCACCGCAGCCGTCGGCTTCCCCTTCTTCACCATCGATCCCTCTGGCTACGTCGATCGCCATGCCGATAATTACAACGAAGCAACCTTACGCACCAAGTATGAAGCCATTCGTTCACAGATTTCCTGGTTTGATCTATACAAAGGCAAGTCGATCAAGCTTAAGACCAAAACGGTGATCAATCTGGACGAACAAACACTCATGCGCTGTGCGGTGAAGTATGGCATCGCCATCAATCAGGCGATCGTCCTTGCCGCCTACATTCGGCAGGTCGCCGAGAGCAATCGCAAGCCTTATGAAATTGAACTGAGCGTCGATGAAACCGATCAGCCTACTACGCCCGCCGAGCACTACATCATTGCCGACCAGTGTCTACGTCACGGCATGAAGCTCGTGAGCCTGGCGCCTCGCTTCATCGGTGAGTTTGAAAAAGGTGTCGATTTCAAGGGCGATCTCAAAGCTCTGCGCAAGTCGCTGGCCGATCACGCAGCGATTGCCGCCCTGCTTGGACCATATAAACTCAGTCTGCACTCAGGCTCTGACAAACTTTCGATGTACACCGATTTCGCCAAGGCGACCAAAGGTATGTTCCATGTCAAGACTGCGGGCACGAGCTATCTCGAAGCTGTTCGTGTCGCTGCGATTCACGATGAGAAGCTGTTTCGCGAGATCGTCCGCTTCTCGCGTGAACGATACAACACCGACAAAGCCACGTATCACGTCTCCGCGACGCTCGACTCCGCACCGGCAGAGAAAGACGTGGCCAGTGTCGTTGAGCTGGAGCAGCACTATCTGGAGCGCTGGGAAGATATTCGCTCCAAAAAACTCATCGGCTTCACCAACGGCGGCAGACAAATCCTGCACTGCACCTTTGGCTCCGTTCTGACTCACCCGACACTGGGCAAAGAACTCAAGCACGTGCTCAAGACCCATCAGGATACTTACACGCAAGTCCTCGAGGTACACTTTGCTAAACATCTGGAAGCACTTAAGGCGGGGATGTAGAATGTAAGCATGCGGACTTGTCCCTATTTCTTGACAATTAAACTATACATACGTGGGCGGTGCCCACCCTACGAAAGATTCCTATGCTCAAATCTCAACTTATTCATCCGCAGATACTCTCCGCTCTCGCCAAAGCCGGGCATCATGGCTCGATCCTAATTGCCGATGGCAACTATCCCGCTTCTTCCAAGAAGGGCCCTAACGCGGAGCTGGTGCATCTGAATCTGATGCCCGGCCTGGTGACTTGTACGCAGGTACTACAGGCAATTCTCTCAGCGGTCCCAATCGAAGAGATCAACACGATGATGTATGAAACCGAAGGCCAATATGCTTTGACGCAGGATCCGCCGGTGTGGGATGAATATCGTAATACGCTCAAGGCGGCGAAGTCGAAGCTGAAGCTCAAGCCAATTGAGAAGTGGGCGTTCTATGATGCGGTGGCGACGCCGGATCATATTCTCACGGTACAGACCGCCGATCAGCAGCGATACGCGAATATACTTCTGCACATCGGCGTCAGAATGGATTGATACATACACTCTTGCAATGATCATCGACGCCCATCAACATTTCTGGCAGCTCTCGAGGCCCTTTCAATATGACTGGCTTTACACGGAGCAGCATGCGCCGATTTGCCGTGATTTTCTGCCCGTGCATTTGAAGCCGCTGATGGATGGTGTGGGTGTCGAGCGCAGCATCTTTGTACAGACCCAGCACAACGTGGAAGAGAACCGCTGGGTGCTTGAGCTGGCTGAAGCGTTTCCGTTTGTTGCGGGTGTGGTGGGCTGGGTTGATCTGGCGAGTACGGATTGCGAGGCGCAGATTGAAGAGTTTCAGCCGCAGCCCAAGTTTGTGGGGGTGCGTCATGTCGTGCAGGATGAGCCAGATGATGATTGGATTATTCGTCCTTCGGTTCTTCGCGGTTTGAAGCTCCTTGAGAAACATTCGGTGCCGTTTGATCTTCTGTTTTTCACGAAGCATCTGAAGCATGCTGCGACACTGGGCCGGTTGCTGCCTGAGCTTCCAATGGTGATCAATCATCTGGCGAAGCCGCAGATACGCGAGCACAAGATTGAAGGCTGGAAGCAGGACCTACAGGCTGCCGCCGCGTTTCCCAATATCTATTGCAAACTGTCGGGCATGATCACTGAAGCCCACTGGCAGAACTGGAAACCCGCTGATCTAAAGCCTTATGTCGAGATTGCTCTTGAAGCCTTCGGGCCCCAGCGCTGCATGTTCGGCAGCGACTGGCCGGTGTGCGAACTGGCGGGCAGCTATGAGCGCGTGTACCACGCACTGGTGGAAGCGCTTGGCCCCATCAGCGACTCGGAGCGCGCAGCGATCTTCGGCGGGACGGCCGCCCATTTCTATGGCCTATCGGTTTGATAGGCCATCGGTTCATCATGCCAATTCATCCGATGTAATCAACGCGTCATCTGTGTCAATGGTTCACATGTCTGCCGCGCAGGTGTGTGGGCTTGTTTTGCTTTGATGTTGACCTACGATTTGAATTGCGAATGTTGTCGCATTCTTCGCGTCATGCCGTCTCTGCTTGCTATGGTTGCTTACCCTATGAACAACGCTCGGCTTCATCCTGTTTCGATATTCCTGACGCTGACGCTGGTCGCCGTGATCGCCTCATCAGTTCACGCCCAAGAGAACAAGGCCAAAGCTGTCGCACCGGCCCTGCCCGTCAAGACGCGGCAGCCACTGGAAGCGAAGTATGAAGATGAGGTGCGCCCGATTCTTGCTTCGCTTTGTTTCAGTTGTCATGGTGATAAGAAGACCAAGGCCGACTTGAATATCGAGCAGCTTGCTACGGGGGAGGCCGCCCTGCTGCACGCGGAGATGTGGGACAAGGCGATGGAGCGGATCAATGCTCACGAGATGCCGCCCGAAGGCAGCCAGCAATTCAACGATGCTCAGCGCGATATCGTGCGGCGATGGATTGAGAAAGTCCCTCGTGCTCCAGCGACCGATTGCACCAAACTGGCCACCGACAAGACGCAGAATTTTTACCGTGGCTACGTGATGAGCCGACGGCTCAACCGCACGGAATACAACAACGCTGTGCGCGATCTGCTGGGCGTGGATCTTGCGCCCGGTAGCATTTTCCCCGCTGACGGTTCAGGCGGCGAAGGATTCAACAACAACGGCGATGCTCTTTTCACTTCGCCGATTCTGATGGAGAAGTATCTCGAAGCAGCAGACATGGCATTGAGCGCGGTGCTGCATGAAGGCAAGCCGCAGCGGGATGTGGTGGCGCAAGCGATGCGCACAAGCGGTGTGACGCGCACGCAGCTTGATGCAGCGCGGGCGCGCCTGCTGCAAGAGAGCGCTGATGCCAACAAGCATGAGCGCGAGCGTGCGCAGCAGATTGTTACTCGCATGGCTCACCGCGCTTTTCGTCGTCCTGTGCAAGCGAGCGAAGTCGAGCGATTGCTTTCGATGTTTGATCATGCTCGCAAACGAGGCGATTCGTTTGAAGCTTCGCTGCGACTGTCGCTCAAAGCGGTACTCATTTCACCGCACTTTCTATTTCTCGTTGAGCCTGAGCCTGAAACCGAAGGCGTCTATCGGCTTGGGCCTTATCCGCTGGCTTCGCGTCTTTCGTTTTTTCTTTGGGCTTCGCTGCCCGATGATGAACTGCTTGCACTGGCCAGTAGTGGAAAGCTGCATGAGCGCGGCGTGATGCGATCGCAGATTCGCCGAATGCTTGCTGATCCCAAGGCCAAGGCGATGGGTGAAAGTTTTGCGATTCAGTGGCTTGGCCTGGAGCCGCTGGGCACGACGGTGAAGCCCGATGCGAAGAAGTTTCCGCAGTTTGATGAGTCGCTTATCAAGGCGATGCGCGATGAGGCGGTCTATCTGTTTTACGATGTGGTCAGTAACAACCGCAGTCTCATCACGCTGATCGATAGCGATTACACCTTCATGAACGAACGGCTGGCATCGCACTATGGCGTGAAAAATATCACCGGTCCTGCGATGCAGCGCGTGCAACTGGTCGATCGCAGTCGCGGCGGCGTGCTGGGTCTTGCGGCGGTGCATACGGTGACTTCGTATCCGCTGCGCACGAGTCCGGTGCTGCGTGGCAAGTGGGTACTCGAAGAGCTACTGGGCAGTCACGTGCCGCCGCCGCCGCCGGGTGTGCCTTCGCTTCCTGCGGATGATGCCAAGCATGAAGGGCTCACATTTCGGCAGCAGCTCGAGCAGCACCGCAAGAATCCCGAGTGTGCCTCGTGCCATGCGCGCATGGATCCGCTGGGCTTTGGGCTGGAGAATTTTGATGCGGTGGGTCAGTACCGCACCCAAATTGCCGGCCAGGCGATCGACACCACCGGCATCCTTCCCAGCGGTGAAAAGTTCAACAACCCTGTCGAGCTCAAGCGCGTGCTGATGAGCAAGAAGGATGAGATCATGCGCAACCTGACGAAGAAAATGCTCGGCTACGCGCTGGGCAGAAGCCTCAATAAGTTTGATCAGTGCGTGATCGATGATGCCATGAAGGCGATGAAAGCTGATGAATACAAGGCGATCACGCTGATTGAAACGATCGTGCTGAGCCATCCGTTTCAGCATCGCTTTGCGAAGAAGTGAGGGATTGCGGTGGCAAGGCGGTGATGCTCGTGGCTGATGATGTATAGGAAAAACCTTCGCTAACCCGAAGTGATCTCAAGGCAATGATTGGTCGTAGGTGCAGTCAGGTCATACGATGATTTATTGAATGTGTTTTCTCCAAGGTGTTTCATGAGCAGCAAATCGTGGCGTATATCCCGGCGAACTTTTCTACGCGGCGCAGGTGTGTCGATGGCGCTGCCGCTGATGGATGCGATGGCGCCAGCTAAAGCGGTTGCGGCGGAGGCGGTGGCGCAAGCGAGTGGCGGCGCGGTTGGTACTGGCAACAAACCTCCCGTGCGTATGGCGGCGCTCTTTTTTCCCAATGGCGTCTATGAGCAAAATTGGGTGCCGCAGCAGGAGGGCAGCGACTATCAGCTCCCCTTCTCACTCGAACCGCTGGGCGACCTGAAGCGCGATCTGCTGGTCCTATCCAACCTCGACAAAAAGTTCAGCCATCAGGGCGATGGTCACTACGCCAAAACCGCCAACTTTCTCACCGGCCTTGAAGTACACAAAACCGTCGGCAAAGAAATTTCCGCAGGCGGCATCTCGATGGATCAACTTGCTGCGCAGAAGCTGGCCGGCCTGACGCCGCTGCCTTCGATGGAGCTTGGCATCGATCCCGTCATCTCCGGCATCGACAGCAACGTGGGCTATACACGGCTCTACGGCTCCAACATTTCCTGGCGCAGCGCGACCAATCCTGCCGCCAAGGAAATCAATCCTCGCCTTGCCTACCAGCGATTGTTCGCATCGCAGGGCACGGGCAATGTGCACGATCAGCGCCGCCGTGATGATGATCAGAGCCTGCTCGATATGGCCTTGGAAGATGCGAAGCAGCTTCGCAAATCGCTGGGGCGCGATGATCAGTTCAAGCTCGATGAATATCTCGATTCGATCCGTGCGGTAGAGAAGCGCATCGAGTTTTTCGCCAAGCCTGATCCGCGCACCTGGAAACCCTCGCAGAAGCCAGGGCAGGTCGCGCTGCCGGGTGCGGAACTGCCGGACAATCATCTTGAGCATGTTCGATTGATGCTCGATCTGATCGTGCTTGGCTTCCAGACGGATTCCACGCGCATCAGCAGTTTCATGTTTGCCAATTGTGTTTCCGGTAGAAATTTCACCGGCCTGATCGATGGCGTCAAGGGCGGGCACCACGAGTTTTCGCATCACGAAGGCAAGAAAGAAAAATACGAGCCTTACAGCAAAATCAATCGCTGGCATGTGGAGCAGTTCGCCTACATGATTGCGAAGATGCGCTCGATCAAGGAAGGCGAAGGCACGCTGCTGGATAACAGCATGATTCTGTTTGGGTCGAGTATGTCCGATGGCAACCGACATGACCCGAGCAATCTGCCGATTCTGTTGGCAGGTCGCGGCGGCGGCACGATCGATACCGGTCGCCATCTGCGCAGCGGCAAGAACACGCCGCTGTGTAATCTCTATCTCACCATGCTCAGCAGAATGGGCGTGCCCATGGAACGCTTCGGCGACAGCACGGGTGAGTTGAAGCTGAGTTGAAGCTGGGTTGAAAATAGTGATGAAGAAAGAGCCGCGACTCAACGAGTCGCGGACTCCTGCGGCCTGACGGCGTTTCGCTTGTAGATTTGGTCGGCAAATCAGAGCTTGATTCAGAACACGTCAGGAACACGGCGCGATGAATACTCCTTCAGGCCGTTGACGTCCGCGACTCGTTGAGTCGCGGCTCGATCAACTCATTGTCGCTCGTTGCACTTCATCGCCCCACCGTTTTCAAAAACTCATCCGGCGATTTGCCGGTGTCTTTCATCGTTCGCATATCGACAAGCACGCGCTGCCTGCCGAATAATCCTTCGCGCACTGGCACCAGTTCGATCTCTGGAAAACCATGCGAACTGCGCAGCGAGGCGTGTAGTTCCACCGGCTGCGGCTGCGACAACACCTGCGGCAATGGCGCGGCTGCAAGCTGAACGGTCGGCCAATCTTCGTGATCAATGGCGATCTTGAATTTCGTCGTGTCCGCCTTGATTGGAAAACCTGTCAGCGGCTGGGGCCGAGTGATGGTGATGCCGCCCGGCGAATAGTCAGGCACAGAATCAATCAAATTCACCCATGCCGGCTCGCCTAACACGGTCGCTGCGATGCGCACCTGCGGCAGCTTTTCCAGATAGGTCGGTGCAAGCGACGGATCATCGCCCTGTGCATGACGGCGCAGAAAATCCGCGTGCCAGGCTGCACTGCGCGCCAGTACACCCACGGGCTCACTCACGCCTTCGATCATCACACGCGTCGGCTTGGCCCAAATCTTCGACAGATGATGCAGGCCGACCGTGTCCTTATCGAGAGGCATGTTCGCCATCGGCCCGGTGATGATCGCGCCGAGAAATCCTTCTGCGGGCGCTTCGAGTTTTCGCTGCGTAAACCAGTCGCGAATGTCGGTGAACTGCGGCGTCTTGCCAAGACACTGTCGCAGCAGACCCGCCACAGGTTCGACGGCGCGGAAGATGCGCTGCGTGGCCTGGCGACATTGCTGCTTGAGGAATTCAGCGGAGCGCGCGTGCTTGGCCAGTGCAACGACGGAAGGAAATCCGACATCGCCATCGCTGAGCATCGAGATGGCTGCCTTGAGCCAGGGCGTGCACCAGATCAGCTCCCACACGCGGGCAGCGCTCATCTGTTGGTACGACATTTCGAGCGAACGAATTGCCAGTCGGTGCATCAGCTCGGTGCCATAGCTGGGCAGCGGCGCGATCGGACTGCGCCTTCGCACCGGGATGAGGCGAAGGGTGCCGTCGATTCGTTTGGGAACGAGATCGACGGTAGTGACTTCCCACATGTCCAGGCCCATGTGCATGACGAGGATGGAGCCGATGGGCCGATCGATTTCGAGTTGGCGCTCTGCGTGATTCGAAGTGATTTCACTGGCATAACGATCGCACCACGCCATCGCGGCAGCCATCGGCCGGGGAAGCAGCGACATCTCAATATGATGCGCACGGGCGGCATCGAGTAGATCCTGCTGCGCAATCATGGAAAGATGATCGGGAACGATCAGCGCGCAAGGCGCATTATGATTCGCATGCGCGGTGTTTGTGTTTCGCTGCTCTGACTTCGCATCGCGACTGAGCCTTGCAGGTTTCATCACTGACTCAGTGGCCTGAGCAATCGCTTGTGCAGCGGTGAGCTGCACCGATCGGCCTTCGATGTTCCACGACCAAGGCTCGCGCGCTTCAAGCAGATGCCATGCATAAGCGAGCGGAAAACGGCCCGACGTCTGGCCCGATTCAATGCGAGCTTCGGGCGGCCAAACCTCGCCAGTGGAGCGAGCCTGCGGCGGCCAGTGCAGATCAGCACGCAAGGGTTCGCCTGCAAAACGAGGCAAAATTGCAGCAGGTGCAATCGCTTCATCAGGCGGGGCAATGATGCGAGGCAGCGCTGATGGTTTAGCAGTCGCAGCGTCTTTTACAACGTCCACGTCAACGCTTGCCGCTTTCGCATCGTTCGCTTTCGCGCTCGCTGAAGCTTGTGACGAAGGCACCGTTGGTGACGTCACTGGCGGGCGCGCTGAGACGAGCTTCGGATTCACCGGACGCTGATAGACCATGCGCGACTTGCCCGTTGTCGAAGTCGTCGCCATCGCACGCGCGGGAGTTGTTGCAGCGCCTGCCGCTTCGCGCACCACGATGACCGGTTCGTTGACTTTCGGTTTCGTAGTGCTCGCATCGGCCATGCAACCATCGATGACATCCACCCAGCGTGCCTGCGCTGCTTCAAGCTCGATGCCCAGTGAGCGCGTTGACGCAGATGAGGGCGAAGCATCACTGCGCTCGCTCGCTTGCTTCTTCTGAGCGCTGGTCGATTCTTTGGATGTTGTCACTGTCGTTGCCATTCGATCGGTTCTCGATTTTCGTCTTTACATGATCAGCTATTACTTCGTTGAGTTACCCCGGCTAAAGCCGGGGCTATGTGACTGCGCTTCAAACAATTTCCAGTGCCTGGCGCAGCATGCGATCAAACACATTCATTTGCGATTGCAACGGCAGCGCCAGCCTGTACCCGCTGCACCGCTGCACAGTCACTTCATCCACATGCTTGCTGCCCGCCTCAGTTCGCAGCTTCGGCTGCACGACGATGCCCGACAGTTCGCTCTCGGTTCGAATCATGCGCAGACCTTGATCGATTTCCTTGCAGCGCGTGGCCAGGTGATCTTCATCGAGATCGAAATCAAAGAGCGACCAAAACGCGAGAATTCGCTTGGCGGGTTTGTCGGGCCGTTCACCGTCGTAAATCACCACCGCCATATCGGGTGCTAATTGCGCGAGCTGCTCGGGGAACGGAGTGCAGGCGCGGTAAGCGGCAAACTGATGCTGCTCGACCACGTGAATGCGCCAGCCGGGATCGATGCCATCGGCAGCAGTTAAGCCGCGATAGATTTCCCACCGGCCAAACGCAGTGCGCTGATCGATGAAGCGTCCCGCTTCCTGCTCGGTGCGAAAGAGCATGCTCGATCGCATCGCCCCGCTGTAGGGCGCGATGTTGCCCAGTGCCGCGAGCACCGTCATCACCATCGCCTCCTGCCAGACGCGGTGACGCCAGCGCCATGCTTGATTGCGCTGAAGGTTTTGCTTGAGCAGCATGACATACGCCTTCCAGAGTGGGCGATAGCGTGGATCGCGCTGGAGCACGTAATTAGGATGCGGAATTCCCGCGAGCGGCGTCACGCTTCGCAAAGGCGAGACGCGCCACAGGTGATCGAGCTGCCGTTTGAATTCGCGCACATTCACGACGCGCTCGTGCTCAGCTTCGTGGGCGTTTTCGCCGAGGTATCGCTCGCAGGCTTCCATAGCATTTCGCATCAGCTCACGAACGATGCGATTTTCCAGTGTGTCTGCATGTTCCACACGATCGATGCCCAGGGCCTGCTGCTTGGCTCCTGCTTTTTCTGCGACGGTGCAGCCGGGCTGGCGCGCGAGCCAGCGCAGACATGTCGCATCAATTTCCTGCACACGTCCGGCAGGCTGATAGCGGCGCTCGCGCGTCAGTTGCTTGCGCGGCATAAGAGAAACTTCACTGAGCAGCGGCGCAATGGTGGCGGCGAGTTTGACGATGAATGCCGGTCGAGGCTCATCGCGCAGTGCCGCCAGCTTCCAACCTTCGAGCACGCGCTCCAGTGGCCACGCCGCCACGCCACCAGCGGGGCCATCCCAGAACATGTCATCATCCACATTCGCGCTTTCGTAAAGCTCGCCCACCAGATCGATGTGCTGATCGTAAAGCGCCTGCGCCACATCGCTGGCCATGCGGTAATGCTGCGCCGGCACATGCGAGGTGGAGATGGAAATCGATTCGTGGCCGATGAGCTTGGCGTTGCGAGGCAGGCCGCCATCGAGAATAGCGCGGACGGACTGCGGCGACTTGCCGGCCGAGTGGAGCTTGAGACCGATGTCATCGTGAGCCGGACCGGTTTCGCTTTCGCTGAATGTCGCGGGCAGGTCCCATTTTTTCCAAGGCATTCGCCTTTCATCGGTGAACTCTGCAAGCAGCGGCAGCGATTCGCCGGTGGCATCGACCACGACACTTACGACCGATGCGGGCGTCATCAGCGCAGGGCGACCGCCGTGGCCTGCCGGTGATCCGACATCCGGTCGCGTGGCCCAGCGCTGCACGAGCGTGGCCTGCGGAACTACGGGCGATGCAAGCGTCAATGAACGACTCCGGCTGCTGAGCGTAAACACCATGACAAGCACCTCCGAGCGTTGCACTAAAACCGCAACACGAAGAACGCCCCCACGGCGCTTGTCCCCACAACAACATCTACAAGCATACGAAACACGTAAATTTCAAATCTAAAA
>CAZYQL010000055.1:0-9894 GCA_964650055.1 uncultured Phycisphaeraceae bacterium | reverse complement strand
TCGCATCACGCCATCGCTTCCGCAAGGTCTGCGCTGCGATCCACACCACGGAAGATGAACTGATGTTCGCGCGTGCCATCTCGGCGACTGCTTTCGATGGCACTGATGAGTGCGCCATCGCCAAGCTCATCGAGCAGACCGACGATGCGATCCAGTGAGCGGCCGACGTTTTCTTCGTTGGGATCCAGGCCACGGAACTTGGGCAGAATCTTCTGCTCAATCTGATCCGCCATCGCCAGACTCAGACCCTTGTCGCCCTGCTCGGGATAGTTGGCGGCATAAGCGCGAATCGCTGCATGGGTGCGGAACGCGAACGGACGGCGGATCATTTCCATCGCCTGATTCATTTCCTCGATCCAGCGATTCACCTGTGCGCCTGCTGCCGACTCGAGGTCGGTGTCCTTGCGAATCCACTGTTGCCACTGTTTGAAGGCGACGAATTTTTCGCTGTGATGACCAGCGCTGCCGTTGCTCACCGCCATGCGAGGCATGTCGGTCAGGCGCGGCGGACGACCAAAGGCCATGACGTTGGAACGATCGACAACCTTCTCGGAAAGCGTCTGCGTCGTTTCATCTTCGTTGATGGTTCCCACGAAGAGCACGTTGGTATCGACGAAGAGTCGCATGGTCGGATCGGTCGCACCATGCATGCCCACTTCGAGTGTGATCTCCGCCTTGCGACGATCGTTGGCGTTGCCCTTGCGAATGCCGCGACGGGTTTCAAGGCGCGAGAGGAATTCGCTGAAGTAATATTCCACGCGGGCCAGATTCATTTCATCGAGCAGCACCACGAGCATGCGATCGGAAAGACTGTGATTCCAGCCTTCGGGCGTCTGCCAGCCTCGGCTGTCATCGTTTGCAAACGGATCCATCTGCACCAGGGCGCGGGCCAGTTCGGTAGCGCGGTATTGGTTTTCGATGTAGTTGAAGAAGCCGAACATGTCTTGAGGCGAATCCCAGCGCGGCTGCACCGGCAGATTCAGGAAGTGCATGCCCATGCCTTCCGCATAGCGACGCGCCAGTTCGCTCTTGCCTGTGCCACTGATGCCTGCGAGTACGACGAGCGGCGACACCTCGGCAACCTTGAGCGAAGTGTGGAACGCATTGACCACACGCGAGGGGAAACGCAGCCCCATGTTGCTCAGATATTTCTTCGTCTGCTTCAAGCAACTCTGCTCATCATCAACGCGCGGCCCGGCAAACTCGGACTTGATCAGCGCGGGCTTCCAAAGCTCGGAGAGCGGGCCAGCGTTGTTGCCACGGTAGCCGGTCTGGAGACGAAGCTCCTTGAGTGTGTCACTGACCACTTCGACGGTCTTTTCGAGTTGTTCACGACGAGCGGCAAGGCCGGAGACTTCTTCAGAGAGAACATCGTGGCGCTTTTTCGTTTCATCGAGAACCTTCGATTTCTGCTGGAGATTCTGCACGAGTTCACTGAGACGACCGCCTAGGTTCTCCGATTCCTCACGGCGAGAAAGCGAGAGTACGGAAAGCTCAGAGACTTCTGCCTTGAGCGTGGCATACTGCTCGCGAAGCAGATCGTAATCACTGCGAACCTCTTCAAGCGACTTGGTGCGCTTGGCCAGTTCATCAGCGAGATTGGTGGCACGTTCTGATGCCTCGCTCTTTTTCACATCGAGTGATGCGACTTCGATCTGGAGCTTTGCATTTTTCTGCGTCAGATCGCTGACGGCATTCTTCATCGTCTGATAGGTTTCGCTGAGCTTGGTGAGTTCCGCGACTTCCGCCTTGAGTCCGCCCCTCACTTCGCGGAGCAGATCGACTTCGGTTCGACCTTCCTTGAGGGTCTCTTCGTGTTCGTGAATCTGCTTGGTGATGGTGTCGAGCTTGTCTTGCAATTGCGTACGGCGCATCTGGCCAGAGCCGACTTCGTGTGCGAGTTCCTTGGCCTGTTCGCTGAGGCTGTCGATCTGCTCTTCCAGTTCGTGATGCCGCGTCGCCAGAGCTTCGAGGTCGGCCACTTCAGAGGTCAGTGCATTGCGCTGAATCTTGAGCGCTTCGACGGCTTTGCTCGTCTCGTCCATTGCCTTGCGACGCTCGGCAAGCAGCGATGTGACTTCCGCCAGTTCGCTGTCGCGGTGTTCTTTGCGCTGACCGGTCGTGGATAGCTGTGCATCCAGCTCAGCGTGTTTCGAGGTGAGCGATGCAACTTCGCGTTCGAGTTTTGCATGACGCTCTGAGAGCACAGAAAGCTCAGAGACCTGTGTGCGAAGCGATGCGACCTGCTGCGTCAGTTCCTGATGCAGGTGCTTGGTTTCATCGAGCGTCGCAGCCTTGGTTTCAAGTTCTTCATGCAGCGAAGCGAGCTCGCGCTGCGCGGTGCCCTTTTGCACATCGCAGGTCATCAGAGCTTGATCCAATTCACGCTTGGCGGCGGATAGCTGATCGACCTGCTGCGTGAGTGATGCGTGCTTCTTGGCGAGCGATTCGAGATCGGCCACTTCAGCGCGAAGACCGGCACGGCGTTCCTGAAGCGAGTCAACCGCTTCACGTGTTTCGCCCAGCGCATGGCTCTTTTCCTGAAGGTCCGCGGAGACGGTCGCCAGTTCTTCATCGAGTGTTGCCTTGCGCGAGTCAGCCACGGAAACCTGCTTACTCAACTGCGACTGCTGACCGGAAAGCGAAGTGACCTCCGCTTGCAATGAACGATAACGATTAGCCAGTGCATCAAGCTCGGCGACTTCGGTCTTGAGCGACGCTTGCTTGTCGCGCAGGTCGTGCCAGGTGGCCTTGGTGGTTTCAAGTGCCTGGCTCTTGTCGCCAAGTTCTGCTGCGACTTTCACGAGCTGATCGTCCAGTGCATCTTTCTGATGCGTGGCAGCAGCGACATGGTGCGCCAGTTCGGTGTGCTGCGATGTGAGCTGACCAACTTCGATTTGCAGCGAGCGCTGTCTGGCGGAGAGGACTTCGAGCTGAGCGACCTCGGCCTTGAGCGCGGCTTGTTTCTGAGCCAACTGCTCGACCGCTTCGCGGGTCTGCTGCATCGCCTGCGTCTTTTTCGAAAGTTCTTCGCTGAGCGGGGCGATCTGATCTTCAAGTTGCTGTCTGCGGGCTTCGTGATGCGAGACGCTGCTGGAAAGATCGCGCTGCTGTTTGATCAGATCATCGACCTGGGTTTGCAGCGTTTTCTGCCGGGCTGAGAGCGATTCAAGCTCTGCGATTTCACCCTTGAGCGCCCCCTGCCGTTCGCGCATTGCTTCGACGGAGATGCGGGTGTCGTGAAGCAGTTTTGTTTTCTCTTCGAGGTCGTGACGCAGCGGCGAAATCTGATTTTCAAGCTGCTGCTTTTCATGCTTAAGCTGCGTGACAGCCGCGGCGGTATTGCTGTGTCTCTGCGAGAGTTCTTCAACCTGTTCACGCAGAGTCGCATCGCGCTGCGCCATCGCTTCAAGCTCGATGACCTGAGCCTTGAGCGTGCCTTGCTTTTCGCAGAGCGAATCGAAGGCGATGCGAGATTCACCAAGACGCGAGGAGGTTTCTTCGAAGTCGATCTTGATGGTGAGCAGTTGTTCTTCCAAAGCGATGCGCTGCGAATCGTGAGCAGAAACAGTCGATGAAAGTTCGCGCTGCTGCTGACTGAGGGTGGCGACTTCTTCGCGCAGCGCTCGCTGCTGCTGCGCGAGGCTTTCGAGTTCGATCACTTGAGCCTTGAGTGAACCATGGCGCTCAGCGAGCGATTGCGTTTCGCTGCGGGCTTCACTGAGGCGCGTGCTGACCTGGGCAAAGTCATGCTTGGCTGTGCTGATGTTTTCATCGAGCTGCGCCTTTTGATCCAGACGCGAGGAGACATTGATGGCCAGTTCACGCTGTTGCTCGGTGAGCTTCTCAATCTGTTCGTGCAGTACGCGCTGCTGCTGCGCGAGCGCGGAATATTCTGACACTTCTGCTTTCAAGCTGCCTTGCTTCTCGCACAGGGCTTCGTAGGCAACGCGGGACTCATGAAGCTGCTGCGAGATGATGGAGTGATCATCGCTGAGACCGGTGATCTCTTGTTCCAGTTGGTGCTTGAGCGTCTGCTGATTGGCGAGCGAAGAAACAAGCTGATGCTGTTCCTGCGCGAGCGCTTCGACTTCGATGCGCAGGCCCTTTTGCTGCTGTGAAAGGCCTTCGAGTTCGGCGACTTCCGCTTTGAGTGAGCCTTGCTTTTCACAGAGAGAATCGAAGGATTTTCGCGCTTCATCAAGACGCTGCGAGGTCTGCGCAAACTCGGCAGAAGTCGTGGCCAGCCGCTGTTCCAAATCCTGTTTGAGCGACTGCTGATTGCTGACGATGCCCGCCAGTTCGCGCTGCTGCTGGGTGAGCGATTCGACTTCGGTTTGCAAAGCCTGTTGACGTTTGAGCAGACCATCTAGTTCAGCGACTTCGGCTTTGAGAAGGCCTTGCCGTTCGCAGAGTGCATCGAAGGAGCTGCGCGTCTGTTGAAGGAGGCGCGACTTCTCTGAGAGTTCACTGGCGAGCGGAGCGAGTTGTTCTTCGAGCTGATGCTTGCGGGTTTCGCTGGCGCGAACGGTGTTGGTCAGATCATGCTGCTGCGCATCGAGCGCTGCAATCTCTTCATGCAATTCATCTGCACGCGTGGCCATGGTTTCCAGATCGCGGGTGCGGTGACTGAGCGATCGTTCCTGTTCGCGGAGCGATTCGATAGCGATTTGTTTCTGGGCGATAGACTGCGTGGTGGTTTTGAGTTCTTCTTGAAGCGAGGGAAGCGTGGTTTCCAGTTCGTGCTTCTGAGCTTGGTAACCGGTGACACGATCGATAAGGTCGCGTTCTTGTTGCGACATCTGGTTGATCTGTTCGCGCAGCGCGTGCTGCTGTTTAGAGAGTGTTTCGAGTTCTGCGAGTTCGCCTTTGAGGATGCCCTGCCGTTCTCGGAGAGTGTCGATGGCGCTGCGCATTTCGACGAGTGTGTGCGATGCACCTTCGACATCGCTTTGCAGCGGGGTCAGTTCACCCTGGAGTTGTTCCTTGTGCTGCTGTGCAGTGAGCACCGCCTGATGAAGTTCATCGCGCTGCGTGCAAAGCGATGCGAGTTCCTGCTTGAGTTCTTTCTGCCGCTTGGAAACATCGGAAAGCTCCGCGACTTCGGTTCGCAGAATGGCCCGCTGCTCGGCGAGCGATTCGGTGGTGAGACGCTTGGCGTCGAGGGTTTGCGAGACTTCGGTCAAATCGCTGCGAAGACGCGCGAGTTCAGATTCGAGCTGCTGCTTCTGAGCCTGTCCGGTGTTGACGGCATTAACGAGTTCGCTGCGCTGAATTGTCAGCTTGGCAACGAGGTCATCCAGATCATCTTGGCGCTTGGCGAGCACTTCGTACTGCGCGGTTTCCGCTTTGAGCTGCGCTCTTTCATCGCGAAGCAATTCGCAAGTGGTGCGCACTTCTTCGAAGGCTTGCGTCTGTTCTTCGAGTGTCGCGTTAAGCTCGGCAAGCTCCGTGGAAACTTGCTGGCGCTGCGAATCTGAGGCGGCCACTTCGCGGGCCAGTTCCCCTTTCTGGCGGAGCAAGCGATCGACCTGCTGCGTCATCGCTTCGTGCTTGGAGGCGAGTCCTTCGTGGCGCGTTGCGAGTGCGCAAAGTTCAGCGACCTGAGCCTTGAGCATCGTGTGCTGATCATTCACGGAAGTGAACGCGGTCTGCACGCCATCAAGCTGCGCGGTTTTGTGTTCCAGTTCCTTTGAGAGCGTGGTAACCGTTTGAGAAAGGTGCGCCCGCTTGAGGTCGGCGGCTTCTACTTCCTGATTCAGCACCCGGCGGCGCTGCGATAGTTCTTCCACTTCGCCATCGAGTCGCTTGTGCCGATCGGCAAGCACATCAAGCTCCGCCACTTCATTGCGAAGCTGCGAACGGCGTTCCTGAAGCGATTCGACGACGCGCTGCGTCTCTTCGAGTTTCTTCGTTTTTTCCAGTAGTTCTGCTGCTGTTGAGCTGTGTTGCTCCTTGGCGTGCGATCGCTTGGCATCAATGCTGGACGCATCGCGCACCAGTTCGCGCTGCTCAGCATTGAGCGCGGCAAGCTCTTGCTTCATCGCATCAAGTGAGGTGCGAATCTCGCGCTGTTCTTGACGCTCGCGCTCGATGGAGGCGATCTCCGGGCGATTGAGTTCCAGCCATTCTTCGGCTTTGCGCTTGGCGTCTATGGCTCCGAGCGCATCGGAAAGCTGCGTGCCTTGCGTGCGCATCTGGCCTTGAATTTCCGCCAGTCGCTTTTCTTCTGCGACGACTTTGGATTTCAGATCATCCAGCTTCGCGGCTTGTGGCACATTGGCTTCATAAGCCTCGGCCTTCTGAGCCTTCTCGCGAAAACGGACATAGGACCAGACGAGCACACCGAGTAGCGCCGCGCTGACGGCAAAGTAGAGAAGATAAGCAATAAGCTGCATGGACCGGCCTCCGTACCGTTAGGTCTTCCGTGAAACGAAATTGAATTGACTGTTACCACCACCACAGATTCGCACTCATGCACCGATTCATTCCTGCGAATCGCCCTTCTCTGGTGAAGGTGCATCGCTAGGCTCTTCGACTGGCGCATCAGGTTTTTTCTTTTCTTCAACAGGCTTGGCGTCGCTGGGTTTTTCGTCGCCCGGTTTTTCAGCGCTGTTCGTGTTTTGCTTTTTGTCCTGCGGCTTCTCGGGTGCTGCGGGAATTGCCGGGGCACTGGGCGAAGGCATGGGCGCGGCCACTGGCGGCGTGCTGGGCACCGGCACTGGCAACGCACTCAAATCAGTGCGGGCGCTGTCGATACGCTGACGCAAGATTTCCAGTTCCTTACGCTTGCCTGCGACATCTGCTTCCAGGTCCAGTCGCTGCTCTTCCAGCGGTTTGAGTTCCGCCTGCATATTGGCGATGCGACTTTTGATGGCATCGCTGCGCGTCTGCGCTGCGGCAATGAGCGATTCTTCGCCAGCAGCAGCCCCCTGCTTTTGGGCCAGTATTTTCGCTGCTTTTTCAAGCTTCTCGCGAATCACAACAAGCTCAGCCTCCATCGCCATGCGAGCGTCAACTGCTTCTACGGTCAACTTCTTTTCGGAAGCGAGCGAGGTCTTGAGCGAGGTCTGCTGCTTATGAAGGTCTTCAAGCGATGCGACTGTGGAAGCAATGTCCGACTCAATTGTTGCCAGGCGAACCTTGCTCGCTTCGCCGTCGGCTTCTGCTTTGGCGACGAGCTTGACTGCATCATCGAGTTGCTGCTGAGCTTTGATCTGTGCTTCTCGGGACAGCCGAATGGCTTCGAGAGTTGCAGCAGCTTTCTTATCCAGATCGCTGGCGTGCTGCTGAGCGCGTTCTACTTCAGTGCGGTTTTCTTCGAGTAGCTGCTTGGATGTCGCCACTTCCGCAGCCAGTCGCTGGCGATCAGTTTCAAGCTGAGTCACGATGGTCGTGGTGGTGACGTGACGAGCGGACAGGTCTTTGGTTTGCGTGGCGATGGTTTCATTGGATTCGCGCAGGCGATTGGCTTCGTTGCTGGCAGCACCCTGCTCGCGCTGCGCTTGGTCGCGCAGATCATTGGTGAGCTTGAGCGCCGCTTGCACCTCAGCGAGGCGACCGGATTCGAGATCGATCTTTCCTTTGAGGGTGTGCAGTTCGGTCTTGATGCTGATCTTTTCCTGCTCGAGTTCGCGGATGGTGTCGAGCAGGCCTTGGCGTTGCCCGCTGGCGGCTTCCCATTTTTGTTTGTCTTCATTGACAGCGACAAGGTTGGCCAAGCCGACGCCTTGGATGAGGAGCGCGAGGGCCGCGATGCCGACCACCCAGCCGATGCCTGGGACCTGGGCGATCCGCGTCAGACCGACGCGATCAGCGAAGGCGACAAACCGCTGGCGCGAGAACGTTTCACGCAGGCCAGTCGATGGCGTCGGCTTGGTCGAAGCGGACTTGCTGCTAGCGGCTTTTGTGCTGTCCGCTTTGCTGGGGGTTGATTCGCGCGAAGGCGAAACGGGGCGAGAAGGGTCATGATCCATCATGTGAAACTCCGGGGAATCCGTCCATGGGTCCGGCATCGCATCGCGAGAAACCACTCGTCATGCGACCTGTATTTACTTGGCGAGCCATTGCCTCAAGCGAGCGACGTCTAAGCGCTGTTCGATCGAGTGTCGATGGATGGCCTTGCGAATTGCGGTGGAGCAACGCGGAAGGTTGACGTGCGAAGGACGCACTCGAATCGACACGAGGCAGACAAGAGTATACCAAAGTCTGCGGGGGTGTGTCGATAGAAATTTCAAGTAAAAATGATTATCGGCCGACGGAAGTGGATGCGCGAAAGCGCTGGCGCGACATGTTCAAAATGCCAAGCCTTGAATCACGATGGGTCAGAAGAAATGACCGTCGCGTTTTATTCTGTTTCAAGTTGATTCAAAAAGATCATCCGCCTTGGGCAGCGTGATGTGAAACGTCGCGCCTTCATTGATGATGCTCTCCACGGTGATCGTTCCACCAGCAGCGCGAATCAGATCCCGGCAAATGCACAAACCCAGGCCGGTGCCCTTTCGCTCACTCATGTCATCGCGGTGCGATTGCTCAGTCCCATGCTGCTGCGTGACGAACGGCTCGAACAGACGATCCAAGATCTCCGGCGGAATACCTGGGCCGGTGTCGGCAACATTCAGATGAACGAGCTGACCATCGAGATGTCCGGTGATGCGCAGCTTCCCGCCGCGCGGCCCCATCGCTTTCTTCGCATTGAGGATCAGATTGAGTAGCACCTGCTGCAAACTCAGAGGCGTCATCGCAACGAGGACATCGGGCACATCGATGGTGAGCGCGACGCCATCCTTCTTGGGATCGCGTGTCAGACAGGCAATCGTCTCATCAATGGTTCGCGCCAAGGGTGCTACTAATTGCTCATCCGCCTCGCGAGAAAATCCTAAAAGTGATGAGCATATTTTCGCAGCACGCTCCGAGCCACTAAGCGAGCGCTCCACCGCCTTGCGCATCAGGTCGTGGTCATACGGCTTCGCCAAGGCGAGCTGACCGTAACTGATCATCGGCGTGAGAATATTGTTGAACTCGTGCGCGATGATCGTGGCGATCGTGCCCAGCGTGGCCAGGCGATGCGAATGGGTCAGGCCTTCGCGGACCTGTTGTAGTTGCGTTTCGAGTTTGGCGAACTCGGCGAGAAGATGCTCGACGGTATCCAGCTCGACCGCTATGGAAGCTCGATCCGCAGATTCGATATCGGAAGATTCTTGATTGGATGCGGGCATATGGGTGACCTCCCATACGCTATCGGGTGGCACACCAAGTGGACATGATGGGCGAGCACAAGCTATGCGTTATCGGACGTTTACTTATAACAATAGATATTACATGGATATACAAACAATCATCGATGGCGGATGGGCTTCGCACCGCCCCCGATCGACGAGTTAAGCGAAGTGGCTAAGAATCATAGAAGCGGAGGAACTGCCAGGGGCTTTGGCACTTAGCGGAGCGAGCATCGCTTCGATGCCATGCGGGAGCAAGGCAAACGATTTGCCTTCGCCCATCTGAGTAATGGGGGCCCAGACAAATTGGATGTGATCTTCCTGGCTCTGGAGAGATTCCGGATTCAAGGTCGTTCCCGCTGGTGGGCGCAGCTCAAATACGAGATTGATTTCGTGATGACGTTTGGTGCCCTCTTTCAACTTTCGAGGCTGATCGAAACCTGATTCAAAGACACCAAGGAAACGACCTAGTTCAAGCTCGACGCCCAACTCCTCGCGAACCTCACGAAGGAGCGCGACGCCCGCAGGCTCATTGAAATCGACATGGCCGCCGGGGAGGAACAGGTGGCCGTGCTTGCGATTTTGGCAAAGAAGCACTGATTGATTGTGGCAGAGCGCGCCGCGAGCGATGATTTCGATAGGGGAGTCGTCCATTTGAGCAAGCCTACCGCGTTGT
>CAZYQL010000054.1:21547-23826 GCA_964650055.1 uncultured Phycisphaeraceae bacterium | reverse complement strand
GCTGAGCAGCGAAGGCGGCATTCGTGATTCGATCACTTGCCTTCCGCTTTGGGCACTTCAAACTTCGCGATCTCAGCGCCTGCCCCGTTCCACACTCGCACAACACTGTCCTGACCACCGGCGGCGATGACGTTTCCATCGGGCGTGATGGCGGCGCAGTACATGGCGTCGGCGCTACCGGGCATGTTCTTGCCGCCGCTGCCGTTGTCTTTGATGGTGCGCACGGTGTTGTCTGCAGCACTGGTGAGCAGCGTGTCACTGACGCCGACGAATTCGATGGAAGTGATTTCCTTGTCGCCGCCTTTGATGGTGCGCTTCTGTCCGCCGATGACGAAGTCCCAGATTTTCACGACGCCATCGGCGCCGCTACTGGCCAGCGTTCGTCCGTCAGCGGCCCAGCTCACGCCCAAGACGTGATGCGTGTGTCCTTCGAAGGACATGATGAACTTGCCATCGCTGACGTTCCACGTCTTGACGAATTTGTCTGCGGCACAGGTGGCGAGGTTTTTGCCATCAAAGGAAAACTCGATGCCGAAGACAGTATCGCTGTGGGCATCTTTGATCTCGCGCTGAAGCGAACCATCAGCCATATTCCATAGTTTGACTTCACCGGAGCGCGAAGGCTGACCGCCGCCGGTGGCCAGGGTCTTGCCATCGGGAGAGAAGGCGAGCGAGAGCACGCGATCGATCAGGGGTGAATCGGCACTGCCTGAGCCGATGTTGCGTTCGAGTTTCCACGGGGCAGCGACATCCCAGATGATCGCTTTGTGATCGGCGGCAGCGGAAAGAATATTGCCATCACTCAGGACAGCGACATTCTGCACGGCTCCGCTGTGGCCACGATAAGAGGCGACGGGCGAGCCGTCGTCACCGTTCCAGGTTTGCACGACTTGCGCTTCGCCGCCGGTGACGAGAAGGCCGCCGTTTGCTGAGAACGCAACGGTGGTGATCGCCTTGATAGCGTCTGTCGCATTTTTCTTCGCTGCTTCGACGTCTGCCGTGGTCTTGGTTTTGTCATCCTCGGCGGCTTTAGTACTGGCCTGGGCCTGGGTCAATTGTTCTTCAACGCGCTTGACGCCTGTGGTGACGTTAGCGACGCCGTTGATGGAACTGTCCTTGTTGCGCTGGGCGGATTCCGTCGCAGCCTTGGCGTCGTTGAATGGTTTGTCCTGTGCTTTGACCTGCTGATCTGCGGTGTTGCGCATATTGGTCGCGTCGGCCAAGGCCTTGTCTCCATCGGTCTTCACTTTGTCGGCGGCCTGCTTGCGGGTGTCAGCATCCGTCTTATTCTTCTGAGCATCGGCGTTCAACTTGGTAGCGCTCTCAAGCGCGACCGCCGTAGCCTTGAACCCATCCTCGGCGGCCTTCGCCTTGGCAGTGCGTTCGGCGAGTTCTTTCTCCGCAGCGCTGAGCGCATCGATCTTCGCCTGATCGTCGGCCTTCTTCGCCAGTTCCGCTTTGGCTGCGGTGACTTTTTCAGTGGCTGCTTTGAGCTTCGCCTGTTGATCGTTGTGTGCCTGCTCGGCAGCAGTCTTTGCTGCCGTCGCCTTAGTCAGTGCGCTGGCCGTTTCTGTCGCTTTCGCGGCGGACGCAGTGGCCTCTTCTTTGGCTTTGACGGCGGTGGCTTCAGCGGCAGCTTTTGCTTCCATTGCCTGCTTGAGCTTTGCCTCTGCCTCGGTCATCGCGGCATCAGCTTTGGTCTTGGCTTCGGTGGCTTTTACGAATGCGTCGCTCTTGGCTTTGAGTTCCTCTTCCGCCTTCTTGACCGCTTCATTGGCTTTGGTCAGCGCATCGGTTTCTGCTTTCTTACGGCCTTCAGTGTCGCTGACGAGCTTCTTGTAATAGGCGACATGTTGATCGCTCAGAGCGATGAGTCTTTGCTTCTCTTCGATGAGGTCAGATGATCGCGGGTTGCCCTTGACTTCGATCACGCCTTGCGGCGAATCGATTTTCCAGAGCTTTGCGAAGTTGCCACCCGCTGTGGCGAACTTGAGACCATCAGGACGAATGGCCAGTGAGGTGACCGGCGCGCCGTGTGAAAACTGTTTGATCGGTTTGTTGTTCTCGCTGCTGAGATGATGCACGTTGCCATCGGCTGCGCCCGCGAGAAGCTGCGTGTCGTTTGTCGGCAGCGCTGTCATCGCTGTGATCGCAGCGCCAAGTTTGATTTCTACCAGTGGGGCAGGCGGTGCGACTGCAACGGCAGCGCCATCAGCAGGCTTGGTTTCTTCTTTCGCTTTGTCCGCTTCAGGCTTTTCTTTGGCCGGCTCTTTAGCGGG
>CAZYQL010000054.1:0-21447 GCA_964650055.1 uncultured Phycisphaeraceae bacterium | reverse complement strand
TCTTTCACGGCTTGCGGCGCAAGTTGCTTCACATCCCAGATGCGCACGTGATGGTCCGCATGGCCCGTGGCGATTTTCGCTTCCTTCGCCAGCCAGATGACGGAGTTCACTTCGCTAGGTGCATCAATCTTGCCGACTTCTTTGCCATCACTCACCGTGAAGAGACGAACAGTCTTGTCATTTGATGAAGTGAGCAGTTTTGAACTGTCAGCCGAGAATGCGAAATGATTGACCTTCGCGGTGTGTCCTGAAAATTCTCGCACCGGCTTGCCATCGGCCAGCGAGTAGAGCTTGATCGTGTGATTGGCCTGCGCCGTTGCAAGCCACTTGCCATCGGGACTGATGGCGATGTCGCCGCTGCCATCGCCCAGTGCCATCTGCTGCTTCTGCACATCTTGGGGCTTGCGCCAGATCTTGACGACGCGGTAACCACCCGATGCCAGCAGATCACCTTGCGGATTAAACGCCAGCGACTGCACCAGATCAAAATGCGCATTGCCCGGCTGCTTATAGAGGCCCGATTGCATCAGCGCGGGATCGGTCAGCCGAGTGACCAGCGACTTCGTGGGCACGTGGTAGATGAAAATCTGATTGGCGCGGCCAGCCGCAACATACTGACCATCAGGCGAAACAGCGATCGCATAAATCGGATTCAGTCCGGCAGGCAGCGGTTGCCAGACGATGGGCGTCTCGCGAAGAATCACTTCGCCCTTGGCACCCTGATCGATCCAGAGTTTGATGAGTCCCAGTTCATCGGGCTTGAGATCGGGCGCGTTGGCCTTGTTGTTCTTGGGCGGCATCGTCGGCTTGGCCTGGTGGGCAGCCAACTTCAGCAGCAGACTCTCGCCGCTCTTGCCCGGCACCACCGCAGGGCCAGACTCGCCACCGACGAGAATTGTCTTGGGCGATTCAAGGACGAGATCGCCTTTCGCATCTGTCTGGTTGTGACAGGCGGTGCAGCTCTTTTTGAAGAGTGGCAGAATCTCTTTCTGAAAATCGACAGTGGTCGATCGCTTGAGCTCGGTAACAGCAATCGGCCCGGCGACAGCGGGCTTGGGCTCTTCCGCGAAGGTGATGGAGGCAAGGGTGCACAGGGCTGCGGCACCTAGAAAAGACCAGTGATGGGCTGGAACCATGGGCGATCGCTCCGTCGAAATAAGGCGAGAGTCGAACGGGCATCGCCGCGAATGTGGCAACTGCCATTCGACATTCCGCAGCATCATCGCTGCGGCTACGTTGCATTGAGAAATTGCGTGCAATGGTTAGCGTGAAGGATGTCCGGGAAATCGGATGAGATTCAGACTTTCAGTTCCTGCCGCACTTGGCGCACACCGGCGACCATATTCGCCAGTTTCTGTTTCGCAGCCCAGCGAGCAGTTTGCGAAAGGCCGCAGTCTGGCGCAAATGAGAGACGGTCAGCCGGTGCATACTCCAGACATCGCTTGACCCGCGATGCGATGTCCGCCACCGTTTCAATGTAATAGCTCTTCACATCGACAATGCCCACGGCCACATCGCATTTCTTCGCGATCACCTCAAGCAGCTCAATCTCCGCAAACTCCCGGCTGGCCATTTCCAGATGAATCTCATCGAGCTTCATATCGAGAAAAGCAGGGAACATCGGCGCATATTGACGCGGGCCAACAGCGCGAGCTTTGAAATTGCCAAAGCACAGATGCGTGGACAGATGCGTCTTACCGACGATCGGCTCAACGGTGCGATTGAATAGATCCACGAATCGCTTCGTGTCTTCTTTGTGGGCGTAGCAACTCATCGAAGGTTCATCGACGGTGATCTCTTTGCATCCTGCTTCGACAAGTTTCACGAGTTCATCACGCACCATCGGCAAGAGCGCTTCGGTAATCGCAAAGCGATCGGGATACATCGCACAAGGAACCAGTCGGCCTGCAAGGGTGTATGGGCCCGGCACTGAGGCTTTGAGCGTGGGCTGATTCGCGCCATCGGGAATAAGCTCGGCAGTGACTTTGCGAAGGCGCTGAAATTCTTCGACAGCACCTAGGCCGCGCGGGGCGTGCAGCTCGCTGACGATGGCGTGTCTGCCGCGCTGATCGTGCGCTGGCGGGCCAAAGACGCGGGGCGGCTTGGATTCGAGATCGATGCCTTGAATGTAGCCATAGAAAGAAAGATTGAAGTCGAATCGCGTCTGTTCGCCATCGGTGACGACATCGAGCCCTGCTGCCAGTTGATCGCGCATCGCACCGGCGACAGCATCTTCCTGCATCTCGGTGATCTCGCTGGAGCCAAAGCGATCCAGGTGAAGCGAAGCATGCTCAAGCCAGCCCGGGAAGGGATAGGAGCCGATGACGGTGGTGCGAAGCGGTTGTGATTTCATAAGACAAACCTGCAAGCTAATAAGAGGCAGCAAACATCAGCGCAGCCAGCCCGCGCTGGGCTTGATACCGATGAGGTGAGGGCAATCGATCCACTGAACCTGAGTGACGATCCACTGGTCATCAGACTGCTTCTGCCAGGTGAGTACCCAGCGGGTCATGACGCGGCCGCCCTTGGAATCAGAACGAATGTCAAACTCGCAGACGATCTGATCATCGCTGCGCGAGTCGGCTTCGATTTGAACGATGGTCTGAGCATCGATGGGATAATTGCGCACAGCGTTTTCGAGATGAGTGAAAACATCTTGGCCGGTGAAGACGGGTGCGCTGGCATCTTCGCCGACGGTCACGCGAACCTGCGGACTGACCAGCGCCTTGAACTCATTCATCTTTAGAGGTGCGGTGTAGCTGACGAGGGTGCGAGTGCGCTCAATGACACTTTCACGGCTGGTGGTGACGATCGTCGCAAGTATGAAGACCAGAACGCAAAGAGTCAGCGCACCTGCAGCAACTTTTTTCAACTTCGCGCTGCCTTGCTGAATAGAGAGAAAGCCAAGCACGAGCGCGACAACCAGCAGCGACAATCCCACGGGCAACGGGTCTTCAAAGAGCAGGTTCTCGAGGGTGCCAGAGGCAAGGGTGTGCATTGCCCAATCATCGCTCGCCATGGTGAGCATTGCAAGCAATCAAATAGGAGCGGGTGCGCCAAGCAATCCGGGCATTATGCCGTGTGGCCTTGCCCATGGCGTCATTGCTGCGGCAGGCCTTGACTAACGGCCTGATAACTGCCTATGCTAGTTATACCCCTATAGGGTATATGAAAGGATCGTGAAATGAACAAGATCACACTAAAAATTGAAGGTATGGCTTGTCAGGCCTGCGTGGCACGTGTCACCAAAGCGATTGAAAAAGTTGATGGCGCTCGCGCTGTTGCGGTATCAGTCGGACAGGCAACGGTTGATTTCGATGAGCAGCGCACCAGTGCGGCTGCGGTAGTCGATGCGGTGACACAAGCTGGTTATCCAGCCAGCGGAGGTGCCTCATGACACCTGTCGCATCCGATTCAATCGAAACGAAGGATGTGGCAAGCGATGAGCAGCGGATCACGCTGGATGTCACGGGGATGACCTGCGCTTCGTGTCAGTCGCATGTGCAGAAGGCACTGACGAAGCAGCCGGGCGTGCGCGAGGCGAGCGTCAATCTGATGACGCATCAGGCGATGGTGCAGTTTGATGGGGCAGTGAACACGACGGCCCGTTTAATTGCTGCTGTTGAAGAGGAAGGTTACGGCGCAGCCTTGCCGGTGGAGCGGGCCACCGTGTTGGAGGATCAGGCTGCGCAGGATGAGGCTCACCATACGGAAGTGAGATCGTTAGCGATTAAATCGGTGGTGAGTTTGATCATTGGTGTAGTGGCGATGGTCGCCTCGATGCCGCTGATGACAGGCGGCGACCATCACACCGCGATGCCCACCGCTGATCCGTTTATGCGCTGGGTGATGCAAGTTATTTCGCCCGTCACTGAGCGGATGCTCCCCTGGCTCTACGCGATGAACAAAATGGCCCTGAGCGTCGGCCTACTGATCATGACGCTCTTCGTGATGGTCTGGGCAGGGCGTCACTTCTACATCCGCGCATGGGCGGCGCTCAAGCATCGCACAGCAGACATGAGCACGCTCATTGCCATCGGCACCGGCGCTGCGTTCCTCTTCTCGCTCGTGGCCACGATCGCTCCGAATTTCTTCATCAGTCGCGGCGTCAGCGCAGATGTCTATTTTGAAGCGGTCATCTTCATCATCGCGCTGGTGCTGACGGGCAACATGCTCGAAGCCCGCGCCAAAGGGCAGACGGCTTCCGCCTTGCGAGGCCTGATCGGATTGCAGCCAAAAACCGCTCGTGTTCTGCGAGATGGTGAGGAAATGAACCTGCCCATTGAAGAACTGCGCCAAGGTGATCAGGTGAACATTCGTCCCGGTGAGCGCGTGCCAGTGGATGGTGAAGTGATCCGCGGCAACAGCTTCGTGGATGAGTCGATGCTTACGGGTGAGCCGATGCCTGTCGAGAAAGTGCAAGGCACGCGTGTGGTCGGCGGCACGATGAATCAGTCCGGCGCTTTGCAGATCAAGGCCACGACTCTGGGCGCTCACAGCGTTCTTGCGAGCATCGTGAAGCTGATGCGCGAAGCGCAAGGCTCGCGTGCGCCGATTGCGAAATTGGCGGATCGCGTCAGTGCAGTGTTTGTGCCGAGCGTTCTGGTGCTGGCAATATTGACGTTCATTATCTGGTGGCTGGCTGATCCGGTGGCTCCGCTGGTACGCGGTGCGGCAGCAGCCGTGGCGGTGCTCATCATTGCGTGCCCCTGCGCGATGGGTCTGGCAGTGCCCACGGCAGTGATGGTCGCCACCGGCAAAGGCGCGGAGCTGGGCACGCTTATCAAGGGTGGTCAAGCGTTGCAACGAGCAGGCGATCTGCAAGTCATCGTGCTCGACAAAACCGGCACCATCACCCAAGGCAAACCGCAAGTGACCGATGTGGTGCTCAGCGCCGACTGGCAAGATGATGCAGTAGATTCAGATCGAGAGTCGCGACTGCTCACCATCGCAGCATCATTGGAGCAATCATCCGAACACCCACTGGCGGCTGCCATCGTGGAAGCTGCGAAAGCGCGAAAGTTGACATTGCAGGAAGCGACTTCGTTTGAAGCGCGATCGGGTCTTGGTGCGGTTGGACGTGTTGGCGATGATGCTGTGATCATCGGAAATGCGAAGCTGATGGACAGTGAGAACATCAACACGAAACCGATGGATGATGCATTTGATGCACTGGCATCGAAGGGGCGTACGCCGATGTTTGTGGCAGTCGGCGCACAGCTTGCGGGTGTGATCGCCGTGGCGGACCCGATCAAGGAGACATCGCGCGAGGCGGTGGCTCAGTTGAAGAAGATGGGGCTGCGCGTGGTCATGCTCACCGGTGATCATGAGAAAACCGCTCACGCCATCGCCGGCGAAGTGGGCATCGAAGATGTGGTGCCGCAGGTGATGCCGCAAGGAAAAGTGCAGGAAATCAGGCGTATTCAGCAGCAGGGCAAGGTGGTCGCGATGGTGGGTGATGGCATCAACGATGGCCCCGCACTGGCCCAGGCGGATGTGGGCATCGCCATCGGCACCGGTGCTGATATCGCCATCGAAGCCAGCGACATCACCCTCATGCGCGGCGACCTGCGCAGCGTCGCCACCGCCATCGCGCTGTCGCGCCAGACCATGCGCATCATCAAACAGAATCTGTTCTGGGCATTTATCTACAACGTCATCATGATCCCTGTCGCAGCCGGCGCTCTCTATCCCGTGGCAGGCGTGCTGCTCAGTCCCGTGCTGGCCAGTGGTGCGATGGCGCTGAGTTCGGTCAGTGTCGTCACCAACAGCCTGCGCCTGCGCCGATTTCATGCGTGATCAGAATGACAAAGATTCACAAGGAGACGCCATGGCCAAACCAGTACGAACGAAATTGAAGAAGCCACGCCAAGCCTCTTGCGACTGCGCCCAGTCCAAACCGATGAAAGGCGAGCTCAAAGCACACGGCGTCGATCCACTGATCAAAGCCGCAAATCTCAAACGCCTCAAACGCATCGAAGGCCAGGTGCGTGGCCTGGCGCGCATGATCGAAGAGGATCGCTACTGCCCGCAGGTACTCACGCAGATTGCTGCGGTGCACGAAGCCTTACGCGCTGTGGGGCGAGAGCTGATGCGCAATCATCTGCGCCACTGCATCAATCATGCCGCCAGCATCGGTGGCGATCACGCGGAAGAAATCTACGACGAGTTTGTTGAACTCATACATAAATCGGCGCGATGAATCGCCAGCCAGTGGGTTGCGAGTCGTTCAAGTGAATGAATCACTTGTTGCCAAAGCGCGGGCCTGAGCCGTGGTACTTCTGCGTTTCCCACGCTTCGTAGCCGCCGATGACGCGCGGGTCTTTCGTCTCGGTGAGGTAGTCCTTGAGCTGCTTCCAGAGCTTCTCTTTCACCGGAGCATGAGCAGGATCGTTGACCACATTTCGCAGCTGATCGGGATCATTTTTCAGATCATAAAGTTCTTCGAGCGGCCGCTTGCCAAAGCACAGCGCATAGCTCAGACGATGGAGATCATCCTGATTCTGATGATCGACGATGTAGCTTTTCGTCGGCCCGTTGTCGCAGTCGCCCAGCCAGACGCCTTTGATGTGAGCCTTCTCGTGGTTGGGTGTGCCCGCAGGCCAGCGGTCGGGGGTGAAGTTTCGGATGTAAAGAAAATCTCGTGTGCGAATGGCGCGCATCGGAGTGCCGCCGTAGTCATCGCCTTCCTGAGCGGCGACGTGGCGTTCCTTGCCGTAGTAAATGTGATCGCGGGCCGGGTCAATGTGATCCTGTTTATCGCTGGTGAGCAGCGGCAGCAGCGAGCGCCCGGTCATCGCCTCCGGCACTTTGACACCCGCAGCTTCAAGAAACGTCGGCCCAAGATCAGTCGTGCTCATGAAGTCATTGATGACGCGATTGCCCTTCATCTTTGCGGGCCATTGCACCGCCATCGGCACGCGAGCGCCGCAGTCGTAGAGGTTGCCTTTGCAGCGCGGGAAGGGCATGCCGTGGTCACCGGTGATGACGACGATGGTGTTCTCCAGCAGGCCACGCTTTTCAAGTTCAGCCAGTGCCTCGCCGACTTCGGTATCAAATCGCTGCACCTCGAAGTAGTAGTCGGCGTAATCGCTGCGAACGATTTCGTGATCGGGAAAGAAAGGGAAGAGCTTGATCTTGCTCAGGTCCATGCCGCTTTTCTTGCCACTGCCTTCTGCGTATGGCCGATGCGGATCGCTAGCGCCAAACCAAAAACAGAAAGGGGCATCAGCAGGTTTCTTGTCGAGGAATGCGCTTAGGCTTTTGAAGTTCGGCCCCGCAGGATGCGGCTGATTCGCAGGCAATTTTCCAGGGCCATAGCTCTTGCGATAGTGCCCGATCTGATAGCCCGCCTTTTCCAGAAGCAGCGGATAGGTCGGCTCCGTGCCCGGCCATTCACTCCACAAATTCGCGCCGCTGCCCAGTCGCCAAAACTGTTGACCGGTGAGAATCGCATTGCGGCTGGGCGTGCAACTGGGCGAAGAAATATAAGCGTGATGAAAAAGCACACCTTCCGTAGCCACGCGATCAAACACCGGCGTCTTAACCACCGGATCGCCATACGCACTGGCATGCGGCCAGCCCCAGTCATCCGCGATGCAGAAAAGGATGTTGGGGCGCGTGTCGGCAGCTTGGACTTGTGAAGGCATCAGGCAAGACAAAATAAGCAACATGACGAGTAGAGTGAATCGGTTCATGTGAGGCTTCCTGTGCGGCGATGATTTGATACTTTCAAATGAGCGAATAGACGCAGTTCATTAACCAGTGCAATTGACTGGCAGGTAATGAGGTTCGGGTATCGCGTCGTCTTTCTCTCTCGCAACATCAAGCCATGCGTGCTTGGCAATCTGCACATCGCGTAGTGCTACTTCGGGTGTATCTCCAAACGCTGAGCAATAGCGTAGGTCGGGGATGTCTGCGAACCAGCATTCATCCTGTTCGCTTTAGAAGATGTTGATGAGGTAATCTTTCATAAGGCTTCACATCTTCGGCTTCTGCTTCATGCCGCGCACTTTCATAGGCAGACCAAACAGATCAATGAAGCCACGCGCTGCGGTCACGTCGTAACCCGCCATGGCGAAGCCTGCGAGTTTGGTGTCGTATAGGCTCTTGGGCGAAGTCGCGCCGGTTGCTTGTGCGCGACCCTTCAAAAGCTTGACCTTCACTTTGCCGGTGACGACTTCGTTGGCGGTGTCGATGAAGGCCTGCATCGCTTCGCGCAGCGGGTGGAACCACTGGCCGTTGTACACGAGTTCGCCGTAGCGAAGGGCCATCATCTGTTTGTGGTGATAGAGATCGCGCTCGAGGCAAAGCTGCTCAAGAGCCTTGTGTGCTTCATAGAGAATCGTGCCGCCGGGCGTTTCATAGACGCCTCGGCTCTTCATGCCCACGAGGCGATTCTCGACGAGCGTGACCTGACCCACTGCGTGTTTGCCGCCGATTTCGTTGAGTTTTTGAATGAGTTCGTGAGCCGCGTATTTCTTGCCGTTGATGGCGATCGGATTGCCCTTGAGGAATTCGACTTCGACATACTCCGCTTTGCTGGGCGCTTTGGAGACAGGCACGGTGATCGTATAGACGCTTTCTTTGGGTTCCTGATCGGGGTGTTCGATTTCCGCGCCTTCGTGGGAGATGTGCCAGAGGTTGCGATCTTGCGAGTAGATTTTCTTTTTGGTCTGCGCGATGGGGATGCCATGCTTGGTGGCGTAGTCGATGGCGGTCTCGCGATCGGTCAGACCATCAGCGAGAAACTTGGGGTCCTTCCAAGGCGAGATGATTTTCAGTTTTGGATCGAGCGCCATGGCAGTGAGCTCAAAGCGCACCTGATCGTTGCCCTTGCCGGTGGCGCCGTGGCCTACCGCATCAGCGCCGGTTTTGTGTGCGACTTCGACTTGCTTCTGTGCGATGAGCGGCCGCGCGATCGAAGTACCCAGCAGATAATCGCCTTCATAGGTCGCATGAGCGCGCAGCATCGGGAAGCAATATTTCTCCGCGAATTCTTTGCGCAGATCCATGACGACGACTTCATCAGCGCCGCTGAGTTTCGCTTTTTTCTCGATGCCTTTGAGCTCGCTGCCTTGGCCCAGTTCCGCAGCAAAAGCGACGAGTTTGACGCCGGGGTATCGCGTCTTGAGCCAGGGGAGGATGACGGAGGTATCGAGGCCGCCCGAGTAAGCGAGGACGATTTTCTTGGGATGGTCGGATGATGACATAGCGATGCTCCAAAGGGCGCGGGCTAGGCGCAAGGGTCGGTGCAGGAAAGCGGAGAAGGATACCGCGTTGCGATGGGGATTGCGAGTGATGAGAGTGGTTTGTTGTCGGTGAACTATCGCGCTGCTGGCGCTACGCCGCGAGCGGCGGAAATGAAAAAGGCGACGATTCGTAAGAATCGTCGCCCGGAGGGAAAAGAGAGACGCCAATTAGATCGAGCCTTTGCGCTGGTGCGCATCAGCCGCCCTGGGTCTTCTTTGGTGAAGCTTTCGCTCCACCTGGTTGCGATGGCCTTTCGTCTGGGGCACTCCCTCGACTATAAGCAAGTGCCTTTGACGCCTCGGAAGGCCGATCGTCCCTTTGGTCCCCGAAAGCCGGAAAAGCAGGTGGCAGGGGACAGGGGACAGGGAACAGGTGACAGGGGGACAATCACCGCGATCAAATTTTGTTTCCTGTTTCCTGTTTCCTGTTTCCTGTCTCCTGCTTCCTGTCTCCTCTTCATCCTTGAATCAACGCAGATGCTTCTTCCATCGCGCCAGGCAGTGCGGTGAGAACCCTCTCGATGCGCTCTGGCGTGATGCTCATGTCCTTGAGGATTTGCTCAAGGGGTTCGTTGTGATCGATGTCGGTGATGTAGCCGATGGCTTGCTTCTTGCTGAGCACATCAGCCACGTGAACGAGTGCGGTGAGTGTGCGATTAGGCGCAGCCAATTCCAGCGGGCGGTGATGGAAGCCGGTGACGTAGCCGAAGCTCGCGGGGAATTTCCAGTGCTTGCACAGAGCAGCGCCGAACTGTTCGTGCGTTGCGCCGAGCACCTGACGCTCGATTTCGCTGAAGCTCTGCTCCGGATTGGCTGCGTGTTTCTCGAAGGCTTCCACCAGCTTCGCTCGGCGAGCCTGCATCTCGACCATGATGCCGATGTCGTGAATCAGGCCCGCAAGAAACGCTTCATCAGGCAGACCCAGGCCCACCTCTTTAGCGAGCAATTGCGTCATCGTGGCGACAGCGACCGAGTGTTGCCAGAGGTCCTTCGCATTGAACTGCGGACAGATTTGGCCGCCGCGAAACAGCTTCGCAAGGCTGGCGGCAATAGCGATATTCTTCACCGCATTGAGGCCCAGCAGAACGATGGCGCGGTTGATCGAGCCGATCTGGCCGGGTAGGCCATAGAAAGCAGAGTTGACAACCTTGAGAATGCGGGCACCTAGAGCGGGGTCATTGGTGATGACCTTGTTCAGATCCTGCGCGGAAGATTCGGGATCTTCGACGATGCGGATGATCTTGAGCGTGATCTCGGGCAGCGTCGCGATGTGGCTGATCTCGGCAATCGTCGCCTGGATCATCGCCTCCTGCGCGGGGTCGGCAGTGTTGTTGGCGTTGACGCCCGTGGTGGCGATTGGGTTAGCGGCGGCTTGGGTCATGTTCTTCTCCTCCATCGTGGGGATGGCATACTTTTGATCCATCGGCCGCACTAACACATGACTTGATGATGCTGGACATCGCAGTGATGTATTTCTTCACATTCTCTTGTTCCACCCTAATGCAGCCGCTACGCTTCCACCATGTGGCGAATATTGTTTCAGCAGAATCCGCAGCTCAATGCCTTCCAGGCCCGGTTCAATCCCCAGTCGCTCTGGGCCTTGCGCTGGGCGGTCTTCACGGGGCTGATCGTGGTGGTCATCCCGGCCATCGTTCTCGTACTGGCCGCGCTGCTCGTGGGAATGTGCGTCTATTTCATTCTTCTAACTCTCGCACGCATCGGCGCACTGTTTGGCATGGGCATGGGCCAGAATGAAAACAGGCCGACGCCTGATGACGTCGGCCTGAGACAGAATGTACGAGTGATGGATGAGGAGTGAGCGGGCATCGTTCGCCAAGGCGAACGGCTAACTACTTCAGGATTACTTCATTTCTCTTCAGTTTCCGGGGCATAAACGCGCTCGATGATCTTCTTAATCTCTGCCGCCTTGCGGGTTGTCGGGGCAGCTTCGATGGCGGCTTCCATGTGTTTCTTAGCGCCTTCTTTGTCTTCGCGGTAGCTGATGATCGCCTTGGTGAAGTGCGCTTCCTGCAAGGCTTCGCCGGTGAGCTTCTTGCTGGCGACCAATTCGTCAACCATCTTTAGGCGTGCCGCGGTATCGCCTTCAACCTGCTGAATATCCTGGAGTGCTTTGGTTACTTCCGGCAGCAGCAGCAGGGCGGTGTACTTGGCTTTAAGACCGGCAGCGCCATCGGCATCAGCCGCAATGATCTTGTCCACCTCAGGCTTGTAGATCGTCGCCAGCAGCTCGCTGTCAATGCCCGCCAGGCCTTTGTCCAAGGCCTTGGCTTGTTCGATGCCGGTGGCCTTTTCCGCCTCAGCGAAAGCAGCATCGCGATTCTCGCGCAGCTTCTGGTACTCCATCATCTGCTTGACATACGCTTGCGCATCCTGCCCGCCAAAGCCGACCATTCTGGCGTAAGGGCGACCGGCTGCATCGGCGAAAATCACAGTGGGAAAACCTGAAATGACATACTGCTTCTGGAGCTGATCGTTCTGGGCGATTTCCGCTTCGGTCTGATGCGACTTGTCGCGTGGGAAATCGAGCTTCACCAGAACGAATGACTTGGGGGCAGCGCTCTTGAACGCTTCCATGTCAAACACTTTGGCCTTGAGCAACTTGCAGGGCGGGCACCAGTCGGAACCGGTGAACTCAAGAAAAAGATCTTTGTTCTCTTTGGCGGCAGTAGCTTTGGCAGCTTCAAAATCAATCGTCCAGCCTTCCTCGGCAGCAAAGCTGCTGGAGGTATAGGCAAAGGTCGCGGCAAGAAGCAGGGCGGGCAACAGAATCGAGGCGGTGCGTTTCATCAGATCAAACTCCATTGATTTCAGGCAAAGTTGATTTCAGTCAAACATCAAACACGATTCCCCAAAAGGTGAAGGCAAGTATAGCAGCCGGCAAAGACGATCAGTCGGTTTGCCTCACACTTTGAATATTACGCAGCAGCCATCGCGGAGGATGGGTTGAAGATAGAAATTGCAGTGAGGTATTGAGAGCTCCTGAACGCTACAATAGAAACATGCATTCTGAACCGACTGATGATGACTTCCCGCCAAGCGAACGGGCCTTGCGCTTGTCGCGTCCCAAGCGGGCAGCGATGAAAGCGATTGCCGTGCTGCCCACGATGTTCACGCTGGCGAATCTGCTCAGCGGGTTCTTGGCGATTTTCCTGGCCAGTCGCGATCCGGTGGTCACGCAGCTGCCTTTTGGCTGGTCGCCTTTGACCTGCGCGGTGGTGGCGATTTTCCTCGGCATGATCTTCGATGCTCTCGACGGCCGCATCGCCAGGCTCACGCATCAGACCAGCGAACTGGGCGAACAACTGGACTCCTTCGCTGACATGGTCAGCTTCGGCGTCGCCCCCGCCTTCATCGCCATCATGCTCGTCGATGTGCAAATTCCCTTTCTCGCGCAAGGCAAGGGCGACAGTCTGATCGACCGGGCGGTGCTCATCACCGGCGGGCTCTACTGCGCCTGTGCAGCGCTCAGGCTTGCGCGATTTAATGTGGAAGTCAAAAGTGCAGCAGTGTCGGATCACATGAGTTTCAAGGGGTTGCCTTCGCCTGGCGCTGCGGGCACGGTGGTCAGCCTGGTGTTGCTGCACGAGCATTTTCTGGCGCCGCTGATGCACTCGCACCGCGAAGCGGTGACGGGCCTTCAGACGATGGATGAAACCTGGCCGCTCTGGCTGAGCAAGGTGGGCATGATCATCGTCATGCTGCTGGTGGCCCTGGCGATGGTCAGTCGGCTGCGTTATTCGCACGTGCTCAACCGCTACTTCCGAGGCAAGGCTTCGTTCAACGCGATCGTCTTCGCAGTGGTGCTGGTGCTCGTTGTCGCCGTCGTGCCGCAGTACGCCATCGCCGCCGCCCTGGTGCTCTATGCTTTGAGCGCGCCCTGTACCTGGCTCTGGTACAAAGTCGTCGGCAAGAAGGGGGATACGGATCAGATGTGGGTGGCAGATGAAGAAGGGGAAGAGGATGCCGCTGAGAATGAGCGAGGCGAGGCGCGTTAGCGGCTACGTCCGCGGGCCGACCAATCACGAGGGACAATATGAAGTCACATCGCACAGGACCTTTGAACGTTCATCTATTTTCATGTCTGTTAGCACTGGCGTTGGCACAGTTTGTTAGCGCTACTCCATTGCATGCAGACGAACGTCGGTTGCCACCCGAAGGCGATGCGCTGGCATCAGCGACAGCGACCGTGAAAGACGCGTTTCGTGCGGAGTTGGCGAAAGAGAAGCCTCAAGAGTTGGCGGCGGTGGCGAAGAAGATTTTCACTCTCGCCGATGCAGAACAGGACCTCTCTCTGCGCTACGCCATGCTCATGGAAGCACGCGATACGGCGGTGCGAGCCGAGGATGTGGATCTAACCTTCGACATTCTTCGCCGCCTTGATTCGCAGTTTCGGATCGATCTGGCGTCGCAGCGCGTTGATATGTTGCTCGCACTGGCCAAGTCAGCGAAGGCACCGGACGATCATCGCAGACTCATCGAACAGAATCTGGCGACGATCGATGAACTGATCGCTGCCGGTGAATTTGAAACAGCCGAGCGACAGCTTCGCGTCGCTGACATCTCCATTCCAAAGGCCAAAGAGGTCACCTTGCGCAAGCAAGTGATCGATGCTCGCGTGCAGGTCAATACGTTCAAGCGCGAATCCCATCTCTTCAGCATCGCGCAATCGAAATTGCTGGAAATGCCTGACGATCTCGATGCTAATCTGGCCGCCGGAAAGTTTCTCTGCTTCTTCAAAGGCGATTGGGATCGCGGTCTGGTCCACCTTTTGAAAGGAAGAGACGAGGCTCTGGCGGCTGCTGCTAAAAGTGATCTGGCCAAACCCGGAGATGCCGCGGCGCAGGCGACGACAGCGGCCTTATGGTGGGATTCGAGTGAGAAGCTATCGCAATCGCAATGGGCAGGCAATGCGGTACAGTCCCGCGCGGCACACTGGTACGCCATGGCAGCACCTTCACTGACAGGCTTGGCCAAATCGGTAGCGGAGAAGCGAATCGAAGTTGTCTCTAAGAACACCGCGATCGCCGGCATGAGCGCAGGAGGCCATAGGCCGATCAATCTCATTCTCGGTGCCAGTGGCGATCGGGATTCCATCACGGGTCGCTGGTCAGTGGAGAACGGGCAGATCATCGCTCCTGCGGACAACTGGGCTCGATTCGGGTTCAACTACAAACTTGAAGCCAATGAGTTTGATATCACCATCGAATTCACCCGCCATAACGGCAACGAAGGATTTGGCATCTTCGTCAAACCAGATGGAAAACCTGTCCACTTCGGTATGGGTTCATTAGGAAATCAATACATCAGCGTCGGCGATTTCAAAGGTGAACAACCGAAAAACATGAGACTTGTCCGCGTGGCCATCGGCCCCAACGGCAAGCGTCAAGTGGCCAAGTTCCAAATTCGAAAAGGAAGCTTGACGACCTGGCTCAATGGCAAGCAGGTGCTGCACTACAAGACCGATTGGAGCGAACTGGGGCCGCAGGATTGGGGTTTCAATGATGCCTCGATCGGCCTTCTGTCTTGGTACAACTCGATCACCTTCCATCGCGTCGAACTACAAGTCATCAACAGCAAGTGATCACGCCCCCACAATATGCTCGCGCCTGCCCGTGACACCCTTCATCGCATTTCTCGTATCGACGATCAGTGCCACGTGAAAGCAGATCATCTGCCAAGTTGCGTGACGCGAATTTAAGCATAATCCTGACACTCGACTTTGATATCACTTAGTGATATCATTTGTCCGATGGATCGACACCGTCGAACACTCGAAGCAATCTTTGCTGATTCTGTTCGCGCCAATGTGGGTTGGACGGATATCGAGGCTCTGCTGCGGTCGTTAGGGGCAGATCTTTCGGAAGGTCGCGGTTCACGAGTACGCATTGCACTCAACGGTGTTCGAGCCGTGTTTCATCGCCCTCATCCCCAGAAGGAAACGGACAAAGGTGCGCTGAAATCAATGCGTCGGTTTCTTACTGACGCCGGAGTCACACCATGAAACCCTATAAAGGCTATTACGCAAAAGTGGAATACGATCCTCATGCACGCCTGATGCATGGCGAAGTGGAAGGATTACGCGATGTCATCACCTTTCAAGCGACATCCGTATCCCAATTGCAAAAAGCATTTCATGCGTCAGTAGATGACTATCTGGAATTCTGTGAGACGCGAAATGAAAGCCCGGAAAAGCCTTCCTCCGGCAGATTTGTTCTGCGCGTTGATCCGTCGCTGCACAAGGCAATCCAGCAATCCGCTGCTGCGGAAGGCAAGAGTCTCAATGCGTGGATGATTGAAGCCGCGACACAGCGAGTGGCGACGGTACATCAGAGGCGTAGTCGCAAGAAAGCAGCGCGATCTTCAGCCGGTTGAAAGTGATATTGAGCCTCTGAATAACCCACCTCAATTGGTTTATAAGGAAAGTAGGTTTATAAGGAAAGTAGGAAGGAAGGAAACAAGGAAAATAAGGATGCTTATCTGTGTTTTTTCCTACCGGGCATTCTGAATAACCTCCAAGACGGTTGGGCATGGCCTCTAAGGAAGGCAGGAATGCAGGGAAAAGCCCTTGTTTTCATGCAGCTCTTTTCCTGCTTTCTTGCCTTCCTTAGAGGCAAAACGGTTATTCAGCGACCTCTCTTGATTGAGGTTATTCAGAAGTCCATATTTCGATCACGCCCCCACAATATGCTCGCGCCTGCCCGTGACACCCTTCATCGCATTTCTCGTATCGACGATCAGTGCTGCATGGTCCGCCACAAACTGCCAGTCGTAAGCTGCGTGATTGGTCGCAATCAGCACGCAGTCGTAGCTCGCCATCGAATCAGGTGATAGCTCGACGCTCTTCATTTGCAGGTCGTACTTGCGCATCTTGTGCGTCGCAGGCACATGCGGATCGTTGTAATCCACAACAGCGCCCAAGGCTTCGAGCTTCTCAATCAGCTCCAGGCTCGGACTCTCACGCACATCATCGATGTTGGGTTTATACGCCAGGCCGAGCACCAGAATGCGCGAGCCTTTGACCGCCTTGCCGCGATCATTGAGCGCCAGGCTCACGCGATGCACCACATAATCAGGCATCGCGTGATTCACCTGTCCGGCAAGCTCAATAAACTTCGTCGGCTGCCCGACTTCGCGGGCCTTCCACGTGAGATAAAACGGATCGATCGGAATGCAGTGCCCGCCCAGACCCGGCCCGGGATAAAACGGCATGAAGCCGAAGGGCTTGGTCGCAGCCGCCTCAATCACTTCCCACACATCAATGTCCATCGCGGTGAGCACTACCTTGAGCTCATTGACCATCGCAATGTTGACGGCACGGAAAATATTTTCCAGGAGCTTGGCAGCCTCAGCCACCTCCGCGCTGGAAACCGGAATGACTTTCTTCACCGCTTTGCTGTAGAGCGCCGCTGCGACTTCGCCGCTGATCTTGTCGATGCCGCCCACGAGTTTGGGGATGGTGGTGGTGTTGTGATCCTTGCGACCGGGGTCTTCGCGCTCGGGTGAAAAGGCCAGCAGAAAATCGGTGCCACACTTAAAGCCGTTGGCTTCGAGGCGAGGCAGCATGACCTCGCGCGTGGTGCGCGGATAGGTCGTCGATTCGAGCACGACGAGTTGCCCTTGGCGCAAAGTACGGGCGATATCTTCGGTGGTCTTCTCGATGAAGCTCAGATCAGGTTCGAGGTGCCTGCCCAGCGGCGTAGGCACGCAGACGATGATCGCATCAGGCTCGCTGAGCCTGCTGAAGTCGGCAGTCGCGCTGGCGCGGCCGGTCTTGGCCATGGCGGTGAGATAATCTGCTCCGAGATGGCGCAGATAATTTTCGCCTTGGTGGATGTCCTTGATCTTGCGTGGATCAATGTCGAATCCCAGGACTGAAAAGCCCGCATCATGAAACGCCTTGAGCAGCGGCAAGCCGACATAGCCAAGGCCTATGACACCAATCACAGCCGAACGATCTTCGATTTTGGATGAAAGTTTGTTCACACCTCACATCGTACCTATTCGTAGCCGCAGCGTCCTCGCTGCGCGAATTTCATCACAGCCGCAGCATCCTCGCTGCGCGTCCCTGAAACCTCCCCGCGTTTCGTGTCTCTAATGTTGTAGCCCCGCAAAGTTGCTGGGGTTGGAAGGCGGGACTAGAATCGCCCGCCTTACGTATGTTACTTTTATGATTCTGAACTGAGACATTGACCCGACTTGATGAAAGGATATGTCATGGCAAGCGACGCAGTACTCGAACTGACTGACGACAATTTTGACGCCGAGGTGCTCCAGAGCGATGAGCCGGTGCTGGTGGATTTCTGGGCTGAGTGGTGCATGCCTTGCCGGATGCTGGGGCCGACCATCGACGAACTGGCCACGGAATACAAAGGCAAAGTGAAAGTCGGCAAGGTCGATACCGACAACAACCGCGATGTCTCTGTGAAATTCGGCATCAGCGCGATCCCCACCGTCCTTCTCTTCAAAGGCGGCCAGATCGTACACAAGTTTGTCGGCGTCCAGCCCAAGGCCGAATTCAAGAAGCACCTGGACATCGCCGCAGGCTAAGTTGTAAGAGCCAATCTCCGCCGCAGACAGCCAAGGATCGCTTCCTTGTTATACGAAGAGGCGGTCCTTATGGAAAAATGGATTCTGTACGCGCTCGTTTCGATGATCTTTGCAGGCTTCACGTCCGTGATTGCCAAGATCGGACTGTCGGGCATCTCCGCAGAGCTTGGCCTATCGGTACGCACCTGTTTCGTCTTCTGTTTGGTGCTCGTCTTTGCCGCGATCTTTGTTCCGGCTGCGGAATTGCAGTCGCTCACGGCACGCAACTACCTCTGGCTGGGAATCTCAGCCGTCACCACGACTGTGTCCTGGATCTTCTACTACAAAGCGATCAAGATCGGCGAAGTTTCCAGCGTTGCCTTGATCGACAAAGGTAGTTTCGTCGTCGCCGTGCTGCTCGCCTGGCTCGTGCTAGGTGAAAAAATGACACTGAGAATCGCACTGGGCACCTTGCTGATCGTTGCAGGCTTATACGTCGTCTCTCGGAAATGAACACCCGAGGTCCGATGTGACCCGCTGCTTCCCATCTGACATCTGACATCTGACATCTGACTTCTGACTTCTGACCTCTGCCTCCCATGCCCAACTTTCACCACCACAAACTCCCCAACGGCCTGACCCTCATCGCTGAACAAAACGATGATGCCCACACCTCTGCCGTCGGCTTCTTCGTGAAGACCGGCACGCGCGATGAGGACAAACCCGTCATGGGCGTGAGCCACTTCCTTGAGCACATGATGTTCAAGGGCACCTCGCGCCGCAGTGCCGATGATGTCAATCGCGAGTTCGATGAGATCGGTGCGAATTACAACGCCTTCACCAGCCACGAAGCGACCGTTTATTACGCCCAGGTGCTGCCTGAGTATTTGCCTCGGGCCATTGATCTGCTCGGTGACATGATGCGGCCGGCCCTTCGGGAAGAAGACTTTTCCATGGAGAAAAACGTCATTCTCGAAGAGATCAGCATGTACGATGATCGCCCGCAGTGGCGCTTGCAGGACACACTCGTCGAAAAATTCTTCGGCCAGCATCCCCTGAGCTACCGCGTCCTTGGTACCGCTGATTCCATCAAGGCGCTCACCGCTGATCAGATGCGCACCTATTTCAATCAGCGCTACAGCCCGGACAACATCACCGTCGCAGCAGCAGGGCGGATCGATTTCGCCAAGCTCATCGAAGAAGTTTCAAAGATCACGCAAAGCTGGGCGCCCACAGGTGTGCGCAGGCAATACGCTTCGCCCACCGCGCTGCCGCTGAGCGAGTCGATGACCGATGCGAAGGTCAACCGCCACTACATGGCCATGATGTGCCCCGGCCCCAGTGCTCAGGATGATCGTCGCTACACCGCCAAAGTCATCGCCGATGTGCTGGGTGATTCCGAAGGCTCGCGGCTTTACTGGGCGCTCATTGATCCAGGCCTGGCCGATGAAGCTGATTTTTCCTTCATGCCTTTTGATCAGACCGGCTCCTATTTCGCCTTCGCCTCCTGCGATCCTGATCGCGCAGCAGCAGTGGAAGAGATGCTCTTCAAAACACTCGACAACTACGCGGATTCGATTCAGCTCGATGAGATCGAACGGGCCAAAAACAAAATGGCAACACAGGCCACTCTGGCGGGCGAACATCCCGGCGGCCGCATGCGTGGCCTGGGTATGCAGTGGACCTATCAGGGCGAGTACCGCTCGATGAAAGAAGAGCTGAATCACATCATGGCCGTCACCGCTGACGATGTGAAAAACCTGCTGCGCGATATGCCCTTTGGACCGCGCACGATTGTGCGCATGGGGCCGGATGTGAAGTGATGGTTGTTAGTTTTCGGGGCATGCTATGAAGCTGGATGACATCACATACGATGCGGAAAATCTCTGGGAAGCCTCCGAGCAGCGGCAGATTTCCGCATGGACACTACTCAAGGCTGGCGACTGGGCCGGTGCGATGTATTTGGGCGGCTTGTCAGTCGAATGCATCATACAAGCCATGGCAGTGCAGGGCGGATATGCCACCGATGCTTGGCACGATCTAAATCTGTGGCTGCTCAAGTGCCCAGCCCGATTCATCGATTCTGTCAAGAGCGGAGAGACGGCGCACCATTGGAGTCGCTTGGTCGCCGACTGGGATAATCGTTTGCGATATGTCGGCTGGAGCGGTTTGCTCGGTTACGTTCGCACTCGTAAAGCCTGGCGCAGACTCAAAGGCAATGATCGGGATAGAATGACGCAGTTCGTCAAGGATTTTCTGCATTCATCGCAAGTGATTCAGTTGAAAGGCATCGCCCAATGGCAACTATCGAACAAGTAGTCAATGCCCTCCGCGCAGAGATGCCCGCCATCAATGTCGAGGCTCTGGCCCAGCGACAAGCCAACCGTATCTACGGCATCGTTGTCGATCAGGCCTTCGCCGACTTGGATCACCCCGATCGCCAGGAGGTCATCTGGAACGCATTGAAAAAGCAAATCCCCGTTGCCGAACTTTCGCTCGTCGGCCCTATCTCCGCTCTCTCTCCCGAGGAAGCAGAACTTCGCTCCGCTGACGTCGCCTGAATTTCCATGCACCAAATTTCCGAAATCCTCGCCGACCTCAAAGCTGGCAAAATGATCGTGCTCATCGATGATGAAACTCGTGAGAACGAGGGCGATCTCGTCTGCGCTGCCCAGCTCGTCACGCCCGAGCTTGTCAACTTCATGATCCGTGAAGCGCGCGGCGTCCTCTGCGTTTCTCTCGCATCCGCCGGCTGCGATCGGCTCGATCTAAAACCCCAAGCCCCCGTCAACACCACCCAGCGAGGCACCGCTTTCACCATCACCGTCGATGCCGAGGAACGCTACGGCGTCACCACCGGCGTCAGCGCCAGCGACCGCGCCAAAACCATTCGCCTGCTCGCTGATCCCAATGCCAAAGCCGACGACTTCGCCCGCCCCGGCCACATCAATCCCCTGCGTGCCCGCGACGGCGGCGTACTCGTCCGCGCCGGCCAAACCGAAGGCTCCGTCGATCTATGCAGACTCGCCGGCCTCGAGTCCGCCTCCGTCATCATCGAAATCATGAACGAAGATGGCTCCATGGCCCGCCTGCCAGATCTCAAAAAAATCTGCGAGAAACACACCCTGAAAATGTGCAGTGTCGCTGATGTAATTCAGTACCGCCTTCAACGCGAAAAACTCATCGAGCGCATCGAGACCGCACCCTTCGAAAATGCCTTCGGCAAGTTCACCCTCATCGCCTACTCCAGCCTCGTCGATCCCCAGCCTCACGTCGCCCTCGTCTGCGGCAACGTCGGCAAACTCGATACCACCGGTCAGCCCATCGAAATCGCTGACCCCGTCCTCGTCCGCATGCACAGCCAGAATCTACTGGGCGATGTGCTAGGCGATATCACCGATCCCTCGGGCAACACTTTGGCCGCCTCAATGAAAGCGATTCAAGCAGAAGGCCAGGGCGCTGTCGTCTATCTCCGTCACGAAATGATGGGCACCGGCTTACTGCGAAAATTACAAACCCTCCGCCTCTCCGATGAAGCCCGCGCCATCTCCGGCCACACCTCCCACCAAGCCAAAGACGCCTACGGCATCGGCTCCCAAATCCTCCGCGACCTAGGCATCCGCAAAATGCGCCTCCTCACCAACCACCC
>CAZYQL010000053.1:20884-23902 GCA_964650055.1 uncultured Phycisphaeraceae bacterium | reverse complement strand
GCTTCTTCGCTGCCGGCCGCTTCGCTCGCAGCTGCTTCTGTGGCTGCGTCGGCTGCGGCTTCGGTGGCTGCCTCTGCATCTCGCAAGGCACCGCCACCCAAGATGTCTTCCAGGCCGCCGCCTTGGGCGATGGCTTCCTGCTCGGCTGCCTTGCGCTTGGCTGTAGCCTCTTTCTCGATGGCCTGTTCGTCAGCAACAATCTTGCCTTCTTCAGATGACCGATTGGTGATGCGCTCTGCCAATTCCTTGTCGCACGCAAGCGTGTCGATGAGGTAATCCAGGCCCACTTCCTCGACATCGAACACACTGATAATGCCCAGCGCAGCCAGTTTGTCGATCTGTTCTTCGGTGACGCCTTCGATCGCCTTGAGCGTCGATTCCATGCGGTCCAGGCTCTTGGTGAACTCAGGAGGCGTGAGGATGTCGATGTCCCAGTTGGTCAGTCGTGCAGCGAGGCGGACGTTCTGTCCGCGCTTGCCGATGGCCAGTGAAAGCTGATCATCATTGACCACCACCGTAGCGCGGCCAAGCTCGAAGCAAAGCGATATCTCTACAACTTCCGCAGGCTTAAGGGCGTTCTGAATCAGAATCTGCGATGACTCGTTCCAGCGAACGATGTCGATCTTTTCGCCGCCCAGTTCATCGACGATATTCTTGATGCGAGAGCCGCGTACGCCGACGCATGCGCCTACCGCATCGACCTTCGAATCGATGGAAGAGACAGCAAGCTTGGTGCGATGGCCTGGCTCGCGTGCCATCGCTTTGACTTCGATGATGCGCTCGGTCACTTCGGGTACTTCGACTTCAAACAATCGCTTGATGAAATCCGGGTGAGCGCGGGTGAGCACGATCTTCACCTGGCTACCCGAGTCGCGCACATCCAGAATCATGCAGCGGACGCGCTCGCCTGGCTGATGCTGCTCGCCGGGGATCTGCTCGCTACGCGGCATAAAACCTTCAGCGCGGCCGATCTGCACGACCAGCGCCCCGCCTTCGTAGCGCTGAGCAACACCCGTGGTCAGTTCACCCACGCGGTCGGCGTACTCTTCGTAAATGCTCTGGCGTTCATCTTCGCGGAACCGCTGAATCATCACCTGTTTGGCGGTCTGAGCCGGAATGCGCCCAAGTGACTCAAGTGGAATTTCCTGATCGTGGCGGAACAGTTTCAATTGACCATTGATGCGATCCAGTTCACAGCGAAACTCTTCGGTGTCAATCACATTGAAATGCTTGCGGGCTGCGGAAACCATCGCCTGTTCAATGTCACGGTAAAGAGATTCCTTCTCGACGTTGCGGTCACGCGAGATCGAATCGATGAGGCGAATCAGTTCGGTTCCATTCATGGGGTAATGCTCCAGCTATTTAGTTATCCGGGATGTAAACACAGAGTTCAAAGTTCAAAGTTCAAAGTTCAAAGTTCAAATCAAAAATCGGACGGCTTATAAAAAAACGAAAACCACGAATCGCTCCTAAGAGCGTCGTGGCCTGCCACTGCCCGCGCGGCTGGTGTGGTCGTGATAGACAACACCGATCGCGGGGCGACCTGATTGCACCGTTGTGCTCAGGCCATACGCGGCACCTCCATTTGAGGAGCCGGGCAGGCTGCACACATGCGGTGCGATGCGACAACACTCTGGGCGGTTCTTACACGCATCAGAGGGCTCGCATCTGCTTGAAGTCGGGCTTGGCCATCGACATCATCATCAGTCCCTGTGGAGGGTCACGTCTGCTCAAGCTATCACCTTCCGAGGCAGTAACTCATGGCAGAAGAGAAAGTTTACGTTGGCTGTATGGAAACTGTCAAGTGAGCCAGCGTATGAATTGTCGCGTTGCAAGCCGCTCTTTGATATTCTTGGGCCATGCACGATGTTCAAATCATTGAAGCGAAGCTCAACCAAAACCCTCAAAGTCAGGCTGTTCTGGACCTGCTCGATGGCTATGCCCGCACACCCTTTGGGCAAGGCCGACCGCTCGATGAGGCGGTGCGGGCCAATTTGATTGAAAAACTCAAAGCCCACCCCACCACGCGAATCTACCTCGCTCAAGACGGCACAGACTATATAGGTATCGCCGTCTGCTTCGTGGGCTTCTCCACCTTCGCAGGTAAACCGCTCCTGAATATCCACGATGTCTATGTCCGCGAATCGCATCAAGGCCGCGGCATCGGCAGACGCCTCCTCGAAGGCGTCTCCGAGGCAGCCCGGGCTGCCGGCTGCTGCAAGGTCACACTCGAAGTGATGGATGGCAACCCCAAAGCCAGCGAACTTTATCAGCGATGCGGATTCGAGCTGGGACAAGTCGGCAAAGATGCCCATCGTTTTCTGTCGAAAAAGCTTTGATCTGCCGCGCTGGTGCATAACATTTAGGGTGTGCTGACTCGACAGATTGCCAGTACCACACCGAAATGTTAGTGAACACTCATTCAAGTTCACGGCTGTCCGTGAACGCAACCAGCGAGGTGTACCGTGAAAAACATTCTGGTAGCCATCGATTTTTCGGATATGTCCAACAGCGTCGTGGCTCACGCTTCACGCTTGGCCAGAGCGACGGGTGCCAAGCTTTGGGTGATGCACGCGGTCACTGATACTTCATTCATCAGCGGGGCTGGCGAAGTCCCCGTGCCTTGGACAATTTCCGATGAAGATCTGCCCAGACACTTTCCCAGCGAGCAAGGCAAACTTTCCGAAGCTGTCGCAGCACTTCAAGACATGGGCGTCGATGCTCAATCGCTCCTGGTCAGCGGGCCAGCGGTCGATCGTGTGCTGACGATGGCGAAGGAGCTCGAAGCCGAGATGATCGTGGTGGGCTCGCATGGTCACACCGCGCTCTACAAACTGATCGTGGGCACCATCAGCGAAGGCGTGCTGCGCAAAGCGCATTGCCCGGTGCTTGTGGTTCCCAGTGGCGCGAAGAAAGAAGAAGGTTCGCAGAACAGTCACGAGGTGAGCGCTGCGAAGGTGTGATGCCCGGACTCTGTTCGAGAACTCCATCCGAGCCGCTAGGCGTAAGCCTGCGGAT
>CAZYQL010000053.1:18642-20784 GCA_964650055.1 uncultured Phycisphaeraceae bacterium | reverse complement strand
TTCCAAACTCCGCAGGCTTACGCCTAGCGGCTCGGATAAGGCGAATCTGCTTTTCGACAGTGCCTTAATCGCTCTGCAATTCCGCGATCGAAACCACCATCACGTCATACATCGCATGCGATGCAGCCGCGATACCGAAGCCGCGATAGACATAAATGCATGCGAGATACACACCGGCAAGCAAATAGAAAATCGTCTTGCGAATATCCGTGGTGAGCATCTGCGAAATCACACCCGTCTTAATCGGCAGAAAGTGATAGATCGCAAAGAGAAGGGCGGTGATGCCGATGGCGGCGAGCTCGCCGATGTGCTTGGGTAAGGCGAGCAAGTCAATGGCAATAAAATGAATGATGGCGATGCCGATGACGCGAAAGAGCAGCTCTTCGTAGATGCCTGCACCGATGGAATAAACCATCATCGACTGCCAACCGGGCGAAGAGGATGATGAAGTCGAAGCAAGCATGGCGCTGTCGAGGGCCATCGCATGGGCGGCGGGTTGCCTGAGAAAGACCACCGCGAACAGAAGAATCGGCAGCGCAAGAATAATCGACTCAATCCACATCATCGGCAGCAATCGCCCATGCACCTTCCAAGGCTCGCGCTGCACGAAGTGCATCGTCAAAAGTAAGACCACCACCGCGACGCCTGGCAGGTAGTAGCCCGCTTGCCCGATGCCCACTTGCTGAAAAAAACCTTTGAGCATCGAGCGGGCTTCGATGTCGCCGCGCACAAAATAGAAAACACCCAGTTCGTAGAGCACTATGAGCGGCAGCAAAAAAGCCAGCACCTGCAACGGCTTCTGCGACAGCTCGTAATACGTCGGCAGGCTTGCCGCTTTCTTCTGACGTGTGGAGGGACGCTTGGCCATGGCGGGGCAAATTGCGCGATGAAAATAGCGCGATGAAGCGCGATGAAATAGCGTGATCACACTTTGATCACAGCATGCACTTCATCGTAAGGCTTAAGAATCTCCCGACCGTTCAAAAAGGTCAGTTCGATAAGCACGGTGGTGCCGACGATATTGCCGCCGAGTTTGTTGATCAGATCGAGGCAGGCTCGCATGGTGCCGCCGGTTGCTAACAGATCATCGACCATGAGAACGCGTTGACCTTTGGCGATGGCGTCGGTGTGAATTTCGAGGGTGTCGGTGCCGTACTCGAGGCCGTACTCGACGGAGTGTTTGGAGAAGGGGAGTTTCTTGGGTTTGCGAATGGGCACAAAGCCGGCGGAAAGTGATTGAGCGATGGCGGTGCCGAAGATAAAGCCTCGGCTCTCAGCGCCGCAGACGATGTCGATACCTTTGCCGCGGAAAGGATTGCACATCATCTCAACCGCCAGCGCCAGCCCGGCCGGATCGCGCAGCAGCGGCGTGATGTCCTTGAACACGATGCCAGGCTTGGGCCAGTCGGGAATGTCGCGAATGAGGCTGGTCAGTTGCTGCATGAAAAAAATCTCCGGGAGAGCGCGTGTTGTACCAGAAGTGGAAGGCGCGATGTGAGGGAGTTGGGGCGATCACATGCGATTGCCCTGTGCTCGTGCGAATAATGCTTGACTAGATGAGGCCGGTACACGACACTCATTGCTCATCACAAGGAGGTGATGCATGATGGTCATGGAAGAAAAAATCATTTCGCCCACCCCAACTTCGCCAGTTCAGGCTGTGCCGTTATCGAGGCAGCAGATATTAGAAACGACTGCGCGGTGTTTGACGGATGAAGGATACGACGCGACGACCATTCGCCGAATTGCGGCGAAGCTCGATTGTGCCGTCGGCTCGATCTATCGCTACTTCCGCGACAAGCGCGATCTGCTGGATGTGGTCGCGCAGTCAGCGCTGGAGCCTGTTGCTTTGAAGGTGGAAGCGGGGGCACCAGTGGAATCCAGCGCGAGGCAGTATCACAAAATCGCATCGAGCGATCTGGCGATGTATCGGCTGATGTTCTGGGTGCATACCGTCGGAGCAACGGAACCTGATGCGGATGTGCAGCCGCAGGTGATTCGCCGAATCATCGCGGGTTGGACGCAGCGACTGGGTGATGAATCACTGGCCAGGCGATCTTGGATGACGCTGCATGGCGGCATCACGCTAGGCATGTCGGTGGATCAGGTGATGGAGATTATCACGAAGGATTTTGAGCCGCG
>CAZYQL010000053.1:5363-18542 GCA_964650055.1 uncultured Phycisphaeraceae bacterium | reverse complement strand
GATCACTTGCCCCATTGTTTAAGCAGATCGCGTGCGCGGCCAATCGAAGCATGCGTGGGATGTTCATCGACGAGGGCCTGCAATGTTTCGATGGCCTTGTCGTTCTGGCCCGACTTCTTGAAGAGCAACGCGAGATCGATCTTGCGTTCAATCAGCCGCGTGGTGGGGTCGGGCTTGGGCTTTTCGGGCGCCGCAGCGACGGCAGGTTTGTCGGGCTTGTCCCAGATGGTGAGCAGGTCCTTGGCTGTTCTGATCTGCGGGTGAGCGGGGTACTTGGCGACGAGTGCTTTGAGCGAAACAACTGCCTTGTCTTTGTCTTTGTTACTCACTAATTTTTTGGCGGATTCGATCGTCGTCGTGATTTCAGTTTCCGCATCCATCGGCTCGCCAGTCGGTGTCGTCGGTGTCGTCGGAGTGCCAGCGATCAGCGGCTTATCGCCATCCCCTGCGGCGACAGCATTGTCATCTTCGCCCCAAAGTCCTTTGGCGACTTGCTCGCTCTTTTCAGGCATCGGGTTGAAATCGTGGAGGAAGGTTTCAAACTCCTTGTTGAGGAATTTCTGTTTGGAAGCCTTGGCGATGACAGCCGCGGACTTCATCGCCTTGAGCTCTTCGCCTGCACCATCGCAGCGTTTGCGGGTTTTGTCAGCCTCATCTCCGCCCAGCTTCTTCATGGCACCTTCATAGATGCCATTCATCTCATCTTCTTGACGGGGAATGACGCCGATGTGAATGGCCAGCTTCGAGTAGTACGCAGCATTGGCGTACTGTTTTTCCTTGCTGCTGTACTGAGCGAGGGAGACGGCGACCTGGTCGGACTCGCGCGGGAACTTGGCGATGGCTTCATTGAATGCGAGTGTGGCCATGTCGCCTTTGCCGAGTTTGCCCAGCGACTGACCCAGATCGATATACGCGCTGTGGCTGAACCAGGGGTCAAGCTCGATGCCTTTGGCCAGATATGCGGAGGCCATCACGGGTTCTTCGAGTTGATGGAAGAGGGAGCCGATCTTGAGATAGAGCGCCTTGTTGCCCGGATCGTGCGCCAGGGCCATCGAGTAGAGGCGGGCGACATAAGCGCGGGCATAGAAGAAACGCGGATCATCCGGGGCCAGCACCTGGCGCATTTTCTTGATCTCGCCCATGACGCGATCAGCCTCGGCGAGAATTTCTTCGACCTTCTTGTCATCTTTTTCGCGCTTGTCGAGCGGCACGAAAATGTCCTTGCGGAACTTATCCATCGGCAGCGCGTAGCCGACGCCTTCGATGTGAGCTTTGAGTGTGTTGACACCGACGATTTCACCTGCGGCATTGCATAGCGGGCCGCCGGAGTTGCCGGGATTGATCGCGGCATCGTGTTGAATGTAAGGCACACCTTCGATGATGCGACTGGTGGCGGAGACGATGCCGCGGGTGATGGTTTTGTCGAGCGTGGAGCCGTCACCTGCGCCGGGGTTGCCGATGGCGTAAACACTTTGACCGGGCAGGAGGCCGTTCTTGGAGAAGGCCACGGGAATCAGTTTGACGCCAGCACCTTTGGCATCGACACGGACCAGCGCGAGATCGAGCTTGGGGTGGATGCCTTCGATCTTCACCTTCTTGAAGATCATCGTCACGGTCTTGCCATCTTTGAGAACATCAACGCGCATCTGATAAGGCAGCGGCGAAGTGACCACGTGCGCATTGGTGAGCACCAGGCCATCCTCTTCGAGCACGAAGCCGGTGCCTGAGCCTTCGATCGACTTGAGCGAGACGACCGACGGGCTGACGGTTTGATAAACCTTCAGACCAGGATCATCTTGAGCGACCAGCGCGGCGGTGACAATGGAAAGTACAAGGGCGGCGGGAATGATGTGGCGTGTCATAGGTTGGCCTCATGCGGAAACACGCGAATGCGCCAGAGTAGATCGGAGAAGGCAATGGCTGACGCAGAAAAAGAGCCCCGGTGCCGGCGGTACCGGACAGCGAAATGATTATACAAGGATAGCTGGGGCAAGGAAGGGAAAGTCAGAAATTGCAGTGCTGCGATATTTTTACAGCCGTAGCGTCCTCGCTGCGCGGGGTGTGCGTCAAGAACGCGCAGCGAGGACGCTGCGGCTGTAACCGAACGAGCGATTTCACTATCGCTCTCAATCAATTAGAGATGATGTCGCTGATGGTCACTTCGCCGGTGATGGCGTTGATGGTGAGCGTGATGTTGGAGCCATTGCACAGGAGTGTGACGGTGGCGCTCGTGGCCTGATCGATCTGGCCGTAGGCACCGAAGGCGAGTTTGTTGTCGCCGCCGACACCGGTGGGGGAGAGGGTCACGCCTTCGAGAGTGGCGGCGGTGCCGTGGCCGAATCGTACGCTGTACGGCGTCTTGGTGATCGGGTTGGTGATGGGCACATCAAGGTCAGCGGTGGTGGCGATGTGGTAGGTGCTGGTGGTGGGATTGAAGACGACGACGCGCGGCGAATCCGCATGAGCAATGGATTCAACCTGTGCAAAGCTCAAGTCGGCGGCCAGCACGTTAGCAGCGGCGCGAAGGCGCGTGAGGCTGGTGTTGCCCAGCCGAGCGACAGCCATCGCGCCGATGATGGAAATGATCAGCACGACGATCATCATTTCGACCAGCGTGAAGCCAGGCGAAGCGGCGCGCTTAGGTGCGACGACTTTGCTAACGGAAGTTGTTGCGCGATGGACGTTCACCATCTCATCATCGGCGCTAACCACTTCATACTTGCAGTCAACTGAGCCGATGAGAACACATCAATCGGGTCGATGTCCCGATGGGATGTTAACGACGTTTACGAAGCGATGATCTATCTGTAACGATTGTGACGACTGTGACATTTGCAATCGTACTGCGCTTGGTGCAGTTGCATTGATTCACTGTGCTGCACCAGGAAAACATCCGTTAAGCAGTGCATCAGGGAACGTTGGTGCTGGAAGGAGGGGCGACATGAACAGACGCACATCAAATCAAGCCGGCTTCACCTTGCCGGAGGTGCTCATCGCCTCGGCGATTCTCGCCTACGCGGTGGCGGCGATCACTTACGCCATCTCCACGGGCCACGCTCAGACCTACAACGCGCTGCACGAGCTGCGGGCGCTGTCGCTGGCAGAGTCGCTGATGGAAGAGATCGTGGCCAAGCCTTATGTCGATCCGCAAGGTGCTGGCGCGGTGGGCGGGCCTGATGAAGGCGAAGCTTCGCGAGCTGACTTTGACAACTGCGATGACTACCACGGCTTCACCGAAACCATCGGCAACCTGCACGATGCTCAAGGCGCTGCCTACCCGGCTGCGTTTGCACCCTACAGCCGATCGGTGACGGCGGTTTATGAAAATTTGAGCTTCACAGCACTGGGCGAAACCATCGCTGGTCTAACGGTGACGGTCACGGTGACCGACGATCACGGTCGCTCCTGGCAGGCTGCTCGATTTATCGCGGAGTCGCAAGAATGAAACGGGTCTCACTGGCTCAGCGTGGCCATGCGTATGGAATGACGATTGTCGAACTGCTGCTCGCACTGGCGGGCACAGCTTTTGTCGCCGTGGCCATCGCGATGATGCTCAGCGTGGTCGCTTCGGGCACGAGCAGTCGCACCGACCTGCGGCAATCCGTTGTTCGTCAAAAGACCATCACCGCCAGGCTCAATGCGGCCATTCGATCCTCCTCGATGGTCCTCGTGGCTGAGGATGATCTGCTCATTGTCTGGACCAACGACACCGATTCCAACAGCGAACCCAGTCTCGGCGAGATTCAGCGCATCGAGCGCGATGCTGCTACGGGTGAGCTTCGCGCCTATAAGACACCACTAACGCTCGCAGAAGCGGACAACACGGCCTACACGCTCGCCACCGATTTCGATTCGATCACGACCGCGCTCAAAGGCAATGCGAATTTCCCGCAGGAAGTGTGGGCGATCGGGCTGCACAGTTGGACGATTACGGTGAATGCCGAAACCGCGCAGGATGCCACGCTGGTGAGCAGTCGTATTGTCATCGGCGAAGGCGACATGACCGAGACGGTGATCTCAGCTGCGGCCCTTCGCAACAATGGTACGACGTCGTTCAGTTCTTCCAGTGGCGAGTCTATCGACTCGGACGTAACCGAGGATGGCGATGACAGTTCTCAGTCGGGTGCAAGCAGCAATGGCAGCAGCGGCCAGAGTGACACGAATACGAACAGCAATGACGACGATGACGAAGATGATGCTGACGACGATGTCAAAGGCAAGGGCAAGGGCAAAGCGAAAGGCAAGGGCAAGGACAAAGTCGATGGCGATGACAAGAACAAGGGCAAAGGCAATGGTTGATCTGTGAATCCCTGCGCCTCGTTCAGCCATGCCTTACAGCCTTTGCTAACATCTGCGCATGGCTCACACGATCGATACTCATGCCATTGAAGTTCGCGTTCGATACCCCGAATGCGATGCCCAGAGCGTGGCTCACCACAGCGTCTATCCCATCTGGATGGAGATCGCCCGCACCGAATTACTGCGCGTCAACGGCCTCTCCTACAAACAGTGCGAAGAGCGCGGCGTGTTCTTTGTCGTGGTCCGCATGGAGCTGCGCTATCGCAGACCTGCGCGATATGACGATGAGCTTTGGGTGCATGTTCGCTGCACCAACATGGGCAGAATCAAGTTGGAACACAGCTACGAAATCAAGCGCGGCGAGGAACTGCTTGTGGAAGCCGCGACGACGCTGGCTTGTGTCGATCGCACGGGAAGGCCGATGGCGATGCCGGATGATTTTCTTGGTTGAGGTCGTCGCGATGCTGTGTGGTACTGGCAGGCCGCTGCTATGAGCGGTTTGCCAGTGGCGAATAAGAGAAAACTCAAATACACCACTAGCAAACCGTCCAGAGCGACGGCCTGCCAGTGCCACACGATACGACTGAATTAGACTTGCTCAGCTCACTCCATCTTCTCAACCTGTTCCTTCTTATTAATTTTGAGCTGCGCTCTTCCTTTGTGATCTTCGATCTTGCCGGTGACGCGCACGGTTTTGTTGAGGAAGGCCTGTTCGGGGAAGCCGCCCCAGTCATCGAAGTTGTCTTTGAAGACGACCAGATAAAAGCTGTCGCCGCCGCTGGCTTCGTTCGTGAAGTTCAGGAAGCAGATCGTCGCCAGTCGTTTGGTGGTGATGATTTTTCCTTCGACGGTAATCGTGCGGCCCATGTGCAGATGCGCCTGATCCCACGGAATCACCTCGCCCGCCTTAGGCTCAGCGGCGATCGGCTTCACTTCCTCCGGTTCGCCCAGTGTCGCAGGCTTCAGTGGCTTTGTGATCTCTTCGCCCGGCTGAGGTATCGGGCTTCGCCGTTCCCCCAGGCCCAGCGCTTTTGGCGGTGTTGGCGCAGCGTCGCCAGCGGTTTCAATTTTCGGCTTGATCTCCTCCGTACCCTTCACGGGCGATGCCGAAGGTGATGCTGCAATTTCTTTTGTCTTTGCTGCGGGCAATTCGCCGCTGAATTTCGCATTGAGTTTTATTAGTTCATCGGTGAGCGCCCCGAGTCTGGCATGCACGCGCACGGTCAGAATCATGGAGATGGAGATCAGGAAAATCAGAAATCCCAGCAGCAGAATACTGGCTCCCTGGCTGTTGGGCTGTGTAGAGGATGTCGAGGGCGGGGTGGTCATCTGTCATCTTTCGTTGAAGGCGATACGATGCGGGGATGGACATCATCCTAGGGCAAACGCGAGCGGTTGACGTATTGCAGGCTTCGCTGCAAACCGGCCGACTGCACCATGCCTACATCTTCCATGGCCCTAAGGGTGTGGGCAAGTTCACCGCTGCCCGCGAGTTCGCCAAAGTGCTGCTCTGCCACGAACCGCAGCGCGATCTGATGGGTCGCATCTCCGCGTGTGGTAGTTGTGAAAGCTGTCGCCTGATGGTGCCGCCGGTGTTGACCGAGCCGTTGCCCGGTGCGAAGAAAGCGGGCAAGAAACGCAAGAGCGATGATGAAGATGATGATGATGATGAAACCGGCCAAGTGCAGGACAGCTTCGATCGCGAATCGCACCCTGATTATCACGTCATCCGCAAAGAGCTGGCTGCCATGTCAAGCATCACCGAGCTTCGCAAGCGCAAACAGATGAACATCCCCATCGATCTGCTGCGCGAACTGATGATCGGCGGCAAGACCATGGATGGCACCTATCACGACGGAGCAGCATTCAAAAGCCCGCGCCTGAATCATCAGAAAGTTTTCATCATCGATGAGGCAGAGCTTCTGGATCATGTCGGCCAAAACGCACTGCTTAAAACATTGGAAGAACCTTCGCCGGGCACGTACATCATCCTTGTGACTTCGAGCGAAGATCGACTATTGGCGACGATCCGCAGCCGGTGCCAGCGCGTGGTGTTCACCGCGCTGCCTGAGCAGGTGGTGGCGCAGTGGATCGCCAGTAAGGGCTCTACGGAACTGACTGAACATCAGGTGCAGTGGCTCATTCGCTTTTCAGCAGGCAGTCTGGGGCGTGTGGAACTGGCGCTGAATTACGACCTCTATTCGTGGGCCAAGGCGGTGCTTCCAGCGGTGAATCAGATGAAAGAAGATCGCTACGCCACACTGCTGGGGCCGCAGATCGCGGAACTGATCAACGGCTTTGCAGAGCGCTGGGTCGATGAACATCCCAGCGCCTCCAAGGATGCTGCCAACAAGCAGGCAGCAGGACTGATGTGGACACTCATCACGCAATATGCCCGTCAGAAAATCGGCGAAGCCGCTGCTCGCGCCACGCCTGGTGATCCAATCGCAGCAGAGAATGCGATGGAGCCTTGGATCGGCGTGATCGAAGCGATCGGCGAAGCAGAAAAAAACCTGGCAAGCAATGTGAATATGGGGCTGGTCTGTGATGCGCTGGTGGCAACGATGCACAGGGCGCTGGCGGGCTGAAGGGAAAAGCGAGAAAGCGAGAAAGCGAAAAATTCGGAGGGCGTCAACGTGACGCAATTTCCCTTCTGAATTTCTCGCTTTCTCGCCTCCCGCTTTACTTAAGCACCTTGTCTTTATCGGGTCGCCAGAACACGTTGTATTTAATGATGCAGCGGATGGCGGAGAAGCCGTCTTTCCAGTTGATCTTTTTGCCTTCTTCGTAGGTGCGCCCCGAGTAGCTCACCGGCACCTCGTAGATGCGGGCCCGCAGCTTGGACATCTTCGCGGTGATCTCCGGCTCAAACCCGAAGCGATTTTCCTGCACCGTCACCCTGCGAAGTACATCGGTCTTGAACACCTTGTAGCAGCATTCCATGTCGGTCAGGTTCAGGTTGCTGGCCATATTGCTCCAGGTGGTCAAGAGCTTGTTGCCCAGATAATGCCAGTAGTAAAGTACGCGATGCACTTCGCCCAGAAAGCGTGAGCCAAAGACCACATCCGCGCGCCCATCGAGAATCGGTTTCAGTAGCTGCGGGTACTCTTCGGGTGCGTATTCGTGATCCGCATCCTGCACCAGGATGATGTCGCCCGTCGCCTTGGCGAAGCCTGTGCGAAGGGCAGCGCCTTTGCCTTGGTTGACTTCGTGAAAGTTGATGTTGAGGTCCGGCCGTTCCTTTTGCAGTTCCTTGAGCAGCTCGGTCGTGCCATCTTTGGAGCAATCATCGACGATGACCAGTTCGCGCGCAAGTCCCCCCGGCAGCGCCACCGCTTCCACACGATCGAGGATCGTGCGAAAGAGAGTGGCTTCGTTGTACACCGGGATGACGATGCTCAGCTTCTGTGTCATATCAAAAGTATCCGATAACTCGTGAACTTGGGCGAGGCCCGCAGCACCTGCTGGATGTTCCGCCGTAGAACCATATCGGATTGATTCGGCAGAATGTTGATAAACGCCTTGCACCTTCGCCTGGGCATGGGGTCAACAGGGCAATCGCATGTGCCGGATGTCTTGGTAGGGTGTGCCAAGGCTTTGCGCTGACACACCATGTTGGACTCTCGCTCTATACAGTGATTTTCGATCTTCAAATTCTTGGATCCAACTGGTGCGTCTGCGCAGAGCCTTGACGCACCCTACATGCGATTGCCCTGATGGGGTAAATTTCTCTTGCATCTGGCGGGGCGATCCATGTTAAGATGGGAAACGATCTGACAGGGGCCTTGCGATGCCGCAGCGTGAAATAGAATCCACCATTGAAAGTCTGACGGTTCGCAGCTATGCCGCGACCGACCAGCGCGCTGTCGAGCAGCTCTACACACAGGGCCTGCTCGCTGGTCAACTGGCTCCCAACGATACCGGGGCCGATATCGAAAACATGATCGAAGCTTACTTCACCGACGAAGCCAATCATTTCTGGATCGCAGAACTCGATGGGCAGGTGGTGGGGATGATCGGCGTGGCCCGGGATGAAGGGCGCACTGGCGAAATCCGCCGATTGCGCGTGGACCGAAGGTTCCAACAGTCCGATATCGCGGCCAAGCTCCTGGAAACCGCCATCACGCACATTAAGAATCATGGGTATCTCAAGGTCGTTTTCGATACCCGCTTCGAACGCGATGAAGCCTTGGACATGTTCGATCGCCTTGGCTTTCAGCACACCCGCAGCAAAGCCTTGCATGGCAAGGAACAACTCGAGTTTTATCTCGATCTCTACCGGCAGAAAAAAGAAGGGGAGTGAGCCGCGACTTTAGCCGCTCATGACATCACGCATCGCCGTCAAGGATGACATATCTGTTCGAGTTGATTTGGCATTGATCAGTACTCAAAACTTTTGCCTCATAAGTTTGACGCCGCGAGTTTGGACCTGTGAAGGAGCAAGCGCCTGGTTATCAATCCGCCCCATCGGCGGCTGCTTGTTGCATTGTGAATGCACTTTCACCCCCAACTTTATGGAGGCTCCCATGCGACGCTGGAACAACGTACTCGATGAACAAACCTGCGAAAAAATCGATCAATGCGTAGAGGGTCTGCGGCTGCGCTATCACGTGGAACAGCTTCACGATTTTGAAATCGGCCACCTCCTGCAACGACTGACGCAATTCCAAACCGCCATCAGCACCGACGACACCGTGCTGATCGCTGGCTACCACCTGCGCGATGGCGGGCACGAAGTGACGCTGGCGATTTTCGAGCATCAGTTTGAGCAGCCGCGTCTTAATGATCGCGGGGTGATGGAGTCGCAGCATACTTCGGCACTGCACGAACTGATCTTCATGGATCTGCCGGTGTCGGTGGGCAGGGTGCTGATTCGACCCGAGACGCTGGGGGATAAGGTTTCGGATTGGTTTACGAAGCGTTCGCTGAATCTGCGCGATCATCCGGAATTTTCCCGCCGGTATTACGTGCTTGCGGAAGACGATGAGCGTGCCCGGCGCGGGCTCAACACGCGCTTCCTTGAAACAGTCTGCAAGGTCGATCGGCTGGTGGTTGAAATCGACGACACCACGCTGGCAGCGATGAAGCTGCGCCCGCTGCCTGCGGACAATCACTCGACGCTGGTGCCGTTGGCGTTTGCGATGCGAAGGTCGTGGTCGCTGTGATTGGGAGCAGGGGACTTGATGCCGCGTGTCGTCTGCTGGCCGTATGATGGCGAGCTATGTCGCGCCATGATCTTGAAGAACCCATCGACGAAGCCAAGGCCTTTCATCACGGCTTGCATCTGCACAACACCGGCCAGTGGTTTGAAGCACACGAAGCGTGGGAAGACATATGGCGACCGGCGACCGGTTTGAAGAAGTCGTTCTATCAGGGCCTGATTCAGGTGGCGGTGGTCATCGAGCATATTCGCCGAGGTAACCCGCGCGGGATGAAGAGCGTTTACGAATCGTGCCTGACGAAATTCAAGGATGTGCCCGAGGTTTATATGGGGGTGAACGTGCCGGGCGTGCTCAAGGCACTGCGTGAGTTCATCACACCGATATTGGAGTTGCCACCGCAGCGCTTTGCGCCGGAGGCGGGCCGCGAGCAAGTGCTGCCGATTGATTTGAGTACGGCCCCGAAAATCACGCTGGAATATGATCCGTTTAAATAGCAGAGGCCAGAAGTCAGAGGCCAGAGGCCAGAAGTCAGAAGTCAGAGGTCAGAGGCCAGAGGTCAGAGGTCAGACGCAAGCGTCATTTTTTCTTCCGATTCTTCTGACGGGTGTTTGAAACAGACTTCACCGGACTCTGATCAAGTGCCTTGCTCGCGTTGATCTTCAAATCCTTGAGCAGTGCATCAGGTCCATCTTCTTTGAGCGAGTTCACCAGCGTCTCGTCATCGATCTGCACATCCTCAGCCCAGTGATCATCTTCATCGAAATAAAGCAGAGACCGCGCCTGATCCTCAAGCGGTTCGTAGTCATCCGTCAAGGATTCAATGAAGCCATCGTCTTCCTCATCTGCGATGTCTTCCCAGCCTTGCCCCTCAGCGACGACCAGTTGCGATTCAATGGCGGACATCCACTCGGATGCAGCCCGCTCACTGAGGTCTGCATGCTGATGGGGCGCTTCATTACTTGGAGCAGAAAGTGGCGAGGCGACTGCGTCGCTTTCATCGGGCGTTTCAATGGGTGAAAGATTCAGCATGCCCTGTTCACTGAGCGATGGGGCATTGATCGCTACTTCGATTTCAACATCGGCTGCGTCCTGAGGCAAGGGGTTCTCGACAGAAATAACTTCCGTAGCGTGTGCTGCAATTTCCTTCGACTTTTCCTCTGCTTCGTGCTCATGCTTGTCGCCGTCGGCTGACGCGATGTCGATATCAACAACATCTGCCGCCGCGACTGCGCCCCGACTTTCTTCGGGGCGTTGATCAATCACCTCATTCGACGCTTGCGCCTCCGCCTCCCCATCTGAAAGCTTCAGTTGAAGATCATCAGCATTTTGATCCCGCTCATCCATCGCACTCTGAGAACTCGCGACATCGACAGCCGCCTCGCTGACATGCAGATCGTCGCTTGATTCATCCGCTTCATCATTGAGCGTGACGACATCCGACGCATCAGGCACATAGCTGACTTCGAACTCGGTGTAGCCTGTGATGATGTGGTCGCCAGCCTTGAGGATGGCGACTTGGGTGAGGCGATCACCGTTGAGCTTGGTGCCGTTGCGAGAGCCCATGTCGCGCACCAGCCAACGGTCGCCATCGCGTTTAAGCTTGGCGTGGTAGCGGGAGATCATGATGTCATTGAGCTTCAGGTCCGGGCTGTTGCGCCCGATGATGACGCGGGAGATACCGCGCATCTCAAATACTTTTCCTCGGTCTGGACCTTTAGCGACCGTTAGAACGAGCAATGTGCGAACTCCTGATTGTGCAGTCAATTCTGCCAGCGCTGCAACTTGAGCGCTTTCCCCACCTGTGCGAGTAACATTAACTCTGTGAATCGGGATCGTCAATAAGAATCGCTCGAAACGGGGTAGAATCCTCCACAAAGATTTCTGCGATGAATCTCGCTGCTATACTTCGGGCATCACCGGGAGTTCACCATGGCCCAGTCTATCGATCATCTTCTTAGGCAGGTTGCTGGGCGAAAACGGCTGGCCTCGTTTTCAAATTGGTTTTTCCGATGTTTTCTCGTGGCAGCCTCGCTCTATCTGGTGCTGTTCATTCTAGCACGCTTGCTATCGTTGATCCCCGATCATTTTGAACTCTGGACCGTCGCCATTGTGCCGGCTGCCGCGCTGCTGGGGGCTTTGATTTTTCATCGTGGTGTCACCGCCAGCGAAGCCGCTCGCATGGTCGATGTCCGCATGAAGACCAAAGACCTCTTCATCACGGCTGCCACGCTCGATACTGCCGCAGGTGAATATCAGGAGCTCATCACGCACGATGCCCAGGCGCAGGCCGCCGCCATTGCCCCCGCGCAGGTCGTGCCCTTTCAAGGTTGGAACCAATCCGCCATCGTCGCCATGACCCTTGGCCTCCTGCTTCTGGGTGCCTGGCTCCTGCCAACTTTCGATCCGTTTGCGCAGAAGCAGACCAGGCAGCGCATCGCTGAGCGCATCAGCAAGCTGGAAAAGGAAAAGATCGCTGCGAAAGAAAAAATCGAAGCGCTCAAGGAAAAGGATGTCGATGCCAAAGTCTCCAAGGAAGTTGAAAAAGCCTTGGCGGAACTGAAAAAGAGTTTCGAGCAGATGAAGAAGACCGAGCGCGAGACCAACCTGGCTCGCCTCAACGAACAGCAGAAAAATATCAGCGACAAATGGCGACAGGCGCAGGAAAAGAAACTCAAAGACACTTCGCCCGACAAGCTCGCCCAGCAACTAGGCGGCAGCGCCGGTGCCATCAAAGCGCGGGACTGGAAAGAGGATCTCGAACAAGGCAAAACCGAAAGTTTGAAGAAAGAACTTCAGGAGATCAAGGAACTCGTCGAGAAAGCACAGAACGCCAAGACTGAAGAGGAAAAGAAAGAATCGCAAAAGGAAGCGCAGCAGCGCATGCAGGAACTCAGTGAGTTCGCTAAGAATCAAGCCGGCGGCAAGGAAATGAATCAGTCGCTGCAAAAAGCCTTGGAGCAATTAGCGCAGGCGAAGGATCCCGCTGCCCAGAAGCAGGCGATGGAAGCGATGAAGGAATCGATGAAGCTCAGCGAGCAGCAGATGGAGCAACTGGCTCAGGCCATCCGCGATCAGAAGTCGCTCGAAGAAGCGATGCAGTCCATTCAGAATGCCAAGCAGGCCAACGCTCAGGATCAGCTCGACGGCCAGGAAGCCAAGGATGCACAGACGCTGCGCGAATATGCAGAGAAGCTCCGCGAAAAACTCAACGGCAGCGCGAGCAATGAATCAGGCGACGGCGAAGGCGGCCAAGGCGGACAGAGCGATCCCAACAATCAGCAGGCCAAGGGCGACGGCGGCAAAGATGGCAAAAACGGTGGCGGCAAAGGCGGCCTCAAAGCGGGCGATCAGCCCGGCAGCAATCACACACCCGCCCAGGACATCTCAGGCTCCTCCGCCTTCCGCACCGAAAAATCCAAGTCGGCACTTCAAGCTGGCAAATCGCTGATGCAGTGGAAGACGCAGGAAGTCACCGACGCTGGCGAAGCCAAAGTGACCTACCGCGAAGCTGTCGAAAAAGTCAAACAAGGTGTGAGCGAAGCGATCCTGCAAGAACAGATTCCCCCCGGCTACCACGAGACAATCCAAAAATATTTCGACGATGTAGGCGGGCAGGGAAAAGCGAAAAAGCAGGAAAGCGGAAAAGCGAAAAATTCGGAGTGATGCGCTGATCGCTTTGTCGCGTCTCCATTGCTTCTTCTTTTTTGCCTTCGCTTTT
>CAZYQL010000053.1:0-5263 GCA_964650055.1 uncultured Phycisphaeraceae bacterium | reverse complement strand
CCGCTTTCTCGCTTTTCCTCCCATGCCTTCATCTGATCGCCGATCTAGGACCACCGACAGCCGTTATGGAGCAAAGGCTTCTTCAGTGGCGGCGATGCGCATCACAGCCGCCAGTGGTATTCGATCTTTTTTCATCTCGCTCCTTCCACCAGCGCGGCAGCAGGTCACTCTCCGCAGCGCGCTACCGCTGCTTCTTTATCTTGTCCTGTTTCCGTTGACATGCTGGCTGCTCGATCGATCTGAGACGATCATTTTCACGCGCCTTTGGCCCTTTGGTTTTATCGCTGCTGCCCCGTGGTTCTGGTGGCTGGGCGAAGCGGGCTACGGCAACCTGTCGCGCAGCAGGGCGGTTGTCGCACTCATCGCCCGTTTCATCCTGCTATCGCTATTCATCGTGGCTCTCGCTGAGCCGCGCGCGGTTCGCAAAGATGAAGGGCTTAGCGTCATCTTCGTGGTTGATACTTCTGCTTCGATTCGCCCGGAAGCTCGCGATGAAGCGATGCGCTATGCCGCTCGCATCGCCAAAGGAAAACCTGAGAAGGATCAGGCTGGTTTGATATTTTTCGGTCGCAGCGCAGCAGTTGAATTGCCGCCGGGTCCAAACCTGCCCATCGATGAAACCAATCCCGCGATGAACGTGCAGATCGATTACGACGGCACCGACATCGCCAAAGCGCTCTCGCTCGCTGCCGCCATGTTGCCCAAAGAAAAGAACGGCCGGATCGTCCTCATCAGCGACGGCGTCGAAACCGAAGGCGCTCTCGCCGCCACACTCGACGACCTCAAATCCAAAGGCATCGCGGTCGATGTGATGCCCGTGGTTTATGAATACGAAGACGAAGTCTGGCTCGAATCGCTCGAGCTCCCTCGCGCTGTGAAAGTCGGCGAAGACTACAACGCGGGTGTCGTGCTCTCATCACTGAAAAAAGGCAAAGGCAAGCTGCGGCTATTGGAAAATGGTCAGCCTTATTTTGAAGACGATGTCGAGTTTGCTGCGGGCAAGAATCGCTTTGTCGTGCCCATTCGTCTGCGCACCGCAGGTTACTACGAATACACCGCACACATCGAAGTGGAAGATCAAAAAGACGCAGCAGGCAAGACGATTGCCGTGCTCGATCACAAGAAGGAAAACAACAAAGCCGTCAATCACCTCTATCTTCGCGGCAAGGGCAAAGTACTTGTCGTCACCGATGACACCGGCGATCCGCGCGATTACAACCGGCTGGTCGAATCGCTGCACACCGCCGGCCGAGAGGTGGAAACGCAATCAGCGTTGGAGTTTGCCCGTGATGCGGCGGCGCTGCTTCCCTATGACTGCATCATCTTCGCCAATGTGCCCGCTGGCATGTTCGATGCCCAGCAGATGGAAGCAGTGCACGAATCGGTGTACGCCCAGGGCACCGGGTTTCTGATGGTCGGCGGAGCCAATAGCTTTGGCCCTGGCGGTTATCACAAGACGGCAATTGAGAAGACGCTGCCGGTGTCGATGGATATTACCAGTCGCAAATTTCTTCCTGCGGGTGCGCTGGCGATCGTTGTCGATCGCAGTGGTTCGATGATGTCGCCTTTTGCTACTTCGCCCAAATCGAAACAGTCCGTCGCCAATGAAGCCGCTGTTGCCGCTGCCAAGACGCTCTTTCCTCGCGACTGGCTGGGTGTGATCGCTTTCGATACAGATCCGCTCTGGGTCGTGCCCATGAATAAGGTCGAGAATCCCGACGCTGCCAGCAAGCAGATTCGCAACATCGGCACAGGCGGCGGCACCAACATGTACCCCGCGCTCAACGAAGCCATCGCGGCCCTGCGAAAACTGCCCGAAGGCGAAGTCGCCATCAAACACATCATCCTTCTCACCGATGGCGAATCGATGCCCGGCAACGATGCCCACATCGTCGCCCAGTGTCTCGATGCCAAGATCACACTCTCCACCGTCGGCATCGGCGATGATGCCAATCACGCCATCCTCGCGCCGCTTTCACGCGCCACTGGTGGCACGCATTACCCCGTCAACGATCCGTCCATGCTGCCTCGCATTTTCATCAAGGAAGCGATGACGCTTCGCCGAAGCATGATTCAGAATGTCACGTTCACGCCGACCGTGACCTTCCCTCATTCGGTGCTCGAAGGCATCGACTCTGTCCCGCAGCTCACGGGCTATGTACTCACCTCGCCCAAGCCTAAGAGTCAGGTCATTCTTCGCGGCCCCATCGAAGAGGAAGTCGATCCAGTTCTCGCCATCTGGCGGCATGGCTTAGGTGCCAGCGCTGCATGGACGAGCGATCTCTCGCCCAACTGGGCAGTCAACTGGGTGCAGTGGCCTAAGTATGATGCGTTCGTCAAGCAGCTCATCACCTCGATCAGTCGCGTGAGCGATGAGAGCACCCTGCGCGTGCGCAGCTTCGTCGCTTCAGGACAAGGCATCATCATTGTCGAAGACTACGGCGAGCGCGATGTTTTTCTTGCCGTGGAAAGTTTCGTCGAAGGGCCACGCGGCTTGGAAGCAACCGTGCCTCTGAAACAAGTCGGCCCGAACCGCTACGAAGGCAAGTTCCCGCTCAAGGGCGAAGGCACGTACAAGATCATGACCGCCGGGGCCAGCAGTGATGGCAAGACGCAGCGCGTACACTCGCGTCTGGTGATGCCATATTCGCAGGAATATATGCAGTTTCGCAGCAAGCCCGTGGTGCTGCACGACATCGCTCAGAAATCCGGCGGGCGAGTTCTCACTGGCAGCGACAGCGAGAACAGCGAGTTCATCTACAAGACCGATCGCTCTGCCAAGCGAAGCAGCGCACCGATCATCGACTGGGTGCTGATCCTTTTGGCCTGCATGATTCCACTGGATGTCGGCCTACGCAGAGTGCAGATCGATATGGAAATGGTGCGATCCTGGTTCACGCTGGGCAGACGCGAGCAGCCCAGCGAAGCGACCTTCAGCAAGCTGCGCACCAAGAAGGGTGAAGTTGCTACTTCACTTAAGAGTCGCAGCGAATCCAAGAGTAAAGCGGAAGAAGAACAAACCATGAAAATCGAAATCGGCAAGCCGCCGCCGCTGCCATCAATTGCAAGTCGTCAGGCGAGCGCAAGCGAACCGGAGGAACCCGAAAACGCCACCAGTCGCCTGCTTGCCGCCAAGCGCCGCGCCCAGGAAAAGCGCAGCGAGTAATGAAGCGCAGCGAATAAATATTTAGCCGTTCGCCTTGGCGAACGAAGCATCCACCCAGTCCCAAGCCATCCAAGGATTTCCATGACACCTCAAGAACAGATTCAAGCCGAGGCACAGACGTTCAGGTCCGAAGTTATCGCTGTGCGAAACGAGATCGGCAAAGTCATCGTCGGGCAGCACCGCGTAGTCGAAGCCACCGTCACCGCCATCCTCTGCGGCGGCAACGTCCTGCTTGAAGGCGTGCCCGGCCTCGGTAAAACCGAACTCGTCAAGGCACTGTCGCGTGTGCTGGATCTGGATTTCTCCCGCATCCAGTTCACACCCGATCTGATGCCCGCTGACATCGTTGGTACAAATGTGATGTCCGCCGATGGCACGGGGAATTATCGTTTTGAGTTTCGTCCCGGCCCGATCTTCACGCAGCTGCTTCTCGCTGACGAAATCAACCGCGCTACGCCCAAGACGCAATCAGCACTGCTCGAAACCATGCAGGAAGGTTCGGTGACCACCGGCGGCGTGACGCATCGTCTCAAGCAACCTTTCTTCGTGTTGGCCACGCAGAATCCGCTGGAACAGGAAGGCACGTATCCGTTGCCTGAAGCGCAGCTGGATCGTTTCATGTTCAAGTGCGAGGTGCCGTTTCTGGGCCGCGATGAGATGAATGAAGTGGTGAGTAGAACGATTCTCAAGCGAAGTGTGGACGTGGACAAGATCATCAGCGGCGAGCGCATTCTTCAGCTTCGCGAGATTTTGAATAAGGTCGTCGTTGCTGATGCGATTCGTGATTATGCCGTGCGCCTGGTGCTGGCGACGCATCCTGATAGTGAGTTCTGCACGGATCGCGTACACAAATTTGTGCGCTGGGGCGCCAGTCCTCGCGCTGCTCAGGCGATGATTCGTGCGGGTCGAGTGCGGGCACTGGCGGAAGGACGGGTGCATGTCGCATTTGAAGATATCCGTGCCTACGCGAAGGAAGTGCTTCAGCACCGCGTGCTGCTCAACTACGACGGTCAGGCTGAGAACATCGCCGTCGCAGAACTCGTCGATGAAATCACGCAGCTCATCCCCGAAGAAGGAGCAAAGCGCAAGCAGGCAGCGGCTGCTATCAGGTAGGGTGCGTCAAGGCTCGGCGCAGACGCGCCATGCTGTGCAATCATCTCGTCGTACGTGTAATGAACTGAGAATCGCTTATGCCTCTGACCTCCAACCAACCTCGCATCACGCCGCTCTTGCCCAATGAAGTGCTCTCGCGCGTTGAGCGGATGCGGCTGCAACCGCAGAAGCGTTTGACCAATCGTTCGCGTGGTGAGCACGTGGCCGGCCGCGCTGGGTCCTCTATTGAGTTCAAGGATTACCGCGACTACTCGCCCGGCGATGACACGCGTTTTCTCGATTGGAATGTCTTCGCCCGTCTGCACAAGCCTTACCTGAAACTGTTTCACGAAGAAGAGGAAATGCACATCGTTCTGCTCATCGATGCTTCCAGCTCGATGAACTTTGAAGGCAAGTTCGAGCGTGCCAAGTCACTGGCAGCAGCGCTGGGTGTGATGGGCCTTGTGGGTACTGAGAAAGTCAGTGCGTGCGTTTTCAATCAGAAGGATGGCCGGGTCTCGCGCTGGCGTCCTCATGCCGGCCGGGCCAGTCGCAGGTCGCTCTTTCACTTTCTCGAACCCCTTGAAGCAGGCGGCGACGGGCCCATCGAGCGCGGCATCGATTCGATGCTGCTCGAACATCGAGGGCGCGGACTGGCCATCATCCTCTCCGACTTCCTCACCACCGGCGATCTCAAACGATCCTTCAATCTGCTCCATTCCGCGGGGCTGGAAATCATGGGCCTTCAGATTCTTGGCCAGAGCGAAATCGATCCGGAGATCGTCAGCGATCAAAGGCTCATTGATTCCGAGACCGGCCGCATGCTCGATATCACCAGCGGCGGCGACCTGCTCAAGCTTTATCACCAGTACCGCGAAGCGTATCAGGCACACATCACCGCGCTGGCGCAGAGTCGGCGCGGCAGACTCGCAACAGTCAGCGCGAAGGATTCGCTGGAACATGTGCTGTTTGATGTGCTGCGGCGTAAGGGGTGGGTGCGGTGAT
>CAZYQL010000052.1:0-23975 GCA_964650055.1 uncultured Phycisphaeraceae bacterium | reverse complement strand
AGAAAAATCAGAATGAACAACCGCAAAGCCCACGCACTCCCGTGCGTGGGCTTTTTCATGGAAGTACCTTCACCCCGTCCATGCTGACGATGATGTCGTGATTTTCCTTCGTCGTATAAACGAAGAGCACCCCATCAATTGCGTAGGCAATATCACTCATCGATTCGTTCGACCAGTTGCTGATCTTCCCTTTGATCGTAGGAATGTATTTGGCGAGCACCTCTACCGATCTCATTTCGATATCTGCATTCGCGTTCTCATCCGTCATCGGTGCTGCGACTGGTGTGAGGTAGCCTTTGCTGTATCGCTGCTGCGGATTGGCTTTGACTTGCTTGAATCGATCATCATCAGGGAACAGTTCGCGCGCCAGTTTCAGCAGGTCGCGTTGTGTGGCATCCATGCTGATGGCATATGAGATACCTGTTTTGGAAGATTTACCTTCGAGGATGAAATACCACTCGCTACAACTGAAGCAGATGACCACGGTGACTTGTTTGTCTCCCTGATTAAATTGTAAAACCAGATCCGGATTGAACCCGCATGCCTTGGCCATCCCAGGCACAAAACTTTCCATACGTGTGGTCATGCGTACAGCCTCGGCGATCTGCTTCGCAACAAGAGCAGGACCTTGCTTCACAATTCGATACGCATCCGCACTTCGCGATGAACCGGCTGCGGGAGCCTCGACACGAAATGATTCAACACGATCTGGATTCTTGAGAATGCCTAGCGTTGCCTCGCCATGAATCCGTAGCAAATAGGGCGGCGTCTCATTGGATTGCAGCCACGCGGGAATGATTGGTTTCGATGTGGCGGAACTTGAAGAAGATTGATCGTTGCACGATATCAGTGAGAAAGTGAATATCGTCACCAGCGAAATGACGTATCGCATGTATGACACTCCGGAAGTCGTCGCGCAATTGAGCTTCATGACAAAGTTATAAACAAAATCTCTGGATCAATCCGAATTCGCATGCACCGGCTTCACATTCATCTTGCCGCTCCCCGCCAGCGCGAGCATGCGGTCCAGCGCGATCTGCGACCACTGCTTCACCTCCGGCTTCACCGTGATCTGATTCACGACTTTTCCTGCTGCGAGATTATCCAGCACCCACAAGATGTGCGGCAGATCGATGCGGTACATCGTGGTGCACAGACACTGACAATCCGAAAGGATTCGCACGGTGACGCCGCGCTTGGCGGCGGACTGCGCGAGGCGATTGACCATGTGTACTTCGGTGCCGATGGCCCAGCGCGAGCCGGGGGCAGCAGCGTCGATTGTTTTGATGATGCCTTCGGTGGAGCCGGTCATGTCGGCTTTGAGTACGACTTCGTGTGCGCACTCAGGATGCACGATCACCGTCACATCAGGCCAGACTGCTTTGATCTGATCGACATGCTCTGGCCTGAAAAGCTTGTGCACCGAGCAGTGCCCCTTCCAGAGAAGAAACGTGGCCCGCTCGATGTCTTCCGCTTCAAGCCCGCCCATGCCTGCTGCATCGCGCGGGTCCCACAGCGCCATGTCGGAGTGAATATCAAAGCCCATCGACGCGGCAGTGTTGCGACCCAGATGCTGATCGGGGAGGAAGAGAATTTTGATCTTACTCCCCTCCCTTGCAGGGAGGGGAGTTGTGCCGCCCGCCAGCGCCCAATCAAGCACAGTCGCACAGTTACTGCTCGTGCAGACCGCGCCGCCATGCTCACCGCAGAAGGCTTTGATGGCAGCGGAACTGTTCATATAGCAGATGGGGATGACGCGAACTTTGTCGCTATCAATCACCTCATGAATCTCCCGCCATGCTTCGATGGTGTCGTGATGCGTCGCCATGTCCGCCATCGAGCAGCCAGCGCCCAGGTCAGGCAGGATCACGCTCACACCTTGCGGCGCGAGAATGTCAGCACTTTCAGCCATGAAATGCACACCGCAAAAAACGACGTATTTCGCGCCGGACTCTTTCACCGCATCGGCGGCAAGCTGGCTCAGCTTGTAGCTATCGCCGGTGTAGTGGGCAAAGCGAATCACTTCATCCTGCTGATAGTGATGGCCCAGAATAATCAGGTCTTTGCCCAGTTCAGCTTTGCGCGCGGTGATCGCAGCGGCGAGCTCATCGTCGGTCATTGTCGTATAGCGCGGCGGTAATGGCGGTTGCCAGAGCATGTTGCCTCCTTGCGGGATTATAGGAGGCAATGAGGCGACGCGCAGCGAGGACACCGCGGGTGTAAAGATATTCATAGCCGCAGCGTCCTCGCTGCGCGTCCGCGCGGTTTCTCACGTTGTGACGTAAACTTGCTTCCATGAGTGACGCTTCGATTCTCAAATCAGTGCCACGCTACAAACGCATCTTGCGCTGGCTGCGTATCGCACTCATCACGCTCTTCATTCTCTGGCATCTGACTTTTCTCTTCATTGCCAACGCGAAGCTTTACACCGACCTGACCAGCGCGACCCTCGGCAAGTATGAGCGGTACACGAGTCTGGATCAGGGGTGGGGCATGTTTTCGTCGCCGCTCTATCGCGTGCTGCCGTTCCCTGCGGTGCGGGTGACGTTTGATGATGGCAGCAGCGAAGTGATTCTGTCGAGCAATGAGCCTGAGGATTTGAAATATTTCTTTCGCATTGGCGGAGCGCGGCTGCGCAAACTCGAACATTCCTTCATCGCCGAACGTGCTGATCTCACCGGGGATTACCGGCAGCCGATCCAGCAGCGTTTAGCACAGTCCTATCTCGATCGCTGGAAGGCGGCCCATCCTGAGGATGCTCGCCGCGCTGTGAAGTTCACGCTGATTCGCCGTGATTTTCAGATTCCTAGGCCCGGGGAGTCATGGGCTGATGAACCTGTCGTAACGGAGAAAGAGCTGGCGAGTTTTGCGGTGGAGGGTGCGCCTTGATGGAGCCTGCGCCCGATTCAACGCGAGATTCATTAGGCGGTGGCGCAAGCGAGCTGCCGCAGCTTGCCGCGTCGCCTTCGCTCTTCAAACGCGCTTGGCGCGTGCTGCTTGATTTTTGGATTGCGCCGATTCGCGCAGAGCCTCTCGCGCTGATGCGCATCGTCACTGCGCTAGGTGTGCTGCTTAGCGCGCTGACCACGATCGCTCCCAATCTGTCGCTCTTCTGGTTTGATGAAGGCATCATTCCCGCTCAAGTCAGCGACCAGATGATGAGCTACGGCAGCAGGGCGAGCATTCTTTATGGTGTCACGTCTCACGCAGCCATCATCGCGTGGTTTGTTCTGTGGATGATCGCGCTGCTTTTTCTATTGGTCGGTTGTTACTCGCGCATCGCCTGCATCATCGCTTGGGTACTCGCCGTGTCGTTCAACATTCGCGGCCTATGGACGCTCAACGGCGGCGATGATGTCGCTGTTCATCTTCTCTTTTATCTCATGCTCAGCCCGTGCGGCGCTGCGTGGTCGATCGATTCGCTTCGGCGAAGATTGAAAACATATCGCGATCCTGAATCAGGTTTTGAATTGCCCCAGGCCAGGCCGACGGCGCAGCCGACGCTCATTGAACCTTGGTCTGTGCGTCTGATGCTGATTCAGCTGGTCATCATGTACCTGCTCAACGGCATCAACAAAATGAACCTCGCGCAAACCAATGACTACCTCACCGGCGAGGCGGTTTACTGGGCGCTCAATGATGCCACGCTCACCCGCTTTGCGTTCGACATGCTGCCCGCGCCGATGTGGGTCTGTCGATTGCTGAGTTGGGCAACGCTGCTCTTTGAATTTAGTTTTGTCATCTTCATTTGTCTGCCTCGTGTGCGGCCTGTTCTGCTCTGGGCGGGCGTGCTGTTTCACGCAGGCATTCTCGCGACCATGGAGATCGGCTGGTTCGGCCAGTTCACGCTTTGTTATTACCCCGTCTTCATCAGCGGCGCCGCCGTGGCCGGTGCAGCAGCGCTGCTCGCCAGGCGCGGCAGCAAGAAAAAATATGTCGTCTGCTTTGATACGTTTTGTCCCGTCTGTCGTCGTTCAAAATTCGCGTTGGAATTATTTGATGTGGGTAAACGGCTCACTTACCTGGACATCCACGATCGCCCCGCGATGGAAGCAGCGCTGCCAGGCGTTGGCTACACGAGAGCGCTGCGCGAGATGCTCGTGATCGCGCCCAGCGGCAAAATCACCGGCGGCTTCGATGCTTTCCGCACCGTGATGCGCGTGCTGCCTGCGCTGTGGCTGATTCTTCCACTGCTCTATCTGCCTGGCGCAGTGTGGATCGGCAGACGCATCTACAAAGCTGTCGCACGCAATCGGTACAAGCTCGTCAAGTGCGATCAAGGTGTGTGCAATCTGCACCTGATGGCTTTGTCGCGCGAAAATCTGGATGAAGAGGAAATTGCCAGGGTGGTGCAAGGTGCCCGTGATGCAGCGATGCAGCGCACATGAAAAGTTATTTAGCCGTTCGCCTTGGCGAACGGAGTCTGACCCAAAACCAACGCGCCACGATTCGATTCTTCATGGCGATGCCCAGCCATCGCGGTTAGCCTGATTGACGAAAAGTCCTCGCGTCCACCATCCACTGCCAAAGGATCATCATGATTCGCCATCGCCTGCTCATCGCCTTGTGCGTTTTGCTTTTCTCTTCCTTCGCCCTCGCCGACCAGACCGGCCCCAAACGCCGCGTGCTTGCAGGTGACTACTCCGGTGGCAAAAAACGTCTCGCCATCGTCGATGCCGATGGGAAAATTCTCTGGGAACAGAAGATCAACAACATCCACGATGTTCACCTGCTCGATAGCGGCAACATCCTCTACCAGTCCGATTGGACCCGCATCGTCGAAACTGACAAAGATGGCAAAATCGTCTGGGAATATGACGCAGCCAAAATGAACGGCAACTCCGGCAAACGCATCGAAGTCCACGCCATCCAGCGCCTCAGCGACGGTCTGACCATGATCGTCGAGAGCGGCTCGGGTCGTATCATCGAAGTTGATAAGGACGGCAAGATCCAAAAGGAAATCAAGCTCAAACTCAACAAACCCAGCGTCCACCGCGATACCCGCAATGCCCGCAAACTCGATAACGGTAACTACCTCGTCGCTCACGAAGGCGATGGCATGGTGCGCGAGTACGATGGCGATGGCAAAGTTGTCTGGGAATACGAAACCAAGACGCAGGTCTATTCCGCAGTCCGCCTCAAAAACGGCAACACCCTCATCGGCAACGGCGGAGCGAGCAACGTCATTGAAGTCACACCCAAGGGCGACGTCGTCTGGAAACTTTCCAAGAACGATCTGCCCGGCATCACCCTCGCGTGGATCACGCAGGTCTCCCGCCTGGAGAACGGCAACACCGTCGTCGTCAACTGCCACGCCGGCCCCGACAACCCGCAGGTCTTCGAAGTCACCGGAGACAAGAAAGTCGTCTGGTCCTTTAAGGATTTCACCAACTTCGGCAACGCGACGCCTGTTGCAGTGGTGCTTGATGAAAATGGCAAGCTGGTGAAGTGAGTGCGAGCTTCATGCAGTGATGGATGTGAGGCGTGCGCTGTCCACGACAAGCAACGCGCCGAGGCATCCACGCAGCGCGTACCAATGCGTTACCCCTTCATACTGATGGAGCACAATCAGCCCCTCGCGGCTTGCCAGCGCGTGAAGCCTGCAACCCATTGAAGTGCGCTCTGCGTTCTGCGCTGTGCGTTCATGGTCTGGTGGCGCATCGCTATCAGGCAGAAGCGCGGACCATTCTGGGAAGTTGTTTCCCAACTGTCATGTTGAGGCGCGTGACTTCAGCGTGCAAATGTGGAATGCATAGCTGCTGCGGCATGGGGCGGGCGAAGTGGTAGCCTTGGCCGTAGTCGCAATCCAGCGCCTGGAGGAAGGAGACGTGTTCGGGATTTTCGAGTCCTTCTGCAACGACGAGCAGTCCCATGTTGTGCGCAAGGCAGACGACGGCGTGGACGACGGCTGCAGCATCCTTGCGATCGTGGAGGTTGATGATGAAGCTGCGGTCTACTTTGAGTTCGTCCAGTGGGAATCGATGAAGGCAACTGAGCGACGAGTAGCCGGTGCCGAAGTCGTCCATGGATAGCCGTAGGCCCATGGCTTTGAGCGCGACAAGCACTTTGCACGTTCCTTCAGGGTCGCTCATGATCACGCTTTCGGTGATTTCGAGTTTGATGGAAGCGGGGTTCACGTTCGCCGATCGCAGGACATTGGAGAGCACCTCTAGGAGCTTGGGGTCGGCGAATTGTCGCCTTGATAGATTGATGCTCATGGTGAGCGATGCAAGCTGGGGGTATTGCGATCGCCAGATTGATAGCTGCTGGCAAGCTTCCTTAAAGACCCATGCCCCGATGGGTATGATCGAGCCGCAATCCTCAGCCAGCGGGATGAACTGATCCGGACTGATGAGCACTCCCTCGCGCTCCCAGCGGACCAGCGCCTCGAAACCCATGAGCTGTCGGGTATGCAGTGAAAAGATCGGCTGATAGTGAAGGACCATTTCGTTTCGTTCAACAGCGTGGCGAAGATCGCTCTCCATACGCATGATCTTCATCGCAGCTTCGTGCAGCGTTTGATCGAAAACGGCAAACTGGTTTTTGCCAGCGTCCTTGGCTTTGTACATGGCGGCGTCGGCGTCGCGCAGCACATCCTTTTCAGATTCGTATCCGGGCTGGCCAAAGACGATGCCGATGCTGGCGGTCGTTTCCAGTTCGTGGTTGTCAAACTGTACAGGGCGGCAGACAGCCTTGAGCAGGTGATCCGCAATGCGGGCGGCATCATCGACTTCGCGGATGCCATCGAGCAGGACGGTAAACTCATCGCCCCCAAGACGGGCCACGATCGATTGGCCTTCGTCTTCGTCGCCGTCGTCATCTACGGCAGCGACGCCATCGCCCAGGTTCGATGAATTGATGCCATCGGTGGCTCGCACGGATTCACGCAGCCGCTGGGCCACGGTGGTGAGGATCCGATCGCCTGCTGCGTGTCCGAGGCTGTCATTGACGATCTTGAAGCGGTCCAGATCCATGAAGAGGACAGCGAAGTGATAATCCGGCTCGCGCTTGGCTCGCGCCAGGCACTGCGCGACGCGATCGTGAAAGAGAACGCGATTGGGCAGGCCGGTGAGGCCATCGTGAAGAGCATCGTGCCGCAGCTTTTCCTCTGCTTCGCGGCGCCGGGTGATATTCTCGTGCGCTACAACGATGCGCTTGGGGCCATCACCTTCAAAGCGCGAGATGCGCACTACGAACCAACGCTTTTCACTGGGGGAATGGCAGGGATACTCCAAATCGAAGACGTCCCGCTCTCCGGTGATCACCAATCGAATGCCGTGCACCACATGTACAGCTTCGGAAGAACAAGGCCCCGCCGAACTCTCGCATACATCCAGATAGTTGGCCCCTTCGACAAAGCGGCTACCACGGCCACCATTGGCATTGGCGAACTGCCGCCATGCCCGATTGACGGAAATGATGGTGCCATGCTCATCGAGAATGGCGACATGTGCGGCCAGCGCATCAACCGTTGATTGAGCAAAGCGCTCTGATGCAGCCAGTTGCTGCGCCTGTCCATCCAGATGCTTCAGACTTTCGGCCATCCGCTTCATCGATCGGCGAAGTTCCAACTGAGCCACGGTTTGACGGGCAAGGACTCTTAGTGCCTCAGTTTGTTCCGCAGTGAACTGGCGAGAAACCCGATCAATCACACAAAGGGTGCCCAAGGTGTGGCCATCTTCCACCACGAGCGGAGCACCCGCATAGAAGCGGATATGCGGATCGCCGGTCACCAGCGGATTGTTCGCAAACCTTTCATCGCGCGTGGCATCAGGAACGATGAAAACGCCATCCTGTTCGATGGCATGAGCGCAGAATGAAATCTCACGGGAGGTCTGCTTCGCATCGATGCCGACCCGCGACTTGTACCATTGGTGATCGTCTGCCACGAGGCTCACCAGGGCGATCGGCGTATCACAGATCCGCGCGGCCAGCAGCGCCAGATCATCGAACGCCTGCTCCGCGGGGGTGTCGAGAATGTCATAGTCGAGCAAAGTGGCCAGACGACGCGATTCATTCGATGTTCTGTTAAGAGTTGACGCAGGGAGCATGGAGCCCTCTTCTTTCCTTGAGAATAACAACACATCCCACCCACCCGACGAGCACCCACTTGTGGATCAAAGTCTTCTTTCTATTCCGATGGAATGGGACATCGGTTCGTTGATAGGTGTTCTTTCGTATGCTCATGGGGTTTAACACCTCGGAAGGTTTCGATTGGGCAGCAATTGTTTGATCTATTGTTGTTTATCCATTTATATGGTTGCACGGGCGGGTAGATATACCCATTGTGAAAAGACAGCGCCGACACAATGAGGCATCGGGCAGCGCCACGTGTTTCACCGGGAAACGTGACTAGGAAATTTCACCATGAATTTCCCATGGACAGGCAATGTCTCTGGCAGTGATTCGTGTAACAGATAGGAACAGCCTGCCCATTGGGTACAATGGTGTGCTGGCGCGTGAGTGCCTTTGGCGTCTTTGGCGTCATGTGTTGTTGATGCCAGCAACTGAATCGCAGAATTTGGGATAGGAAACTCCATGAACAGCCGACCTCGTTCGTTGACCTTTCGTTTGTTGCCTGCGCTGGCGGCGCTGTCGGTTTGGGGCTTGCCGTTGGTCGGTCATGCGTTTGCTGTGCCTGAGCCTGCGCCAGTGCCCGCGCCTGTTGTCGAGCCCGCGCCTGTTGTAGAACCCGCACCTGTTGTAGAACCCGCGCCCGAATCCGGCCCGCTGCCCGGCCACTCTTCACATGGCGAAGCATTCAACGAAGGCCCGCGCCAAAAAGCCTACCTGATGCAAGGCATGGCCCACTGCAAGTTCCCCGTCACCTCCAGCGTGCCTGATGTGCAAGCCTTCATCAACCAAGGCATCGCCCAGTTGCATGGCTTCTGGTATCTCGAATCTGAGCGCAGCTTCCGTCAGGCAGCCGCGCTCGATCCCGACTGCGCCATCGCTTACTGGGGCATGGCCATGTCCAACCTTAGCAACACCAAACGCGCCAAAGCCTTCATGGCTGAAGCGGTCAAACGTAAGGACAAAGCCAGCGACCGCGAGAAAATGTACATCGATGCCCTGGCCACCTACCACAGCGCCAGCGATGCCAAGGATCGCGACAAGGCTCGCAAGACCGCCTACATCGAAGCACTCGAAGACATCATCGAAGCCCACCCCGATGACATCGAAGTCAAAGCCTTCCTCGCCTTCTATCTCTGGGAGTGGCGCAGCACTGTGCCCACCGCCAGCACCCGCGCCATCGATGCCATCATTGGGCAGGTGCTCGCCAAGGATCCCATGCACCCCGTGCATCACTACCGCATTCACCTCTGGGACTATCGCAAAGCCAGCGTCGCGCTCCCCGATGCTGCACGCAATGGTCAATCCGCCCCCGGCATCGCACACATGTGGCATATGTCCGGCCACATCTACGACAAGACCAATCGCTTCAACGATGCCGCCTTCCAACAGGAAGCCTCAGCCCGCGTCGATCACGCTCACATGATGCGCGATCAGGTGCTGCCCGATCAGATTCACAACTACGCTCACAACAACGAATGGCTGGTCCGCACGCTCACCACCATCGGCAGAGCCAATGACGCTGCCGACCTGGCGCTGAACATGGTCGAGTTGCCACGCCACCCCAAATACAACACGCTCACCAAAGGCAGTTCATCGCTGGGCAAACGGCGTCTCGTTGATACACTCGAAAAATTCGAAATGTGGGATCAGCTTCTTTCTGCCAGCAACAGCGATGCGCTGTCGCCCACCAATGAAGCAGAAGAAATTCAACTCCTTCGCCTGCGCGGCATCGCCCTCATCTCCACCAAAGATGTCAGCGCATACGAAATCGTCATGACCGATCTCGCCACGCGCTATGCTGAGAAACTCAAGAAGCGCGATGAAGCCGTCGCCGCTGCTGAGGAAAAAGCAACCAAGGAAAAGAAGGACGCCAAGGCGATCGACAAGGTCAAAGCCGATGCCCGCAAACCTTTTAGTGATGCTGTGACCAAACTGGAAAATGCCCAGGCTGAGTTGCGCGGTCATAAAGCTCTCTTCGATAAGCAAAACGACGAAGCCATTCGCCACTTCGAACTCGCCAAGGACACCCCCAAGTCCAGGCTCGCTTATGCCTACCTCGCCGCAGGCAACGCCGCCAAAGCCGAGGAACTCGCCCGCGCTGAGGTGAAGTCTCGCAAGAACAACACGCTCAATCACGCGCTGCTCATCGATGTGCTTTTCAAGGCTGGCAAAAAAGCCGAGGCCATCGCAGCATTCAATGAGTTCAAGCCGTTCTCCAGCGAAGTCGATCTCAAAGCCCCCGCCTTCGCCAGGCTTGAGCCCGTCGCCAAAGAATTGAAGCTCCCCGCTGACTGGCGCGCTCCGCGCGAACTGGCCAGCGATCTCATCGAGCGGCCAACCCTCGACAGCCTCGGCCCGTTCCGCTGGCAACCGATGCCTGCGCAGTCGTGGAAGTTGCCTGATGCGACTGGGCGATCCATTTCGCTCAGTGACTACGCGGGTAAGCCGGTGGTCGTCATCTTCTACCTCGGCGCCGGCTGCGTTCACTGCACCGAGCAGCTCGCCGCCTTTAGTCCCATGACCAAGGACTTCGCTGACGCTGGCATCTCCCTCATCGCCATCAGCACGGATGATGTCACCAAGCTCAAGGATTCTCTGAAGCCTGATGCTGAGGGTAAGCCGTTCCCGTTCCCGATTGTCGCCGATGACAAACTCGAAACCTTCAAGGCATACCGCGCCTTCGACGACTTCGAAAAGCAACCCCTCCACGCCACCTTCCTCATCGACGCCCAAGGCCTCGTCCGCTGGCTCGATGTCAGCTTCCAACCCTTCATGGACGCCAAGTTCCTCCTCGGCGAATCCAAGCGACTCCTGGCGATGCCCGTCAAGCCAACTGATCCGAAGTCGCATGTGGCTAGGTGAGTGGTCATGTGAGTGGTCATTTGTCCGTACCCCTGAAATTCGCAAAGTCTCATCCAAGCCGACAGGCGAAAAGTTTGTAGGCGAAAAGTTTGTCTACTTTCACTTTTTCCATTTCTGTCCACCTGCTTAACTCATTGTTAATGCTTGGCTTATCTCATGTCTAGGGGTAAACGGGTAGACGTCTACCCGTTTACCCTTATAGCAAATCGAGTTCGATGGTAGTGGGTCCGCCACGAGCCGCGCCCGTCAGGAAGCGGGCCTGCGCCTTGATTCCCCCACTCCCTCACGGTCGTGGCTCGTGGCGTACCGCTACAGTCGAATTGGGAATACCCCCAAGCGTGCATGAAACCCTCGGCAGCAGACATGACCAAGCCTCCGGAAGAGGGAGAGAATCCAAGCCGCCATAGTTTAGCAGGTATTGAATAATAAATCAAGGGTTTTTATTGCAACAAACTCGCCGACGGCGTGCATGGTGTCACGCACAAATGGTTGGCCAAGCAGGCAAGGAAAATGGGCCAGCGTTTCCCTGTCCTCGCGTCGGGTTCAAACCGCCAGTGGCAGCTCGACCCGCTGGCCTGAGGCGGTATTCTCGATGATCAGATTCTTCAGACGGGGCGTGTCAAGCTGTTCGCTGGCGTTAAGCAGTTCGATGCCGTAGATCTTCCCATCGGGGCCGATGTCGATATTCAGTTCATCGGAAATGACTTTCGTCGTCACCTTGGCGGTCTTTTTGCGCAGGCGGATGTAAGCGATGTTGCATGTCGGGTCGTAGGTCAGTTGCATGGCGTTAGCCTTCACACTGGTAGAAAGTAGATTCGTGGCGTCAGCCGTTCCCTTTCGCTTTTCGCCGCGGTTGCCTGGTCTTGTCTGCTCGGCTGCGGAGATGCTCCTTCGTCAATCCTTCGAGTAGCTCCCCTCGCTCAATCGTGTAGTCGCCATTGCCCGACTCGTAATGGCGCAGGAACCGCGCCAATCCGGCGCTGCCCAGTTCCTTCCTCAGAGCGGCAAGCCCTCATACACGAATCTGTTCACCTGTTAACGCCATCGTCAAGCTCCTGCAACAACTCCACGGGATTGAGCACTCGAAAAGGTAACTGGCCATCCTGGGTGCCGTCAATATGTTAACAAAAGGCGGTCAGACACTTCTTCTTTTTCTAATGATTGTCCATTCATCTGAAATCGCTTCAGCATTGAGCGTCCGACGCGTACGAACACTTCACGTTCGAACAAGCCAGAAGGAATAGGTAGGTCGCAAAGCATATCTCCGGATCGCTTTGTTCCATCGATACTCAGTGCAACATAAACTCCGCGTTTTTTGCACGCGGCAATTACTTCGAGCAAATGTGAGAGATTGAAGGATTGTGCCCCATACAAAATGCCTTGGCTGTGGCTGTAGGGAGGGTCGCAGTAAACTAAATCTCCCTGTTTGGCCATTCCCATCGATTCCGCATAGTCGCCACAGACAAAGGAACATCCTCGGACGCGCGCATGCCATTCGTCCACACGGCTGGCAAACGAATCCGGATCGATTGGTGTGTGAGGGCCACAAGGAGTGGACATATACCCGTCAGCTTTGCGAAAGCGAATCACACCCCCATAGCATGATCGACAGAGAAACAAAAAATCTGCCCCGTTCGGATTCGTGTTGTACGAAGCCTTAATTTTTTCATAGCCGAGAACCTTTTTGCCTTCGCCTTCTTTCATGACCTCACGCCATCTCGTGGCGTACCAAGATTTCAACTTCTCTGGTGAGACTTGTAAAGTGCGCCAAATTTCGATCAATGGAGAAAACGAATCGCAACCGACGCCAGCATTTGGTGCTACCGTCGCCAAGACTGGACCGCTGCCTAGAAATACGTCGAAGAAGGTGCCATAATCCTTTGGGAAATAGGATGCAATCTCGACCGCCATTGAATACTTGCTGCCAATCCACTTTAGAAGGGAGCCCTTCGGGCGTGTCACAGGTTCGCGTGTCTGTCCGAATAGTGTAGATCGAGTGAGCATTTGTTCATGTTCCTTGTTTCCATGACGATTGTCCAACGCCGCCAAGATATCCCAAATTGGGATATGACGCAAGTCGCCCTATCTTCATAAAAATAATGGCAAAGTCCACTTTCACAGCGAAACACCGGAGATTGAGCGGCATTCTCCGAGATCTACGTGTGAATGCGGGATTTCGTCAAGCGGATCTTGCGAAAGTGCTTAGACAGCATCAATCCTTTGTGAGTAAGTACGAGTCGGGAGAACGCTCGCTTGACCTGATTGAATTACAGAGCATATGTGGTGCCTTAGGTGTATCGCTGCACAGACTGATTGATCTCTTTCAGGACGACGCACAATGATTCCTAACCCGTTGTTTTTGATGCAGCCAAAATTCTTTTGGGCTAACGTTAGAACCATCGGAGCGAAAGTCGGATACACCGAAAAGAGTAAAGGTAAAGGTAAGGGGCAGGGTAAGGTGAAAATCCCTACGGTCACGGAAATATGCACAGCGTACGCGCAACTTGGTTTGAGCAGTTTTCATATCGTTAATGGCGAGGGGGCACTCACGGAGCTAGGCGAAAAGCTTGTGGCCTATTTCGAATTTCGCGCACGATCCCTAAATGAGTATGTTCGGCCGAGACTAATGGACGGCGACCGCGCAAAGAAAGTGCATGATGATTTGAAAGCCACTACCAAGTCGAAGCGTCCGTCAACGATGAATAAGCAAAAGGGAATCAAGAAGGCCCCAGCGTACTTTACATGCATAATTAACATGCTTATCGATAAGTACGCTCGAGGTATGAAATTCGATAGCGACCCGCGCGATCTGACGACCGTAACGCTTGATGGAATGCCGCTTAGAACACTCGCGCGACGCGTCGACGGGGCCTTTCCTTCAACAATTAATCCAGTGGCCATTTGGGAGATTAAAGAATATTACTACACAACGAGTTTTGGTAGTCGGGTGGCGGATGGTGTGTACGAGACATTATTGGATGGTCTTGAGTTAGAAGAAATTCGAGAACACGAGGATATCGAGATTCAGCACTTGCTGATGATCGATGCTTACTATACATGGTGGGTTTGCGGAAAATCTTACCTCTGCAGAATCATTGATATGCTTCATATGGGATATGTCGATGAAGTATTGTTTGGTTTTGAAGTGATGGAACGATTGCCGCAAGTGGTTGGCGATTGGATGAGTCAGAACAGTGGATAAATAGGGTTATTTAAAACGACGGACATAACAATTCTGGCTCCGTGTATTCCTTTCTGTGCCGCAATTTTCATTTTCCAATTTGCATTGGGCATTGGATATTCGCATTTGCACTTTCATCGCAGCCCGTCCCTTTCGGGACGGCGCTAAACGACATCGCGGAAATATCCAATGGCCATTGCAAAATGAAAATTGCGAATTGAAATACTTTACGACGCGGTGCCGGTGAGTTTGCGGACGGTTTGGTCGAAGCCTTTGACGGTGGCGGTGAGATAGACGTAGACCATGATGCCGTAGCCTAGGGCGGCGAGGAGGCCGCCGATGAAGAGGGTGATGCGGCCGGTGGTTACAGTGTTGTTCGGACTGACGAAGTCGGCGACATTCTCGACGGGGTTGACGATCACGATGAGCTGCGTCACTGGGCTGAAGGCGTTGATCACTGCGCCGACGGCTGGGATATTTTCCACGGCGTTCATGCCGCAGAAACCTAGCACCAGCATCACCGTGCCGATGATCGAGATCGAAGGCACTACCGCGCCGACTACGCCCTTGGCTTTGATACTCCAGGTCATGCCCACGGTCACACACATTGCTACGAAGGGCACCAGAAGCAGCGGCACGAGCAGCATCATCTCGGGATAAAGCAGCGGGCCGTCGTAGCGCTGATTCATGCCGCCCACGTAATGCGTGACCGTTGCACGGTCGCCGGCGATGATCGAATACACACAGACGACGACCATCGTCACGACAGGCACGGCGATGAGCGCACTTAAAAAACTCACCAGGCCACGCAGCTTGCCCCAGACATATTGCTGCGGCGTGACGGGCGTGGTCAGGAGCAGATCGAGCGTGCCATCTTCGCGCTCTTTGCTGACGCAGCCGGCGGACATATAGAGAGCGACGATGACGATCACCGAGAGCTCGAGGAGAAGCAGAGCGAGAAGGATGAAGCGGAAGGCGGCGGCTTGATCGGCGGAGGGGCCGGTGGGGCCGGCGATGCGGGGGAGCTTTTGATTGAAGTGGAGCAGGGCGAGTACGAAGGCGGCGGCGATGCCGAGGATGATGAAACCCCAGCGAGCGAGGATGCCCAGGAAGCGGTTGCCGCGCGCGTTGGCTTCGCGCCAGGCGATGGGGCTGTTCCAGACGTGGCGGGCTGGGCGCGTGCGCTCACCGGGAGCGCTGAGGCGCAGGAAATTTCGCAGTTTTTGCGGCAGCGGAAGCATCGGCATGCCTTGGCCTAGCCGGCGCACTTGGGTTGCGCTGAAGAGGAGCATGAGCATGCTGCTGAGCAGGGTGATGGCGGTGAAGGCGGCCAGTGGACGCGAGTGGTAGAAGGCGACAAGGCCTGCGCGATCGGCGACTTCCTCGGCAGCAGGCGGGCGATAGTCGGTGCTGTTGAAAGAGGCTTCGAGAACGAGGAGCGGATGCAGCGGGGTGAGCACGGTGGTGGGCAGGACGGAGCCGACGGGGGCGCTGGCTTTATTAGAGAGACGCATCATCTTGTCGGCGCCGTACACAGCGACGAGATACGCAGCGATGACGATGATGAAAACGAAGACAGCTTTGCGACCGCCAGCGCGAAGGACGGAGAGTGTGACGGCGATGGAGCCGACGAAGGTGGCGGTGAGTGCAGCGACGGCGAAGGCGACGAAGATGGAAGCGACGGGTACGCCGCCGAAGATGAGCAGCACGGCAAAAAGCGGAAGGCCAGAGAGCAGCAGTACGAGCACGAAAAAAAGTCGGCTCAGGAGTGTGCCCAAGACGATTTGCAAATTCGTCAGCGGGGTGGTGAGAAGGATGTCGAAAGTTTCGCCTTGTCGTTCGTGTTGGATTGCGCCAGCCATGAAGAGGGGGGCGAGGAGGCAGACGAGAATGACCTGGCCGTAGGCGACGATGGCGAAGACGCGCGTGCCCGCTTTGGCGAGATCGGTGAGCGTGGCGGAGGAGCCGAGGCCTTCGACGGAGAGCAGGCCGAAGAGGACGAGGATGATGAGCGCCCCGACATAACCCATGCGCACCCAGAGGTCGCGCATGCGGCGAGACCCGCCTTGCACAATGCGCACCACAATCGGATTGGCAGGCATCAGATACCAGAGCCAGCGGGCGAAGGTTTGCATGGGGTGTAGTGTAGAGAGAATACAAAAGCGGAAAAGCGGAAAAGCGAGAAAGCGGGAAAGCGAGAAATTCGGAAGAAGGCAGCGGTGGATTGGTTTTCATTTTTCGCTTTCTCGCTTTTCCGCTTTCCCGCTTTTCTTCCTGTATGATTCCCTCGTGTACCTGCTCACTGCTACCAATCTGGAAAAGTCGTTCAGCGGCCGCAAGGTTGTTGATCATGTTTCCTTCGCTGTTGCCGAGGGCGAGATCGTCGGGCTGCTGGGTCGCAATGGTGCGGGCAAGACGACGAGCTTTCGCATGTCGATGGGCATGATCACGCCTGAGGGCGGCCAGGTGATTTTCAACGGCAACGATGTGACCAAGCTACCGATGTATCAGCGGGCGCGGCTGGGCATGGGCTATCTCGCACAAGAACCTTCGATTTTTTCCCGCATGACCGTGCGCGACAATCTCATGGCCATTCTGGAGACGCGCTCGAATCTCACCCGCGCGGATCAGAAGGCCAAGGCTGATGAACTCCTCAAAAAGTTTCATCTCTCGCATGTCGCTAGTCAGCTTGCGCGCACTTTATCTGGTGGCGAACGTCGCAAGCTTGAAATTGCTCGCGCGCTGATCACTGAGCCGACGATCATGCTGCTCGATGAGCCGTTCCATGGTGTGGATCCGATCGCGGTGGAAGAGTTGCAAGCGGAGGTGAGTCGGCTGCGTGACAGCGAAGGCATCGCGACGCTCATCACCGATCACAACGAACGGCGTATTTTGCAAATGTGCGATCGCGTTTATGTCATCTTCGAAGGTAAAGTTTTTGCTGAGGGCACGCCTGCGGAGATCGTCGAGAACGAGTTGGTGCGTAAACGGTATCTGGGTGAGAGTTTGAAGGTCGAAGATTTTCAGCGGTAGGGCAGTGAGCCACAAAAGAAGTAGTGCAGTGTGGCACAAGAGAATCACTCATACATCAAATACTTGGCGCGAACAGCCGCAAAAATTTTCGCATCCTTCGCCCAGGTTTCTGCCAGCTTCTCTGGCGACTTCGCATTCATCATCGCTTCGTACGTTTCAAAATTACAAAGCAGCTTGAGCATCGGCGGCGCTTCAAAAGTTCTGCCATGGTTGCGCATCAGTTGCCACGCAATCGATAGCCCGGTGCGCGTCGGTTCGATCTTCTGGCGATCGGTGATGAGCGTGTAGATGCCGAAGCATTTTTCATCTTTGTATTTGCTGCTGGTGGGCGTGAACTCGATAGGCACAAAGCGAAGGCCGGGCAGTTCAAGAGCGTTGAGCGCAGCGGCGAGTGCTGGGCCATCGATCCACGGTGCGCCCAAGAATTCGAACGGCTGATCGGTACCGCGGCCTACGGAAAGATTGGAAAACTCCAGCAATCCGATGGCGGGATAGAGCGTGGCCTGCGTGAGATTTCGCATATTGGGCGACGGGTTGATCCAGGTCAGGCCGGTCTGATCGAACCACATCGATCGCTTCCAGCCGCGCATTTTCACGATGTGCAGATCGCAGTTGAGTTTTTTCTCGCCGCGCACGAGCTGCGCCATTTCGCCGATGGTCATGCCGTGCACGATGGGGAATGAGTGATAAGCGACGAAGCTCAGGCGATGGGCATCGGCGAGTGGGCCATCGACGCGCAGGCCGGTGATGGGATTGGGGCGATCGAGCACGATGATGCGGATGCTATTTTCACTGGCTGCTTCCATGGCGTTGCCGAGCGTGGACATGTAGGTGTAGAAGCGCGTGCCGATGTCTTGGATGTCGAAGATGATGGTGTCGATGCCATCGAGCATTTCCTTCGTCGGCTTTCGCGTTTGGCCGTAGAGACTGAAGACGGGGAGTTTGGTTTTTTCATCGACACCGTGGCCGACTTTTTCATCGAGCGTGCCGTAGAGGCCGTGCTCGGGGGAGAAGAGTTTGATGAGGGCGACATTGGGCGCTTCGTGAAGCAGATCGATGGTGCGCTGGCCGCGCTGATTGCGGCCGGTGTGATTGGTGATGAGGGCGAGCTTGCGACCTTCGAGTGATTTGAACTTCTCTGCGACGAGCACATCGATGCCGGTTTGCACTGGCGGCGGCGACTTGCCCAGTCCCGCAGCCTGCGCTGCGATTGTGGATATTTCCTGACTGAGCGTGACGGTGCTGCCCTTGCTGTCGGGGTGCAGGCGCGAGGCGAGAAGGATGACGAATGTTTGACTGTCGGGGTCAAGCCAGATGGAGGTGCCGGTGAATCCGGTGTGCCCAAAAGCGCGGCCGCGCGCAAAGAGTGCGCCGCGTGGTCTTGAATAGGCAGAGTCGATATCCCAGCCGTAGCCACGGCCACTGCTGCCATCGGGCAGATAACGAGCGCGGGTCATTTCTTCGATTTTCTGCTTGGAAAGAACGCGTTTTCCGCTCAGCTCGCCGCCGCGCAGCATCATGCGGCAGAACAGGGCGAGATCATCGGCGCTACTGAATAATCCCGCGTGCCCAGCAACGCCTTCATACCAGTAGGCGCGTGGATCGTGCACATCGCCGACAAGCCACTGGCCATCGCGCTTATCCGTGGGTGCGATGCGAGGCTTCCACTGCGGCGGCGGTTTGTACGCCGTGCTATTCATGCCCAAGGGTTCATAGATCGCTTCATGCGCGAAGTGATTCAGGCGTTTGCCTTCGAGTCGTTCGATGATTTCACCGAGGACGATGTAGCCGACATCGGAGTAGATGAATTTGGTGTTGACGGGTGCGGTGAGTTTGAGATTGCAGATGTTGATCCAGGCTTGCTGTCTGCCATCGGTGTAATCGCGCAGGTGATTGTCGGGGGTGAGGCCGCCGCGATGCAGGAGCAGATGCTCGATGGTGATTTTGTCTTTGCCGTTGGGTGCGAATTCGGGCAGGTATTTGGAGACGGGGTCGGTGAGGGCGAGCTTGCCGCGCTCGGAGAGGATCATGATGGAGGTGGCGGTGGCGACGACTTTGGTGAGCGAAGCGAGATCGAAAATAGTGTCAGGCGTCATCGCGGTTTTGGTCGGCTCGATGGCGCGCATGCCGAAGGCTTTGCGATAGACGATTTTGTCCTGGTGGCCGACGAGCAGGACTGCGCCGGGGATATCGCCTCTGGTGATGGCGGCTTCGATGAGCCGATCAGCGTGCGCCATGTGATCGGTGTTGAAGGATGCAGCCGAAGGCGCTGCGTCAACGAGCGGCTGGGCAGTAGAGGGGGACGAGCAGGCGGTGAGGAAGAGGCAAAGCAGGGGCAGGTGGAAAGAGTGGCGCATCACATCACGCTCCAGTGGGACAATGCGGAAGTAGGGGCCGTGTAGTTTACGGGGAGACGGGGGAGGCCACGCCTTGGGCGGGGCGCTAAACTGTGTTGCGTCGCGGTGGTGCTGCACGGTGTAGCTACATGGGGTATCAGATTGACTGGTTTTAAGTACGATTTTGCGCCATGCGTCTGCTCCGATACAATGAATGGCCGTGTCATTGTTCTGGTCGACGCGGATCATTAAAGGGAATGGAACGGTTTGTGGCCTGTTTCGATGAGTAATATTCACCCTACAGCCGTGGTCGAGCCGGGCGCTCAAATAGCTGATGACGTGGTCATCGGCCCTTTCTGTTTTGTGGGCGGTCATGCGAAGATCGGTGCGGGCACGCGCCTTGTCAGCCACGTGACGGTGCTGGGACGCACGACCATCGGGCAACACAATATTTTCTGGCCGCAGTCGACGATCGGCGCTGATCCGCAGGATCTGAAATTCGCTGGCGAAGATGTCTTTCTCCACATCGGCGATCACAACGAAATTCGCGAGAACGTCACCATTCATCTGGGCACTGGCAACGGCGGCTCCATCACTCGCGTGGGCAGTGACAACATGCTCATGGTCGGCGTACATATCGCTCACGACTGCGTCATCGGCAATCACTGTCTGCTCGCCAACAACGTGCTGCTTGCGGGGCATGTGCATGTGAATGATCACGCCAATCTCGCTGGCGCAGCAGCGGTGCATCACTACTGCACGATTGGCAGTTACTGCTACGTCGGCGGCATGACGCCGGTGTCGAAGGATGTTCCGCCGTTTGTGATTTACGAAGGCGACCCGGCCCGCGAACGTGCCATCAATTCCATCGGTCTGGCGCGGCACGGCTTTCCCCCAGACACCATCAAGCGACTCAAGGAATGTTTCAAGCGACTCTTCCGCGCGGACCGTATTACTCAGGTGCCGGCATCGAATCGCCGGCGCTGGTACGCCTTCAAGAGCTGGTTCGGCAGCGACGAAAACGCCAGCGAAGGCGGCGTCGATAAAAACAATCTCCTTTCGTTTGGTGATCGTCTGGCCGCCATCGAGAATGATTACGCGGATGACAAAGTGGTGCTTCAGCTTTGCATTTTTCTGCGCAATCGTTCGGTGGGTTTGTCGGGCAGGTACCGCGAATCGCTGCGCAAGGATGACCGCCGCAAGCGCGGGGCAGCTGCGCTGAGCGAATCGGGCACGGTCACCGCCACATCGCCCAACGATTCTGATGCGTCGGCACCCATTTCGCCTGATGTGCCCGCGCCTGTGGAGACGGGCGCGACGCAGGGGTGAGGTGGGGATGAATAGGGGTGAGTTGTGCGCGTTCATTTTGGAGATGTCACCATGGTTGCGAATAATCAGACAAAGGCTCTGTTCGATGCGGCGATGAAACTCGCGCCAACGGAACGTGCTGCGCTGCTTGATGGGTTGCTCGCGGAGTTGTCGCAGGAGAGCGAGCAGGATGTGGCGCAGGCATGGGCCGATGTTGCGGAATCTCGCATTGATGAGATTGATTCGGAGAAAGTCCAATTGATTGATGGCGATTCGATTCTCAATGCGCTAAGCGATGGACGACGCCCATGAAGGTTCGGTTTCATCCGATCGCTCGTACGGAACTGCGTGAAGCCTATGATCATTACGCGATGATCAGTCCGGTACTGACGTCCCGATTTGCAATGGAGTTTCTGCGAATCGTGAACCTGATTGTCGAGAACCCCACCGCTTGGCGTGCGATTGGACGCCGAACGCGAAGACGAAATCTGCATCGCTTTCCTTATGGCGTGATCTATCAGGTTCTCGAAGATCACATCCGAATCGTGGCTGTCGCACATTTGAAGCGACGTCCCGGCTACTGGCGGAAACGGTTGTGATGACACGTTGCGATGTAAGCAGATTGCATGAGTCATAACGCGGTCAAGTCGTGCATCATCAAGCTTCTCATTGGACTTTGCATTTCTCTGCCCGGCTGCACCTCCTTCTTCGCTGATCGCCTGGTCAAGCCACCCAATCATGATGTGCCCGTTTCGCAGCTGAGCGATTCTTCCCAAAGCTGGATGAAGTTCATCGGTGTCGATGGGCAGATGCGTGTGAAGGTCGGGCCGCCGGATGCTTCGCTCTTTATGTGGATCGTCGAGCCTCGTAATGAAGAGGGCGCGATCGTCGCTTCGCGCGGCACGATTCTCATCCTGCACGGCCTCAATGACGGCGCGTTCTGGATGCTCGGCAAGGCGCAGCATCTGTCGCGCCACGGCTACCGCACCGTGGTCGTCTCGCTGCGCGGCTACGGCCGATCCAGCGGCGACTATCGCACCTTCGGCGTCGTCGAGAAGCGCGATCTCTCGCAGGTCATCGATGCCTTGCAGGAGCAAAAGCTCTGCACCGATCGCGTGGGCGTCTGGGGCATGTCGTACGGCGCAGCCACCGCACTCGAACTGGCCGGGCATGATCCGCGCATCAAAGCTGTTGTGGCGGTGGCGGGATTCAGCTCCATGCGCGAGGTCGTGCCAGGCACTTCGCGGCTGCTCATACCTGTCATCGGTTGGTTCACCAGTGATGCGATGTGGCACGAGGCGATCGATGAAGCGGGCCGCCGCGCTGGTTTTGATCCTGATGACGCTGATGCGAAGAAGGCCATCACTAAGACGAAGGCTGCGGTGCTTCTCGTGCATGGCACCTGCGACATGATCGTGCCTTACGCCAACGCCACCCGCCTCATCGCCTGCGCCGATCCGCAGCGAAGCAAGCTCATCACCATTCCGCTGGCCGGCCACATCTCCATCTGGATCGACCCTGATGGTCAGGTGGCCCGCGAAGGACTGGCGTGGTTTGATCGGTGGCTGCCAGCAGAAGCAGACGACGGCGAAACAGGATGTATAGAATAGGTCATCGCAACAATCATCCGATGGAGCGTCACACATGGTCAGTCCCAACCCAAAAAGTGTTGTCGAAGCGGCCCTTCGTTTGCCCGAAGATGAACGCATTCGATTGGCGGAGCGGCTTTGGCTGAGCGTTGACGCTGAGCATCGCGATGCGCTTGAGTCGCCTTGGGATCGAGAGATCGATCGGCGGATTGCGGAGGCAAGGCGTGACCCCTCTCGTCTTGTTGATGGCGAAGACGTCATTCTAAAACTCAAAGCAGGTCGCAAGCCATGAAGTTGCGAGACAAGAGCCGCGACTCAACGAGTCGCGGACGTGAGCGGCCTGAAGGGGTGTATGTCGCGCCGTGTTCCTACGGAACACAGGTTGACTCAGACGCTGCTCCACAGGACTACTGGATAATCGAATGCTCCAAGAGGCCGGTAGCGTCCGCGACTCGTTGAGTCGCGGCTCCTTAAGCGAACTCTGATGTGGAGCGAATATTGTCAATTTTTCCCCATGCTATCTTGCCCTCATGTTCCTTCTCGCCGCTGCTGCTGACCACGTGAATCCCACCGACGTCGCCCCTTGGCTGACCATCACCATCATCTGTGCCGCGATGTTCATTGTCGGCCTGGGCAAAGCAGGTTTCGGCGGCGGCATCGGCATCGTCGTCACACCCCTCATGGCCATGGTCATCTCCCCCAGCCCGCGTGTCCTGGCCGTCACGCTCCCCGCCTTCGTCGTCGGCGACCTCTGCTCCATCGCCTGCCACCCACGCAACTACCACTGGCCGCTCCTCAAACAACTCCTGCCCGCCGCAGTTGTCGGCGTCATCCTCGGCTCCCTCGCCCTGCGACTCATGCAAATCTCCTTCGCTGACCATCAGCACATCCTCAACAATATCCTCGCGCTCCTCATCGGCTCGGTCAGCCTCTGCATCATCCTCATGCAGCTCTACCGCCTCACCGGACGCACCGCCCCGCAGATGCCCTGTGGCACTGTCGCCACCATCACCGTCGGCATCTTCGAAGCCTTTCTCTCCACCCTCACCAACTCCGCCGGCGTACTCATGGCCTTGCTGCTTCTGCAAATGAAACTGAGCAAGCAACACTACATGACCACCGTGCTCACCTACTTCCTCGTCGTCAACGCCGGCAAGTTCATCGCCTTCATCACCTTCAACCGCATCATCACCGCCGACACCCTCGCCTTCATCGCGCCCTACCTCGCCATCGTCCCCGTAGGTTGTCTCGCCGGCGTCTGGCTCAACCGCCGAATTGATGCGAAACTCTTCACGCTGATCCTCTACTTCCTCGCCGCCGCGACAGCGTCGAGGATGATTGTGAAAGTGCTCTTGTGAGCCAAGCCCAACCTTAATTCCAGCCTCAAACCCAGCCATCAACCGCCCCCAAACCCCGGCCATGTCCGCCTCGCATACCCTCTCCGGGTTGATTTGAATCCAACTCGTTTTCAGTGCAACACTTGACCGATGTCCGCCCCATGTCCGGCGGACGTCCGCCCTGCGTTTTTGCCCATGCCCGGGCCGATGGGTCATGTCCGCCGGCTGTCCGGTTCCTGTCCGCCCGGACAGT